>JBCNPI010000099.1:0-17450 GCA_039593415.1 Rhizobium sp. | reverse complement strand
ATCGGCCTTGCCGCTTGCAATCAGATAAAGCACCGCCGCAGCGACGATCGCGCCGATCACCTGCGCGATGATATAAGGGATAAGCTGCCCGCCGGGAAAACGGCCAGCAACCGTCAGGCCGACCGAAACAGCCGGATTGAAGTGCCCTCCCGATATGCCGCCGACCGCAAAAGCCATTGTCAGCACCGTCAAACCAAACGCAAAGGCAACACCTAGAAAACCGATACCTAGGCTCGGAAATGCCGCTGCGAAGATCGCACTGCCGCAGCCGCCGAATACGAGCCAAAACGTCCCAAGAAACTCAGCAATGAGTTTTTTCTGCATGAAAGCTTTCTCCTCAGCCCGCAATCTGAACGAGAATCAACCACTGGTGAAAAAGATCCGGTAAGGACTCGCCGGACTACGCCCACCCAACAGCAAATGTCCGCTCGATTGCTTACGAATCAACAATTACGGCAAAACAATAGCACGCAACCGCTGATTTCTTGCGCAGTTAACGTTTGCGTTGAACAAAAATTACGCTAAGGACAATTTTTATCCGCTAAGCGCGCCTTAGCTTCACATGAATTGGTGGGATCATGACTGACGCGATATCTCCTCTGTCGCCGACCCCCTCGTCATCGAACAACGCTGTTGCAAATTCTCCGGCGCGTGTTCTGATCGCGAGCCTCATCGGCACAACGATCGAATTTTTTGATTTCTATGTTTATGCAACGGCGGCGGTTATCGTCTTCCCGAAGCTGTTCTTCCCTGCAAGCGACCCGACTTCGGCAACCCTGCAGTCATTTGCCACCTTCTCCATCGCCTTCTTCGCTCGCCCGATCGGCGCCATGATCTTCGGTCACTTCGGAGACCGGATCGGCCGCAAGGCAACCCTGGTTGCGGCTTTGATGACCATGGGCCTTTCAACGGTCGTGATCGGCATGCTGCCGACCTACGAAGCGATCGGCGTCCTCGCACCGGTTCTGCTGGCGCTTTGCCGCCTCGGCCAGGGGCTCGGCCTCGGTGGCGAATGGGGTGGCGCGGTATTGCTGGCAACGGAGAACGCACCGGAAGGCAAGCGCAGCTGGTATGCCATGTTCCCGCAGCTCGGCGCCCCCATCGGTTTCATCCTCTCGGCAGGTCTTTTCCTGATTCTGCGCGAAAGCATGACTGACGCGGACTTCCTCAATTATGGCTGGCGCATCCCCTTCCTGATCAGCATTGTGCTGGTAGCTGTCGGTCTCTATGTCCGCCTGAAGATCACGGAAACCCCTGAATTCCAGCGCGCGATCGAGAAGGAAGAACGGGTTTCCGTTCCGATTGCGGTCATTTTCCGCTCGCACCTCCGCAGCCTGATTCTCGGCACCATCATCGCGGTCGCGACCTTCGTGCTGTTCTACCTCATGACGGCCTTCACGCTCAGCTGGGGCACGAGGCCTCCGGGCAACGGTCCGTTGCCGACCGGTCTCGGCTACTCGCAGGCCCAATTCCTAGTCGTCCAGCTCGTCGGCGTCGTCTTCTTCGGTCTGATGATTCCGGTCTCCGGCCTCTTGTCCGATCGCTATTCGCGCCGTCTGGTTTTGATCCTGACGACGATCGGCATCCTGGTCTTCGGCCTCTTTTATTCGTCGCTGCTGACGGCGGGCCTTACGGGTGCCTTCGTCTGCTCGATCATCGGCCTTGCCCTGATGGGCTTTACCTATGGCCCGATCGGCGCTGCGCTGGCGGCACCCTTCCCAACCACGGTGCGTTACACAGGCGCCTCCATGACCTTCAATCTCGGCGGCATCGTCGGCGCATCGCTGGCGCCCTATATCGCCACCTGGCTCGCAACCACCTATGGCCTCGTCTATGTCGGCTACTATCTGGCTGCCGCCGCCTTACTCTCGCTGATCGGCATCCTGCTTTCGGGTAATGACGAAGTTTGAGAAACGCGGCATAACAGTTTGAAAAGGCCGGGTTTTCACCTGGCCTTTTTGTTGAATCATTTCATGAGGTTCAAGCCTTTAACATCGAACCTATTCCGTCGTGACACCTTGGAAAGGCCGAACTTCCCGGCCGGGCATGAAGTGCCCGAGACGCTTGATTTCCCATTCCAGCTTGACGCCGGACTTCTCGAAAACCTCGCGGCGAACCTGCTCGCCGAGATATTCCAGATCGTAACCCGTCGCCTGCTCCATGTTGATCATGAAGTTGCAGTGCAGCGACGACATCTGCGCACCGCCGATGACGAGGCCGCGGCAGCCCGCCTCATCGATCAGCTTCCAGGCGGAAAGACCCTCCGGATTCTTGAAGGTTGAGCCACCGGTTTTTTCCCGGATCGGCTGCACGGTTTCGCGATGAGCGCGCACCGCATCCATCTCGGCACGGATCTTGGCGCGGTCTTCCGGATAGCCTTCGAAAAGGACATGTGTGAAGATCAGATCTTCAGAGGCATCGGAATGACGGTAGCTGTAACCCATCTCCGCATTGGTCAGGACATGCTTGTCACCCTTGCGGTCAACCGCATGCACTTCAACAACGCGCTCGCTTGTTTCGACGCCGTTGGCGCCTGCATTCATCCGTGCAGCGCCACCGATGCTGCCCGGAATGCCGTAATAGAAGTGGAAACCGCCGATGCTGTTATCCATCGCCATTGCCGCAACATGCTTGTCCGGGCAAATGGCACCGGCCAGGATGCGATTCTCGCCGGCAAGCTCGACCGAGCCGAAGCCCTTGGCCGAAAGCCTGAGGACGACGCCCGGAATGCCGCCATCACGCACCAATATGTTCGAACCCACGCCGACGACCGTCAGCGGCACTTCTTCCGGCAGGATATTCAGGAATGTGATGAGATCGTCCGTATCGTGCGGCTGAAACATCAGTTCCGCCAGCCCGCCAGCGCGGAACCACGTCACACGATCCATCGGGGCATCCGGCGTCAACCGTCCCCTGATGTCCTTTACACCGTCGCCGAGCGACGCCAGAAGCTTTTCCCCGTCTACTTGTTTCATGCGGACTTACCCGAGAGGCCTTCCAATTCCTTTGGCAATGATGCTGCCCAATATGTGATGCTGCCAGCACCCAACAAAACCACAAAATCACCCGGCCGTGCAATCTCTGCAACCATGGCGGCAAGATCTTCCTGCGACGGCAGATAGCGAGCGTCGCGATGGCCGCCGGCCTTGATACGCGAAACCAATGTCTGCGAATCGATACCCTCGATCGGATCTTCGCCCGCGGCATAGACCGGCGCCAGGAAGATGCTGTCGGCATCGTTGAAGCAGGCGGCGAACTCCTCGAACAGGCTCGACAGGCGTGTATAGCGATGCGGCTGATGAACGGCGATGATTCGGCCCGTGCAGGCTTCACGCGCCGCCTTCAGCACGGCCTTGATCTCGACGGGGTGATGACCGTAGTCGTCGAAAACCTTCACCCCGTTCCATTCGCCCGTCAGCGTGAAGCGGCGCTTGACGCCGCCGAAGGATGCCAGGCCCTTTGCGATCGCCTCGCTGGATATCCCGAGCCGATTTGCAACGGCAACGGCAGCCGTCGCATTGGAAATATTGTGGCGACCCGGCATCGGCATCACGAGATCCTTGATCTGGATCACCTTACCCGTCCGGCGCCTGCGGATTTCGACGTCGAACAGTGAGCGCGTACCGTCGATCCGCACATTCGAGAAACGAACGTCCGCCTGCGGATTCTCGCCATAGGTGATGACCTTGCGGTCTTCGATGCGCCCAACGAGGGATTGCACTTCCGGATGGTCGATACACATGACGCCGAAACCGTAGAACGGCACGTTCTCGACGAATTGCCGAAAGGCCGCGCGCACGGCATCGAAATTGCCATAGTGATCGAGATGTTCCGGATCGATATTGGTGACGACGGCGACATCAGCCGGCAGCTTCAGGAACGTGCCGTCCGATTCGTCGGCCTCGACCACCATCCACTCGCCCTCACCCATGCGCGCATTCGTGCCATAGGCATTGATGATGCCGCCGTTGATGACGGTGGGATCAAGACCGCCGGCCTCCAGAAGCGTCGCCACGAGCGATGTCGTCGTGGTCTTGCCATGCGTACCGCCAATAGCGATGGCACTGCGGAAGCGCATCAACTCGGCCAACATTTCGGCACGGCGCACGACCGGCAGCAGTTTTTCGCGTGCGGCGACAAGTTCCGGATTGGTCTTCTTGATGGCGGTGGACACAACGACGACTTCGGCGTCGCCGAGGTTCTCAACCTTGTGGCCGATATGGACGGGAATGCCCTTGTCGCGCAGTCGCTGCACGTTGGCACTTTCCGATTGATCGGAACCCTGCACGCGATGGCCGAGATTATGCAAAACCTCGGCGATGCCGCTCATCCCGATGCCGCCGATACCGATAAAATGCACAAGGCCGATTGCCTTCGGCAGCTTCATGCGCCTGCCCCCTTGAATTGCTGAATTGAACGTCCCGCGGCAATAGCCTCAACCATGTCGGCAAGCAAGTTTGCCGCATCCGGTTTGCCTGCCTGCTTGGCTGATGCAGCCATCTTTGCGAGCTTTTCCGGCATGGTCATGGCGCCGCGCAGGATGGTGGAAAGTTTCTCCGGCGTGAGCTCCGACTGCGGGATGACCTTGACGCCGCCGGTTGCCGCCAGCGCTGCGGCATTGGCCGCCTGATCGTGATCGAGCGCATGCGGATAAGGCACCAGGATTGCCGGGCGGCCGATCACGGCAAGCTCGGATACGGTCGAAGCGCCGGAGCGGCAGAGAACCAGATGCGCGGCACCGATGCGCTCCGCCATATCGTTGAAGAACGGCGCGACATCGGCGCCCATGTCGAGCTTTCTCGTGCAGCTGTTGACCGTCTCCATATCTTCCGGACGCACCTGCTGCGTGATCCGCAGGCGCTTGCGCAGCGGCTCCTCAAGCAGGCTGATCGCCGTCGGAACGGCCTTCGAGAAATACTGCGCGCCCTGGCTGCCGCCGAAGACGACCAGATTGAACGGATCATCCGGCCCGGACGGCACATAGGGACGTTTTGCAGCTTCGATGACAGCCGGACGCACGGGATTGCCCGTGGTCACCGTCTTCTCGGCAAACGCGCCATTTTCCGTGAGGAAGCCGCCGGCAATAGCGCGCACACGCGTTGCCAGCATCTTGTTGGCGCGGCCCATGACCGCATTCTGCTCATGCAGCATGGACGGCACGCCCATGCGCGTGGCGGCCAGAAGCGGCGGAACCGTCGGATAGCCGCCGAAGCCGACGACACAGACGGGCTTGATGCGCTGGATCAACTTACGCGCCGCGCGCATGCCGGTCCACAACCTCCAAAGCGCGCGCGCGACCTTCAACGGGCTCTTCGAGCCGATCGTCGCCGAAGGCACGACATGGATCTCGTCAGCCGGAAACTTGCCGGCATAGCGTTCGGCGCGGCTGTCGGTGACGAGATGCACGGAATAGCCGCGCTCCTTCAGCTTATAGGCCAGCGCCTCGGCCGGAAACACGTGACCGCCAGTTCCGCCGGCGGCAAGAAGGACAATGCCTTTACTCATAATTTTCGCTCCCGCGAACACCCCAATACTCGGGGCATCTCCCTAATATAGGAAGCCGCCTTGGCCGCTTCATCGACACAGGCCAAGCCCTCGTCATAGACCGGCACTTCATGAAAAGCGATCGGAGAATGAAGGACGAGCGGGAGATATGAAGAGCAAATAGCCGGTAGTC
This sequence comes from Rhizobium sp., assembly GCA_039593415.1. GTDB lineage: Bacteria > Pseudomonadota > Alphaproteobacteria > Rhizobiales > Rhizobiaceae > Rhizobium. Next base: position 11,773 of record JBCNPI010000099.1, on the reverse strand, counting down.
CCAAGACGATCACTCCGCCGGCAATCCATGCGTCACGCGGAACATGGTGCGATCCTGCGCACGTTTCTCCGGCCTGTGACGCGTGAGCGCAAGGATGAAGCCTGCCGTGACGCAGATCGCGGTCATCGACGAGCCGCCATAGGAAATCAGCGGCAGCGTCATGCCCTTGGCCGGCAGCAGCTGCAGGTTCACGCCGATGTTGATGATCGACTGGATGCCGATCTGCAATACAAGGCCGGCAACGGCGAAACGATTGAAATCGTTCTTTTCCTTGTAGGCATGCGACAGGCCGCGCAATACGAGAAAGGCGAAGATCAGCACAAGCACCATGCAGAAGATGGCACCGAATTCCTCGGCCGCGACCGAGAAGATGAAGTCGGTATGGGCGTCCGGAATGATGCGCTTGACCGTGCCCTCGCCTGGGCCTACGCCGAACCAGGTGCCATGAACGATCGCCTCCTTGGCGGTATCGACCTGGAACGTGTCGCCCTCGCCCGTCAGAAACTTGTTCACACGTTGCGCCACGTGATCGAAGACGTAATAGGCGGTGACGAAACCGCCGGCGCCGAGACCGCCGAGCACGATGATCCACAGCCAGGGCATGCCGGCCATGAAGAACATGCCTCCCCAGACGGCGGTCGTCAGGATCGTTTGGCCAAGGTCAGGCTGCGCAACGAGCAATGCGACCACAATACCAAAAAGAATAATGGCGAAGAGATTGCCGGGGATCTCGGGTTGGCGCGCATGTTCGGAAAACAGCCAGGCACAGACGACGACGAAGGCGGGCTTCATGAATTCCGAAGGCTGGATCGACAAGGCCGCGATATTGACCCAGCGGCGCGAACCCTTCACTTCAATGCCGAAGAACAGCGCGAAGAGCATCATCGCCAGCGACACGATCAGCAGAATGACAGCCGTCCGCCGCACCTGCCTGGGCGTCATGAAGGAAATGCCGATCATCGCGGCGACCGCCGGGATCAGGAACAGCGCGTGGCGCTTGACGAAGTGGAACGGCTCAAGCCCAATGCGCTCCGCCACCGCGGGCGATGCCGCGAAGGAAAGCATGAAGCCGATGCCGATCAAGAGGATGAAAAGGGCGAGAAACACGCGGTCGATGGTCCAGAACCACTCGGCCAAGGCCCCACGTTCAACGCGGCTTACCATATCATTTGCCTCCAGCTGCTGAACCGATCAGCATGGTGACACCATTGATCGCAGCGACATGGCTGACGAAGGCGTCGCCTCTGACCTCGAAATTCTTGTATTGATCGAAGCTCGCGCAAGCCGGTGACAACATCACCGCTGCGGACTCATGCTCGTCCTTGTCCGCATCCGCGGCGGCATGTGCAACGGCACGCTCGAGCGTGCCGGAAATTTCGTAAGGCACCTGATCACCGAGCGTCGCTGCAAAGGCAGGTGCGGCCTCACCGATCAGGTAGGCTTTGGAAATACGGGGAAAGAGCGGCGCCAGACTGGTAATCCCACCTTCTTTTGGCAGCCCCCCGGCTATCCAGTAGATATTCTCATAGCTCGAAAGTGCGGGGGCGGCCGCATCCGCATTGGTCGCCTTGGAATCGTTGACGAAGACGACCCGGCCACGCCGACCAACGGGCTGCATGCGATGCTTGAGACCCGGGAAGGATTTCAGTCCGGCGCGGATCTCCTCGGCGGATACGCCGACGGCGAGGCAGGCGGCGATTGCCGCCGCTGCGTTTTGTGCGTTATGGCCACCACGTAGGGTCTGGATGCCGTCGAGGTCGGCAATTTCTCTCGCCGCACCGTTCGATGCCTGCATGATACGGCTGCCCTCGGCATAAAGGCCGTCCGCCAATGCATGCCGGCGCGAAATACGCATCACCTTGCTGCCCGCGCGTTCGATGCGATCGGCGATCAAGGAAGAATGGCTATCATCAATGCCGACAACGGCGACATCGCTGCCCGCGACGAGCCGCTCCTTGATGTCGGCATAATGCTGCATCGTGCCGTGGCGATCGAGGTGATCGGGCGTCAGGTTCAGCAGAATGCCGGCCGAAGGGTTGAGCGTCGGCGCCAGATCGATCTGGTAAGAGGAGCACTCGACGACGTAATAGCGGCCGGCCTTCGGCGGATCGAGCGTCAGCACGGCCGTACCGATATTACCGCCGAGCTGCGTGTCGCGGCCGCTCGATTGCAGAATGTGGGCGATCAGCGCCGTTGTCGTCGATTTGCCGTTCGTTCCCGTAATGGCAATGAACGGACAATCCGGCGCATGCGCCCGCCGCTCCCTAACGAAAAGCTCGACATCGCCGATGATCTCGACACCGGCGGCGTGAGCGAGATCGACAGTCCAATGCGGCTTGGGGTGCGTCAGCGGCACGCCGGGCGAGAGAACGAAGACCGAGAGACCATTCCAGTCGATCGTTCTGAGATCCGCGACCTTTATCCCCTCCGCGGCCGCCTTGGCCACGCTGTCCGGATTGTCGTCCCAAGCCATCACGTCGGCGCCGCCGGCAACGAGTGCGCGCGCAGTGGCGAAGCCAGAGCCACCGAGGCCGAAGAGAGCGACCTTCTTTCCATTCAGCGTGGAGACGGGAATCATCGGCGCCTCACCGCAGCTTCAGAGTGGAGAGGCCGATCATCGCGAGGATGACGGCGACGATCCAGAAACGCACGACGACCTGGCTCTCTGTCCAGCCCTTCTTTTCGAAGTGATGGTGGATTGGTGCCATCAGGAAAACGCGGCGCTTGGTCATCTTGAAGAAGCCGACCTGGATGATGACCGAAAGTGCCTCGAGCACGAAGAGCCCGCCGATGATCGCCATGACAATCTCGTGCTTGGTGGCGACGGCAACCGAGCCGATCATGCCGCCCAGTGCCAGCGAGCCGGTGTCGCCCATGAAGATGGCCGCCGGCGGCGCGTTGAACCAGAGGAAGCCGAGACCGGCACCAATGACGGCACCGAGAACAACGGCCAGCTCACCCGTGCCCGGCACGAAATTGATCGCCAGATAGTCGGCGAAAACGAAGTTGCCGGCGAGATAGGCGATGACGCCGAAGGAGGCCGCTGCAATCATCACAGGCACGATCGCCAGCCCGTCCAAACCGTCCGTCAGGTTGACGGCATTGCCGGCGGCAACGATGACGAAAGCGCCGAACAGCACGAAGAACATGCCGAGATTCAACAGCAGGCTCTTGAAGAAGGGAAAGGCAATCGACGATCCGAAGGTCGAACCAGCCGGACCGGAAGACAACGCCGTCGTCATCATGAAATAGACGGCAATCGCGGCAATCACGAATTCGATGCCTAGGCGGGCACGGCCGGAAAAGCCCTTGTCGCTCTGCTTCGTGACCTTGAGATAGTCGTCATAGAAGCCGATCGCGCCGAAACCGAGCGTGACGAGCAAGGTGGCGACGACATAGACATTCGCGAGATCAGCCCACAGCAGCGACGAGACGACGATGCCGGCCAGGATCATCAAGCCGCCCATGGTCGGGGTGCCGGCCTTCTTGAAATGCGTCTGCGGACCATCGGCGCGGATCGGCTGCCCTTTGCCCTGACGCACACGCAGGGAAGAGATGATTCGCGGCCCGAAGAGAAAAACGATCAACGCTGACGTGAACAGGGCGCCGCCGGTGCGGAACGTGATGTATCTGAACAGATTGAGGAATCTGAAGTGAGTACTGAAAAAATGAATATGGTCCGACAGTTCGGCAAGCCAGATCAGCATAAGAGCCCTTTCTAAAGCCCCTGATGGGTGTGGGGGCCCGTGTCGGAAAATGCGGGAAACTTGTCAAGCAAGCCCGCAACGATCTTTCCAAACCCCATTCCCAGTGACGATTTCACCATCAAGACATCGCCGGGGGCGACAGAATTGAGCGCGAATTCCGAGAGTTCCTCCGTCGTCTCACGATATTCGACTTGAACACTTTCCGGCAGCTCATCCCTCAACGCCGCCATCTCCGGACCCGCCAGCCAGACATGCTCGATACCGGCCGCCAAAAGCGGCCCGGCAAGATTTGCATGCACGCGCTGCGCGTAGTCCCCCATCTCCAGCATGTCGCCGAGCACGGCGATCCGCCTGCCCGCCCGGCCGCCCGCTCCCGCATGCGGCGACGTCGTCGCCAACAGCGCGATGGCCGCGCGCATCGATGCAGGATTGGCATTGTAGCTCTCGTCGATCAGCGTGAAATAGCCATTGCCGATCGCGCGCTTGTGGCGTTGGCCCCTGCCCTTTTCAGGCTGCAGGTCCGCCAAGGCGTCGACGGCCTGATCAAGATCAGCCTCGACGAGCATGACCGCACCGAGTACGGCAAGCGCATTTTCCGCGATATGGCGGCCGGGCGCGCCAAGCGCCACTTCCATGGTTTCGCCGCCGATCGTCAGCCAAAGCGTTGAATTCTCTTCTGAAGCATTGAACTCCGCGAGCCGGACATCGGCCTTGGCATGCTGACCGAAGCTATGGATATGCTCGATACCGGCTGCCACGGCAGCCTTCTCCAGCATCTCGAACTGATCGTTGTCGTGATTGAGAATGGCATGACCGCCCGGCATGACACCGTCGAAAATTTCCGCCTTCGCGGCCGCGATCTCGCCGATGCTGTTGAAATTGCCGAGATGGGCCGGCGCGATCGTGGTGATGATCGCCACATGCGGCTGCACCATCTTGACGAGCGGCCTGATCTCTTCGGGATGATTCATGCCGATCTCGAAAACGCCGAAATCGGTGTCCTCGGGCATGCGCGCCAATGTCAGCGGAACGCCCCAGTGATTGTTGAAGGAAGCAACGGAGGCGTGCACCTTGCCAGAGGGTGTCAGCGCCCGCCGCAGCATCTCCTTGGTCGTCGTCTTGCCGACCGAACCCGTGACTGCGATGATCTTCGCCTGCGTGCGCTTGCGAGCCGCAACGCCGAGCCGTGCAAGCGCCGCCAATACATCGTCCACGACAACCTTCGGTACGGTCAGGCTGCCCATGGCCGGCAGGCGTGCCTCGCTGATGACGATGAAGGCTGCGCCATTCGCCATAGCGATATTGGCATAGTCGTGACCATCGACACGATCGCCCTTGATAGCAAAGAAAGCTTCACCCGGCTGAATGGAACGACTGTCTATGGAAATGCCCGTAATGCCCGCGGGCAGCGATCCGACAAAGCGGCCCGAGATTGCAGCGATCAGATCCTCAGTTGTCCATAGCCAGCTCAAGACTTCAAATCCTCCAATGCTTTGCGCAATTCGGCATGATCGGAGAACGGCAGCGTCACGCCGCCGATCGTCTGACCTTCCTCATGCCCCTTGCCGGCGACGATCAGCGTATCGCCGGATTTCAGCAACCCGACTGCCTTGCGGATCGCTTCGGCACGATCACCGATCTCGGTCGCACAGGCAGCCGCCGCCATGATTTCGGCGCGGATTGCCGCCGGATCTTCCGAGCGTGGATTATCGTCGGTAACAACAACGACATCGGCAAGACGGCAGGCAATCTCGCCCATGATCGGACGCTTGCCGCGATCGCGATCCCCACCACAGCCGAAGACGACGATGACGCGGCCCGTCGTGAACGGCCGCACCGAATTCAGCACGTTTTCAAGAGCATCCGGCTTATGCGCATAATCGACATAGGCAAGCGCACCATCATGCGTATGCCCCACAAGCTCCAGACGACCAGACGCACCGACAAGCTTTTCGAGTGCCGCCATGGCGACTGGCGCTGCAACACCGGTCGAAATGGCGAGGCCGGCAGCGACCAGCGCATTGGCGATCTGGAAATCGCCGGCCAGCGGAATATGGATCTCGAAGATATCGTCGCCGATATGAACCTCGGCGATCTGCTTGTGGCGGAAGTGCTCGACGCGCTTCAGCGTCAGGAAATCACCTTTACGCCCCACGGTGCGGACATCCTGTCCGGCGTCGCGCGCGGCAGCGATCGCCTGAGGCGACCATTGATCGTCCGAAAAAATAACCGCCGGCGCGCCCTTCGGCAGCAAATCCCGAAACAGCCGCATCTTGGCGGCCATATAGTCTTCGACCGTCGGATGATAGTCCATGTGGTCGCGGCCAAGGTTGGTGAAGCCGGCAGCCGCGAGCTTCACGCCATCGAGCCGGAACTGATCGAGACCGTGGCTGGACGCTTCCATGGCCGCGTGCGTTACACCTTCGTCGGCAAGCTCGGCCAGCAGCTTATGCAGCGACACCGGATCGGGCGTCGTCAATGCACCATATTCGTTGCGGGTGGGCGAGACGACACCGGTCGTGCCGATCATGGCTGCAGGATGGCCCGCGAAAGCCCATATCTGTCGTGTGAAGGAGGCAACCGAGGTCTTGCCGGCAGTTCCCGTCACGGCCACCATCGTTTCCGGCTGTCGTCCGTAGAAGCGCGCAGCGGCGACAGCAAGGAACCGGCGCGGCTCGGAGACCTGCAGCAGAGGCACACTGCCGGCATCGGCTTCATGACCTGCAATGACAACGCAAGCCCCTCGAGAAACAGCATCGGCTATAAAACTCGCTCCATCCGCCTTCGTGCCGGCAACGGCAACAAAAGCCACGCTTGGCGCCACCTTACGGCTATCGGCGGAGATCCCGCTTATCTCAAGATCGCCGAGCGCTCCGCCAATATGTGTGTTGAGTTCCGGAAACGCATTTCCGGCTATATCCCGCAAGTTCATCGAATGTACTTTTCGCCTTCTCGATCAGTCCGCCCCTCGCGAATCGACGTGTGTATTCTTTCACGCTTAATAAGACGCCAGCAAGGCCGAGTCATCTTTTCCAAAGTTGGGCTGCACCCCGAGAATCGGCGCCGCGCGGGCAATGATGTCGCGGGCGATCGGCAGCGCCGTAAAGGCTGAAATCGTCCCGCCTCCACGCTCGCCGCTCTTTGGCTCGTCGATGAAGGTCATCACAATGTATTGCGGGTTGTCGATCGGAAACACGGCCATGAAGGTATTGAAGTTCAGCGTATTGGAATACCGCCCGTTGACCACCTTGTCGGCCGTGCCGGTCTTGCTGCCGACATTGTAGCCGGGAACGCGGGCGTTACGACCCGAACCCCTGGTGCCGTTGAACTCGAGCAGGAAGCGCACGTCATCGCTGGTGCTCTTCTTGATGACCATCTTGGCGATGGCGTCGGCCTCGTCGCGCGTGCGCGGCAGGAAGGTCGGCTCGATCAGCTTACCGCCGTTGACGAGCGCCGCTCCCGCGACAGCTGTCTGCAGCGGCGTCGTCGAGGCACCGTGACCGAAGGAGATCGTGATGGAATTGATCTTCTTCCAAACGCGCGGCTGGCTCGGCGCCTTCACCTCCGGCAGCTGGGTATCCATCTTGGTGAGCAGACCCAAGCGCGTCAGGAACTCTTTATGCGCGTCAATGCCGACAAGATCGGCGATTTTCGCGGTGCCGATGTTCGACGAATACTGGAAAATTTCCGGGACACTGAGTACGCGGCGCTGGCCGTGGAAGTCGTGAATGGTAAAGCCGCCGATGCGGATGGGATTGCTGGCATCGAATGCATCGCGCAGCGTCACCTTGCCGGAATCCAGCGCCATGGCCATGGTGAAGGTCTTGAAGGTCGATCCCATTTCGAACGTACCGTTCGTCATGCGGTTGAGCCAGCCCTCGGCGGCGCCTTCACTTGGATAGTTCGGATCGAAATCAGGCGCCGAGGCCATGCCCAGCACCTCGCCCGTGTGGACGTCAAGTATTGCCGCACCGGCGCCCTTGGCCTGAAAATTCTTGACGGCGTTGACGACCGCATCGCGAACGATGCCCTGGACACGAAGATCGATCGAGAGTTTCACCGGCTGCAGAGGCTGATCGTTGGTCATGCCGGCGGCGGCCAGATCGGCGAGCCCCTGATCGTCGATATATTTCTCCATGCCCGCAACACCGCGATTATCGATATTGACGTAGCCGAGAATATGAGGAGCGGTGGTGCCGCCCGGATAGAAGCGGCGCTTCTCAGGCCGGAAGCCGATGCCGGGAATGCCGAGTGCCAAAATCTGACTCTGCTGCTTCGGCGTCAACTGACGACGAAGCCAGGCAAAGTGCGATGTCTTCGACGAAAGCTTCCTGTAGGTGGACTTGGCATCGAGATCCGGCAAGACCTTGCGCAGTTCCTCGACGGCCTCATCCGCATCGATGACCTTGTTCGGCTCGGCAAACAGCGAGACCGTGCGGATATCGGTTGCCAGCAATGCGCCGTTGCGATCCACAATGTCCGGACGGGAAGCCATCAGACGATCCGGCGGCAGAATGCTCGACGTTATATCCGGGGGAGTCAGCGCGAATTGCGCAAGCCGACCGCCGATCACGGAGTAGATCGCGACGAAGCTTGCCACCAGCAACACCACGCGGCTCTTGGCCTGATTGGATTTCCGCTTGCGTGCGCCCTCGAATGTCGAACGGGAGACGCCATCGCTTGGGCGATTGCCACCGTCGGTAGAGAAGTGCGCCTGGCTCTTCAGAACCATGATGCGAGAAAGAAAAGACATTATTCCCCCACCGATCCTGTTGCGATGTTGTCGATATCCGACTTCCTGCGCTTCGCAAGAGCCGGCTTCGGTCGCGGCGCAGGAGCGGCGGCCACATCGGCTATCGCCTTCCTGATCTGCGCGTCGGTGGTATCGCCGCCCTTGGAGGCTACGGACACACTCCGCTTGGCACTGCCCGCCTTGCCGCTCTTTGGATCATTCGATGCCGTTACAGGGGCCGGAGGAGGAAGCTGCGAGCGCAGCATCGGCAATTCACTTGGCTGAACGATCGCGGTCGAAAGCGTCGGCTGAAGCTGAAGCTCGCTGCTGTAATTGTTCACGAGACGCTCAAGACGGTTTGGCTGAGAAACCAGGGCCCAGTCCGCCTTGAGGAGATCGATCGTGTCTCTTTCAAGCTTGATTTCGGATTCGAGACGGCGAACCTCCTCCAGCTTCAGCTCGGCACGATGCTTGATCGTGTAGGTCACGCTGGCCATGGCCGTCATGACGCCGATCAGCACGATGTCAAAAGTCTTCAGCATTTTAGCCCCCAAGCTTTCCAAGACTGGCGAGACTGGGCAGATCGAAGATCGAAAGATCTGCCGCCTCCGCCGGAGCCAAGGTGCGAACCCCCGCACGCAACTTGGCCGAACGAGCGCGCGGATTGGCTTCCGCCTCGGCATCCCCAGCAGAAATCATCGACTTGCCGACCGGCTCGAAGGTGGCGGGCCGCTCGCTCACGATCGGCATGTGACGCGACCCGGCAGCACGACCCGAACGATCGGCGAAGAACTTCTTGACAATGCGATCCTCCAGCGAATGGAAGGTCACCACGACGAGGCGCCCGCCCGGCTTGAGAACACGCTCAGCTGCGAACAATGCCTGAGCCAGCTCGCCGAGTTCGTCATTGACGAAAATGCGCAAGGCCTGAAAGACCCGCGTCGCAGGATGGATTTTGTCCTTCGCCTTTCGCGGCGTCACGACCTCGATCAGCCCGGCCAGATCGCGGGTGGTCACAAAGGGAGCTTCGGCACGCCGCTTTTCTATCGCATGCGCAATGCGCGGCGCCTGCTTTTCCTCACCCAGAAACACAAAGATGCGAATGAGATCGGCGAGCTTTGCACGATTGACGACATCGGCGGCCGACACGCCGCTTGCCGACATGCGCATGTCGAGCGGCCCGTTCTTGTTGAAGGAGAAACCGCGCTCGGCCTCGTCGATCTGCATCGACGATACGCCGATATCGAGCACGACGCCATCGAGGCCACCCTCAGGGGCATGCTCGGCCAGCTGAGAGAACTGCGATTGAATTAGCTTGAGATGACCCGCATGCGCTGCAACGAGCGTCTGCCCCGCCGCAATCGCCGTCGGATCGCGATCGAGCGCGATCACATCGGCACCAGCGGCAAGAATCGCCGACGTATAGCCGCCGGCTCCGAACGTTCCATCAAGAATGACCTTACCGGACGCCGGAGCCAGCGCCTCGATCACGTCTGGAAGAAGAACCGGAATGTGCCGAACTGGTCCGCCACCGGCATCAGAAGAACCTCCGCCTGAATTCGCCGCCATTCCGCCTCTCCGCTTTATTCCGAGCGCCTGCCCGCCAGCCTGCGCTCCTCTCGTGCCTGCGCCTGCAAGGCCAGAAAGGCCTCCGGTCGCCACAATTGAAAATGATCCGCCCGACCGACAAAGGTCACTTCGCCTGCAATTCCGGTGAAGTCGCGGATAAAATCCGTGACCATCAGCCGCCCTTCCGCATCGAGCTTCATGAAGACCCCGCCCCCATGAATGAGGAGCGACATCTGGTTCGCAGCCGGCGAAAACGGATCGTCCGCCGCAATCTGCCGCTCGAAACGATCGAGCAGATCGAAACCGCCGACGCTGATCGCCGGAAATACAAAATCCTGGAAGCAGTACAGCTCCTGGATATTGCGCTCGGCCAGCACGGAACGAAAGGCCGCAGGCACGGAAACCCGCCCCTTGGAATCGATCCGGTTGGTCGCATTTGACAGGAAGCGGTTCATGACGCGAAACACCCGTCCCCCATGACCCGCAAGCCGCTACTCGCTTACAGGCACAGCCAAAATCGGACACAGCTTCGCAAGCCGAAAGAGCCGACGCCCCTTCGACACCCCCAGAACGGGAGCAATCATGGCTTTGCGATGATTGGGCTCTGATTTGCCCTTGTGCAGTGTTCTTTTGGGATACCATGGGACCATATGGGCGTCAATGGGATGAAGCCACGTCAGACGTGGCCGCAGCCTGAATATTCATAAGCCGTTAAGTTTAACGAAAGGTTAGGATGAGCTTCAGGAGACATCCCGAAACGGACTGTTTTCACACGCGAAAACCTTCGCCTGAAACGCCCGTGAACCCTTGAGATTCAGGGCCTTCGGCGGCCCGCGAAATTATTTCGCAGGAGCATGCCGCACCTTCCCCAAGATGGCGCGATGATTTGCCAGTTGGCCTGTAAGCCGGGTTCTGTATGGCTCCGGCCAAGGCCGGAACGTGGCAGCCATTCATCTGGGACGGCGCTTGCGCGACGCCTCGTGCAACCCACCCGGATGACCGGCCCGGAAACAGGCTGGAGCGCTTGCGCGCCCCGCGTCATCCCTATTCGGTTTTGCTCCCGGTGGGGTTTTCCGTGCCGTCGCTGTTGCCAGAGACGCGGTGGGCTCTTACCCCACCCTTTCACCCTTACCCGATCAAATCGGGCGGTTTGCTTTCTGTGGCACTTTCCCTGAGGTTGCCCCCGCCGGACGTTATCCGGCACCGTGTTTCCGTGGAGCCCGGACTTTCCTCACCTCATCGCCTTTCGGCATTGATAAAGCGCGGCTGCCCGGCCAACTGGCACAGGCTCATTAACCGAGACCGCCCGCAATTGCCACCGAAATATGCGGCTTTGCCGAAGCCTGATCTTAGTTGCGGAAATATGCTGGGAAATCCGTGCCGTAGCCCTGGTCCTTGATTCGACCCGCGAGCAGTAGCTCTGCTCCCAGCCGGCCGATTTCATCGGAGCTCTTGGCGGCCATGCCGCAGCCGCCCGTTAGAACCGCCACACGTGGGGACGAGGTGTAGCCGATCATCGGATAGCCCGATGGTGAATAGGAAACCACGCAGGAATTGGTGAACGCCGGCGGCCGTTTTACGCCAGGAACGAGCTCCTGGAAGATCCGTACGAGATGTTCGCGCGCCTTGTCGCGGCCGGCAGTACGGAACCAGGCACGTAATTCCGCTTCGCTCTCGAATTGAAGATCGTCCGGATCGCCGCCGATCTTGATGTAGTACTTGCCGTCGGGGTACCGGATCGGCGGCAGCATATAGATGCTGTCCA
>JBCNPI010000098.1:0-17467 GCA_039593415.1 Rhizobium sp. | reverse complement strand
TGAAATACGGCGCTTTCCCAAAGCGCTTTGGATCGCATAACCTATTCAATCCCAATGGTATTAGAGGAGTGCCGTAATGACTATTCGTGCCGTCGTCTGGGGCGAGAACATTCATGAGCAAACAAACAAGGTCGTCGCCGAGATTTATCCGGAAGGCATGCACAACACCATTGCCAAGGCACTGAATGCCGATGCCGGCATTCAAGCGACTACGGCAACGCTGCAGGAGCCGGAGCATGGTCTCAGCGAGGCCCGCCTGAAGGATACCGACGTTCTCCTGTGGTGGGGTCACAAGGATCACGGCGCCGTCAAGGACGAGATCGTCGAGCGCGTGGCCAGGCGCGTGTGGGAGGGCATGGGCCTCATCGTCCTGCATTCGGGTCATTTCTCCAAGGTCTTCAAGCGCCTGATGGGCACGCCCTGCGCACTGAAATGGCGCGAGGCAGGTGAGCGCGAGCGCCTCTGGGTCATCAATCCCCGCCACCCGATCGCCGCCGGCCTCGGCGAGCATTTCGAGCTCGAGAACGAGGAAATGTATGGCGAGCAGTTCTCCGTTCCGGAGCCGCTGGAAACCGTGTTCATCTCCTGGTTCCAGGGCGGCGAAGTCTTCCGTTCAGGCATGACCTGGCGTCGCGGTGCCGGCAACATCTTCTATTTCCGTCCCGGCCACGAGACCTATCCGACCTATCACAACGGCACTATTCAGAAGGTTCTGATCAATTCGGTGAAGTGGGCGCATAACCCGCTCGGCACCCAGGCCAGCATCCATGATGCGCCGAACGTGCCGGTCGAAAAGGCACTGGAGCCGATCGTCGAACGCGGCCCGAAACTGCACCAGGCCGGCGAAGCCGGTTATCGCTGAGGTATCATATGCGTCTCATAGTAGTTGGCACGGGCGGCATGGCGAAGAACCATGTGGAACATTTCGCCCGCATTCCTGGCGTCGAGATCGTCGGCGCCGTCGATACGGATGCGACGAGGCTCACCGCCTTTTGCGATACGTTCGATATCAAGAAGCGCTTCTCGTCACTCGACGAGGCGCTGGCCTGGGGCGAGTTCGATGCAGCGACCAACGTCACGCCCGACAAGGCTCATCATCCGACGACCTTGCCGCTGCTCGCCGCCGGCAAGCATGTTCTCTGCGAGAAGCCACTCGCGGAGAACTACGAAAAGGCGCTCGAGATGACGGAAGCTGCCGAAAGGGCAGGGGTCGTCAATATGGTGAACCTGACCTACCGCAACGTCGCGCAGCTGCAGAAGGCGCGCGAGATGGTAATTTCGGGCGAGATCGGCACGGTCAAGCATGTGGAGGCGTCCTACCTGCAGAGCTGGCTCGTTTCCAAGGCCTGGGGTGACTGGCGCAGTGAGTCCAAGTGGCTTTGGCGTCTATCGACCGGGCATGGCTCGAACGGCGTTCTCGGCGATATCGGCATCCATATCTGCGATTTCGCCGCCTATGGCGCCGCGACGGATATCGATCACGTCTTCGCCCGCCTGAAGACCTTCGAGAAGGCGCCTGGCGAGCGGATCGGCGAATATACGCTTGACGCGAACGACAGCTTCTCCATGGCGGTCGATTTTGCCAATGGCGCGCTCGGTGTCGTGCATGCGAGCCGCTGGGCGACTGGTCATCTGAACGAGCTGAAACTGCGCATCTATGGCGAGCGCGGTGGCTTGGAAGTATCCCACAGCTCGAACGGTTCCGAATTGCGCGGTTGTCTCGGCGAAGACACCGAAACGGCGACCTGGAAGGTCATCGAAGTGCCACCGGTCCTGACCAACTATCAGCGTTTCGCTGAAGCGGTGATGACCGGCAGCAGTCAGGACCCGAGCTTCCGCCACGCAGCCAACTTGCAGCGTGTGCTGGATCTTGCCATGGTGACTGAAGTCGAACGGCGTGAGCTGAAGGTCTGATACCGTAAGCAGCCTTCAAGCAAAACCTTGGGAGTGCATGCATGTCTACCGAGGAAAAAGTTGCCAGCCACTACACGCACGGATCGCTGGAAACAGCGATCCTGCAAAGCCTGTCGGCCAATGGCAAGGATATCGACAATCTCCGCATCCGCGACCTGGAGGGAGTGGATGAATTCCATCTGGGGCGTCATGCAGCCACAATGGAGTTGGCGCGCAGTCTCGATCTTGCCGCCGGGCTGAGGCTTGCGGATATCGGTTCGGGGCTCGGCGGCCCCGCTCGTCATTTTGCGGATGCCTATGGATGCACCGTATCGGGCATCGATCTGACCGAGGAATTCGTCCAGGTCGCCAATTCTCTGACCGTCCGCTGCGGTCTTGCGGATCAAGTCTCCTTTCAGCAGGGGAGTGCTTTGGCGCTGCCCTTCGAGAGCGGCAGCTTCGATCGCGCTACCCTCATCCATGTCGGGATGAACATCGAAGACAAGGCGCGACTGTTTGCGGAGATCAGGCGCATTCTCAAGCCGGGCAGCCGTTTTGGTCTCTATGAAATCATGCAGATGCGCGAAGGCATGCTGCCCTATCCGATGCCATGGGCGATGGAGCCGGAGACAAGTTTCGTCTGCAGCCCCGATGTCTACCGCTATCTGCTCAAAGAAGCCGGCTTCGCGGTGGAGCAGGAGCAGGATCGCAGCGCCCTGGCAATCCGGCTTGTGCATGAAGCGCGCGCCAGGGCAGCAGCAGGCGAGGCACGGGACCAGGGATTTCGCACCCTGATGGGGCCGCGGGCAGGTGAGCGGAGCAGCAACGTCAATATGTCGGTCGAAGGCGGTTTGCTCGCGCCGATCGAGATGATCGCCATCGCCGTTTGATGAAATTGCATCCGATGCAGTTCGCCGCAACAGATTGACAGCGGTAGCCCTATTTCTGTATTGAATGCCCAACGGTAATGGATTTCTGCCGGGCCATCGTGGCCGAACCGCTGCTCTGACATTTCCAGGGAAGCTGATGACTCCTACTCAACGCGCTGAAAGGCGAAGGAGTGGGTTTATGTCTTTTTTCATGCCGTTATCCCGCTCATATTTCCTATCCAGTGTCCCCGTGAGATCGTCCGTCGGCTTCGCGGGAGGGGCAAACTGATGTCTGCATCCGCTTATTTCCATCATCGCTTTCAGCAATTTCGCAGCCTGTTCAAATGGATAGTTCTGGTCGTGCCTATGGCTGTTGTCGTCGGCTCGCTTTGTGCGCTGTTTCTGTGGAGCCTCGATAAGGCGACTGCGACGCGCTTCGAGCATCCTTGGCTGATCTTCCTGATGCCTGTTGCCGGCTTCCTCATGGTGCTGGTCTACCAGCATTTTGGGCGCGGCTCGGAGGGCGGCAACAATCTGATCGTCGATCAGATCCACGAGCCCGGCGGCGGCGTGCCATTGCGCATGGCGCCTTTCATTCTGGTCTCTACGGTCCTGACGCATCTGGTCGGCGGTTCGGCGGGACGCGAGGGGACGGCCGTGCAGCTTGGCGGCAGCGTTGCCAGCGCCTTCGCCAAGGTCTTCCGGCTCAGCCACGCCGAGGTCCGCATCCTCCTCATGGCTGGCATAGCTGCCGGTTTCGGCGCCGTCTTCGGCACGCCGATCGCGGGTGCGGTCTTCGCTCTCGAGGTTTTGACGATCGGGCGAATGCAGTATGAAGCGCTGATTCCCAGCCTTGCGGCGGCGATCGCGGCCGATTGGACCTGCCATGCCTGGGGGATCGAGCATATCCAGTATCAGATCGGTTATCTCGCGGGTACGCCGGCCAGCACATTCCATCTCGATATCTTGCTGCTTGCCAAAGCCGGGATCGCCGGCGTGCTGTTCGGTCTGATGGCGCGCTCGTTCAGCGAGATTTCGCATGCCGCATCGGCGGCATTCAAACGCTTCTGCGCCTATGCTCCGCTCAGGCCCGTCATCGCAAGCGCGATATTGATCGGCCTCGTCTATCTGCTCGGCACCCGACAATATCTCGGACTTGGCGTCTGGTCTCCCGATCCAGGCGATGCGACGATCCTCGGCTTCTTCGATCCCGCCCATGTCGATTATTGGAGCTGGTTCTGGAAGGCGGTCTTCACGATCGTGACGCTGAGCGCCGGCTTCAAGGGCGGCGAGGTGACGCCGTTGTTCTTCATCGGGGCCGCACTCGGCAATGCGCTTGCCGCCATCCTCGGGGCTCCAGCCGATCTCTTCGCCGGATTGGGTTTTGTCGCAGTTTTTGCCGGCGCCACCAATACGCCGCTTGCCTGCATGATCATGGGCATCGAGCTCTTCGGCGCGACGCATACCGTCTATCTCGCCGTCGCCTGCTTCCTTGCCTATATCTGCAGCGGCCATACCAGCATCTATCTATCGCAGCGTCTCGCTGTCGCGAAGAGTGCTGCTTCCGGCAGCATCGCTGCCGACACGCCGCTTCGCCATATTCGCGAACAGGGCTTGCAGACGCGCCGAAAAAATATCCGTAAGATCGAAAAGGTTTGACGTAAGGACGGCTGGAGGTTGTCGTGCTCTATCTTGTCGTTTTTCTTGGAGCTGGATTGGGAGGCGCATTCCGCCTCGGCCTCAACGAGATCGCCGCACGTCTGATCGGAATAGAATTTCCGTTCGGCACGCTCATCATCAACGTCCTCGGGGCGTTCGCCATGGGATTGTTGACGGAGTATTTCGCCTTTCGCGGCGGTATGTCGCAGGAGGTGCGGTTGTTTCTGACGACAGGTGTTCTAGGTGGATTCACGACGTTTTCGACCTTTGCGTTGGAAAGCGTCGTGCTCTGGGAACGCGGCCAATGGATGCCTGCCATTGCCTATGTCGCTTTGTCCGTTTTCCTGTCGATCGCGGCTTTGGTTGCGGGACTTGCAATTGTCCGGCTAATAATTCACGTTCAAACTGTGCAGTGAAGGATGATCGCCGGATTCCGCCGTATTTTTGCCGATTCTGAGGTGAATCCCTCTCGGGAATCGCCGGAAATTTCTTCCACGACAAACCACTGCTCGTTGCGAACGGATTCTCTTGCGAAATTCGACTATTCAACTCATATAATCGCCTATTGTGATCATCGCATAACAAAGGAGTCGGGCGTCATCAGGAACGGCAGGCGAGCGCTAACGATGTTCGAGCCTGTTGCCACTCCGGAATTTCCATGCAATTCCCATAAGGCAGATTTCCTCCCGGACGGCCCAAAAGACACATGACGGAGAGCCCCTTGAGCGCACCTGCTCCCACTTCCCACCAATCTCGTGCTCCGGAACAGACATTCGGTACGGCCGGCATTGCGCCGATGGATCGTCCGAGCATCATGACGCGTTTCTTCATGGGCATCGTTGCCTGGGCCGAAAGCCTCAATCTGAAATATGCCAAGCTTGGCAACCCGCCGGTCTATGATGTCGCGACCTTCCCCTGGGCGGCCGAGATCGAGAAGCATTATCCAGCGATTCGTGCCGAGCTTGAGAAGGTGCTGCTGCGTCAGAGCGAGCTGCCGACCTTCCAGGACATCTCCACCGACGTGAAGACCATCTCCACGGACACCCGCTGGAAGACATTCTTCCTCCTCGGTTTCGGCGTGAAGTCCGAGCAGAACATCAAGGCGTGCCCGAACACCTGGGCCGCTGTGCAGAAGATTCCCGGTCTGACGACGGCGATGTTCTCCATCTTCGAGCCCGGCAAGCATCTTCCCGCTCACCGCGGACCCTATAACGGCGTGCTGCGTCTGCATCTTGGCCTCATCGTGCCGGAGCCGAACGACAAGCTCGCCATTCGCGTCGACAAGCAGGTTTGCCACTGGCAGGAAGGCAAGGCGCTGATCTTTGACGACGCCTATGAGCATGAAGCCTGGAACCATACCGACAAGACCCGCGTGGTGCTCTTCGTCGATTTCGTCAAGCCGCTGAAATTCCCGGCCCGTTTCGTCAACTGGGCCTTGATGAACCTGGCGATCTTCACGCCCTTCATCAAGGAAGGTCTCGACAATCACAAGGAATGGGAAAAGAAGTTCTACGCCGAAGCCGAAGCGTTCAGAAACCGCCCGAAGCCTTAGTCAAATAGGCTGACGCTGCTAGTAAAACCCCGGAATCCTTCGAAATTCCGGGGTTTTGTTTTAAATCGTCAGGCGTAGCCGTTAAGCAGGCTTGCCAGCCTTTTCGGCGTCTTCCTCCTCTTCTTCATAGTATTCTTCTTCCGGCTCAGCCGTAGTGGCTTTGCCGTCGAGCTTGCCAAGTAGCGCCGAGATGGCATTGTCGCCATCGAAGCCGGCTTCCTTCAGAAGGCGGTCGAGGATCGGCTTGTTGGCCTGATAAGAGAGAAGCTGGCCGGCAAGACCTTCGCCGAGGCCGACGCCGCTGCCGTTCGTCCCGCTGCCGTTGCGGCCGAGCATGCCACCGGTGTCGAAGATGCGGATATCCGAGATCTTCTCGATCGGCTTGACGGCTTCGGCAAGGGCGGCGGGCACGATACGGATGCGCTCCCGGGTAATCTCAAATTCGATGATGGAAGGGCTGAGCTTATTGCGTGCTTCGTTGAGCAGCGCCTCGCTTTCGGCCGTTGCCTTACCTGTTTCGAGGATACCCTTGGCCTTGATGATTGCAGCATCGGCTTCGGCGGTCGCGAGTGTCTTGATGGCGTCGGCCTGGTCGGTAGCAGCCTGTTTTTCGGCTTCCGCCGCAATGGTGACGGCGGTCGCCTGTGTCTGCGCGCGCTTCTGCGCGTCGATAACGGCGATCTGCTTTTCACGTTCGGCGATCTCGACCGCTTTGGCGGTGCCAACCTTTTCCTCCGCTGCAATGGCGAGCGCGCGAGCGGCTTCAGCCTTTGCCTTGGCTTCCGACTCCTCACGGCTCTTGTTGGCGACCGCGATGGCGCTTTCCTGGGCGACGATCTGAATGTCGCGGCGGGCTTCGGTATCGCGCTGCTGCACGGCGCGGGTCGAGTCGATGTTGGCGGATTCGCGTGCCTGCTTGGCCATGGCTTCGCGCTCGGCGATCGCCTGCTCGGCCGCAATGCGGGCTTCCTCTTCCGCTCGCTTGGCGGCCTGTTCCTGCTGCGCGGTCTCGGCGCGGGTGGCGGCTGACTTGTTGGCGATGTCGCGCTGCTGGTTCAGCTCGGCCTCGCGTTTCGTCCGCTCGATGGCGAGCGACTGCTGACGCGCCTCAAGGTCCTTTTGGGCGATCGCGACTTCGGTATCGCGGACGACCTCGTTACGCTCCTTCTTGCGGGCCTCGGTGACGCGGGTCAGCGCGGCAAGACCATGCGCGTCGAAGAAGTTGTTGGCGTTGAAATGCTTGATATCGGTTTGGTCGAGGCGCGTCAGCGACACGGATTCGAGTTCAAGACCGTTGGACTGCAGATCGGAACCCACTGCGTCCTGCACGGCCTTGACGAAATCCATGCGCTGCTCCTGCAAGGCATCGAGGCTCATCGTGGCTGCGACGGAGCGCAGACTGTCGACGAATTTCGCCTCGATGAGCTGGCGCAACTGCTCGCTGTCATTGGTGCGATTGCCGAGCGTCTGGGCAGCGAGTGCGATCGAGGAGCTGTCCGGTTTGACGCGGACATAGAACTCTGCACCGATATCGACACGCATGCGGTCCTTGGTGATCAGCGCGTCGTTCTCGCCGCGTTGAACTTCCAGGCGCAGGGTCTTGAGATTGACGCGGGCGATCGAGTGGAAGATCGGCAGGACGACGGAACCGCCGTCGAGCACGACCTTCTGGCCGCCGAGACCGGTGCGCACATAGGCTTCATCCCGGCTCGATCGGACGTAGAGCGAGGCAAGGACGAAGCCGATCCCGAGGATCAGGACGAGGCCGATGCCTGCGGGAAGAATAAGGTCGTAAAGGCCGTTCATGAATGTTGCTCCGTAGAGGATTTGTCATCGGACCCCACAAGATCCGAAGGGGCGGAAACTGCGATGAAGATGTCGGCCTTGCGGTCGACAAGCAGAACTTTTGCGCCAATCGACAAGGGCTGCTCGCCCTTGGCAGCGCGAGTGCGTAGCTGATGCCAGTTGCCATGCGCGTCCTTGACGCTGACGCGGCCGGGCAAGCCCTGATCCAGAGGGCCGATGGAAACCGTGCCCGTGCGGCCGACTAAATCGGCTGTGTCGACGGCATAGGTTTCATCGCGCGGTACGATCCTGGCGATCGTGCGTGTGGAGCCCCGGACAGCGGGGATCGTGACGAGGAGGGCCGGAGCTGCGGCGACGATCGCCGGCAGCGGTGCCCAGGCCAAGTCGGCCAAGGTCTGGATGGCAAAGCCCGCAACAGCGAAGATGCCGAGTACCAGTATGATGAGGATCAGTAGCGGCACGCCGCCGAGATTGATCCAGGACAGTAGGCCGGCAATCACGCCGTCATGACCTTCGAAATGCGGCTTGCCGATGAGTTCGCTCAGCGAGAAGCCAAGCAGCATCGACAGGATTTCGATTGCCGTCAGTCCAATCAGGATCATTGCCGCAATGGCAAAGGGCGCACATTCGGGTGCGAGAAAGAGGTGCATCGGTTACTGGCCATTGGCCTTGAAGCGGGCAAGGCGTGCTTCGATGGCCTGCTCCCGATGCAGGCGGTCGAGCTCATCGAGCTCGGCCCTGGTTGAGGGTTCGCCGGAAGGGACGCCGGTCAGCCGCGAGACGGCGGCCGCCGCCCTGGCTGCGCCGGCTGCCGGCGCCGGTCGCGGCCGTCCGGCGGTCGCTTCCTCTGGCGTATGGCGCGCAACGCTGCGCTTGAAATCGATCAGGCGTGCTTCTGCCTCGCGGCGGGTGGCAAGGACAGCCTGGAGCGCCTTCTGACCTTCGTCGATCTGAGCGTTTGCATCGGCAAGCGCCTTGTCGAGCGCAGCGGTTTGTGCTTCGAGGTCGATCTGGCGCGCGACGCCGGCCTTGGCGAGGTCTTCGCGATCGGCCGTGATCGCAAGCCGGATCTTTGCTTCAAGCGCGTCGAGATCCTCGACGATCTCGTTGCGCCGCGCCTGGATGCGGTATTCCTCGGCGCGGGCCTTGCCGAGATCGGCGCGCGCTTCGTCAGCGGCGGCATCGATCTCGCGCAGTGCCTGCTCGACGACGGCAACCTTGTTGGCGCCTTCTACGGTGTCGACTGCGGCATTGGCGAGGCCTGCGATCAGTCGTCCCATGCGGGAAAGAATGCCTTCGTGCATCGTCATGTTATCCTCCGTTCGGGGAGAGTTTGGTGTTACCCCGATGTGAATCGCGTAGTGGCCGCCATCGGCTATCAGATAGGCGGGGATATTGCTGTCCCAGCCTTTGAAATAGCCGGCCACGTCGAAGGGCACAGCAACGCGGCCGCGTACCGTCGAGATGGTCAGGTCTGACGGACCCTTGATGGCAAAGAGCTTTTCGTCGAGCGGCAGCCGGCTCAAATCGGCAGACCCGCCTCGATTGGCCGCAAAATCACGCAAGCCGAGCGTCACGAGGCGCGCGGGCAAAGCGGTGCGTTCGCGGATGGTCTCATAGGCAAGATCATGAAGCGTGACGAGATTCGCGCCGGCTTTATCCGGAACGATTTCTGCCAGCAGTTTCATCATCTGCCCGTATGCGGCAAAGGTCTCGTCCAGAGCCTGCCGCGCTTCGTCATCGGGAGCGAGCTCATATCGCAGACGAGAGCGGTGCGTTGGTGCTTGTGTCTTTGCCATGGTCTTCAAGTAAAGCACCGTTACGGTGCTTTTCAAGGGAGCGTGGCATCAAACATGAATGAATTGTAATCAACGATGGGCCGCATAGGTTGCAGAAATTTGATACTTCTCTCCGCCTATGGGCGATTATGCATCTTTCGAGCTCGCGTATATGTAGCGATCGGGCGCGAAAAAAACCATATGCAAAGCGCGGCCAATCGGCCGCGCTGTATAAAATCTTTGAGTGGAGCGTTGGGGAGGACCGTGATTACTTCACGGTCCGTACGATTGCAGCACCTGCCGTCATGCCGCCGCCGAAGGCCACCAGGCCGAGATTGAGCGGCTCTGAGTGTTCGTTGGCGACATGCAGCATGGCAAGAGGAATGCTCGACGAGCTGGTGTTGCCGTAGGTCTCGATGACGCTGAGGGCCGGGCGGCCGCTGCGCTTGGCAATCGTGTCGATGATGCGCTGGTTGGCCTGATGCGGCACCAGGAGATCGAGATTGGCAAGCTCGATGCCTGCATCGACGCAGGCATTTTCGATAGAGCGGGTCATCGAGTGCACCGCTTCGGTGAAGACCGAGCGGCCGTTCATCGCGATGACGCCATCGTCGGGCAGCGGAACGTAGAGCAGATCGCCCGGCTCCGGCCGGCCGCTGACGATCGGGCGGCTTGCCGTGAAGATCGGATTGCGCGCCATGTCACGGCTCGTCACCAGGCTTGCAGTTGCGGCATCGCCGAAGAGGATCGCGGTGGAGAAATCGTTCATGTCGAGCAGCGGCGACAGGACTTCGGAGGTGATGATGAGCACCTTGGCGTCGTTCTGCTGGGCAATGAAATCGTAGGCCTGCTGCAGCGCATAGAGATAGCCGGAGCAGGCGGCACCCATATCATAGGCGGCCAGCGACGGCCGCACGCCATCCTCTGCGACGGCCACCGCGACGCGGCTTGCGAGCGACGGCGTGGCGATGTCAGGCGTGCCGGTGGCGGCAATCACCAGGTCGATATCGTGGATCGAGATCCGGTTCTGCCTGAGGAGATCGCGCGCGGCCTTCGTGGCGAGGCTCAGCGTGCCTTCGTCGGGTCCGATCCAGAAGCGGCTCTTGATGCCGGTCAGCGCAAGGATTTCGTCAGCGCGCCGGTTCGGCCAATTATGGATGATCTCTTCGTTGGTGACGCGGCGGGCGCCGGTCGCGAAGCCGATGCCGTTGATGGCGATCTCCGAGAAGCTGCCGGTATGGCGACGCAGCGTCTGGATGGCGTGCGACTTCAGCCGGCGCAGCACGAATTTATTCTGGATCTCGGAGGCGAGCGCGAAGTTCTGCTCGCTCAGGTCGCGGTTGGCATCAACAGTCAGAAGCGGGCTGTCGGTGGCGATCTGGTCGCCGATCTTGGCGAAGACCTCCTGCACGACGCCGCCGATATTGGCGCAGATTTCGACAGAGGCTTTCGTCGCCTCGACGACGGCAACGAGCTGGCCGACTTCGATCTTATCACCCGGCTTGACGAGCAGATCCGTGACCAGAACGTTTTCGTCGGCGGGGCCGGAGCCAATCGCCTTGATAGCTGCCGTCGGACCGCTGTCGTCCTCCTCATGCCAGGTTACCTCGCATTCGAGGACCTCGGCCATCAGGTCGACCAGCTTGCGATAAGAGGGCAGCGTGTCGAGCTGATTGCGAAAATTGAAGGGGATGTGGGCGTCCGAGCGGGCAAGCCGGCGCACGACGACGGGCACATCGGTCTTTTCGGTCACGGTTGCGATGATTTCCGCGCCCATGCCGACAGTGCGGTTGTCTTCATGGACGACGATCAGGCGGCGGGTACGCCGCGCGCTCGCCAGCACCTCCTTCTCGTCCCAAGGCGAGATCGAGCGCAGATCGATCACCTCGACGGAAAAGCCCTGAGCTTCGAAAGCGCTTGCGGCATTGGCGCAAAGCGAAACCGTGTTGCCGTAGCTGACGAGCGTGATGTCGCGGCCGCGGGCAACGTGGCGCGACAGGCCGGGATGGACGAAATGCTTGTCCAGATCCTCGGAGGTGCGGCCGTCAGAGTTGTTTAGGACGGCCTTCGGATAGAGGAAGACCGTCGGACGCCGAGATTCAAATGCGGCATTGAGCAGGCCAGCGGCATCGCCGGCGCTGGAGGGCATGACGACGTCGATGCCGGGGGTATGCGCCAGCATCCCCTCGAAGCTCTGTGCATGGAACGGGCCGAGGCCGGGCTTGTAGCCGCCGCAGCTTACCATCAGGATAACAGGTGCTTCCCAAGCGCCATTGCTGCGCCAGAACATACTGCCCATTTCCGAGACGATCTGATTATAGGCAAGCGGCAGGAAATCGGCGAACTGCAGGAAGGCGACGGGGCGTTGGCCGGCCAGTGCGCGGCCGACAGCGGTGCCGACGATGGTGGATTCGGTGAGGGCGGCGTTGCGCACCCGATCGGGATATTTCGTGCTGAGCCCGCGGGTCACACCAAAGACGTCGCCCTTCGGATCCTCTATGTCCTGGCCGAACAGGACAACGTCGGGATTGGCGGCCATCTGCTTGTCCAGAACGACATTCAGCGCCTCGCGCATCGTCAACGTCGAAGCGTTCTCGTTGCCCCGATATTCGACCTTCTTATCGAAGGAAGCGGGGTAGGGAGCCTTGGCTTCCGGCTCGACCTTCGGGGCCTCTTCCTTGCGCGCAAGGGCGGCTTCCGCCTGCACTTCCGCAATCAGTTCCTGTTCGATCTTCTGGAGCGCATCGGCGTCGACACCTGCCTTGTGCAGCATTGCCCGCAGGTTCGGCAGCGGGTCGCGCGAGGAGCCAGCCTCGATCTCGAGCAGGGTGCGATAGGTTTTCTGATCGTCGGCGTTGGTGTGGTCGGAAAGGCGTTCGACATTCAGAAGCACGATGCTTGGCGTGCGGTTGTCGCGGCTGTGGCGGACGGCCTTGCGGAAAGCCTCACGCGACGCCGCCAGGTCGTCGCCCTCGGTGCGGATGATGTCGACACCAAAGAAGGAGGGGGCCGGGCCGCCGGGCAGATCGAAGAAGGTCTGCCTGCTCGTGCGCGTCGAAATCGAAAAGCTGTTGTCCTCGATGATGAAGACGACGGGATATTGGCTGCGCACTGCTTCCGCAATGGCCTCGAGAAACTCGCCTTGCTGCGTGGTGCCATCGCCGACGCAGCAGATGACGATCGGCATCCCCGGTTTGTCTTTCAGGGACGCGCCGACACCGACCGCATGCAGCGCGTTGTTGCCGACGGGACCGACGATCGAGGTAATGTTGAGAGCGCGGGAGGACAGATGCGCACTCATCTGGCGGCCGGCGGAGTGGGAATTGGCTGTCGCAAGCAGGCTGGAGAAGAACTCGCGAATGGGCATGCCGCGCGCCAGCATCAGGGCCTTGTCGCGATAATGCAGATGCAGCCAGTCGTCGTCCTGAAGGAATTCGTTCAGCAGCGCCGTCGACTCATGTCCGGCACCCGAGACGTGAAAATGTGCTATGCCTTGCTTGATGAATTCTCGTTCAAGGCGATCTATTTCTCTGGAGATGAAAAATATTCTGTGGAGTTGCTTTAGGTATTCTGTGGTAAACCTCCCTTCCATCTTAATGATTTTCCTGATCTTTCTTCTTAATCAATTGCATGGACCTAGGTAGACCCCCAGGCAGCCTTTTTCAATACACGTTAAATGACAATATCCTTCCAGTTTGAAACTGAAATACGGACATTGCCAGTCCGGAGTTTTTCGCGATGTTTCCATCCACGGGGCACGTATCGATGAGCGTGGCTGCCCGCTGGTCGGGCAGGTAGTGCGTTTATCGGGCGCAGTTCTAACCTGATTTGCGGATCGTGGCGTTGCTGTTCCGCCTTGTCGCAGCGGCCTTTGCGTCCTGTTCTTCCTTCAGGATCAGTTCCTTGGGCTTCTTGCCGATGATCTCCCTGCGACCCTTATTGGAAAAAGGTTGCGTAAGCTGGGAGACGAAGCCCTTGGCGACCTTGCCGGTGATGCCGATATCCGTGGAGGAGGGACGCGGCGGATTGTAGAATGTGCCGAGAAGCTGATCCCAGACGACGAGGTTTTCCCCATAATTCGTGTTGCCTTCTGCGAGCACCTTGGAATGATGCCAGCGATGCAGGCGCGGCGTTGAGAATACGAAATCGAGCGGACCGGTGCGCATGTCGACGTTGCAATGCGTCAAAAGGCCGATGAAAGCGGTGACCGCACCGATCCAGAGAAAGACCGGCAACGGCGCACCGAGCAGGTAAAGCGGGATCTGGCCGAGCGCGATCTTGAACAACGTATCGATGACGTGGAAGCGGCCGGTATTGATGACCCATAGCCGCTCGACGCTGTGATGCAGAGCATGGAAGCGCCACAGCGACAGATGCTCATGCGCGAGGCGATGGGCCGTATAGAGGCCGAATTCGGCGATGACGAGGCCGAGCACCACCTGGAACATCATTGGCCACTGATCCGGCCAGAAACGTGAATGGTAACTGAGCGCCGGCTGCGCCACGGTCGCCACCGCCATCGGAAAGGAGGTGCCGATCGCGGCGGCAATCTGCACGCCCCCCTTGTTCAAGAGCGTGTGGGCAATATCGTTGAAGGTCTCGCCATCGCGCTTCAGCCAGGTCCGCTCATAGGGCATGAGCCTTTCGAACAGCGCAATCACCGCCACAGTCGAAAGATAGGTGACGTTGAACCAAAGGAGATGCAGGTGCGACTCGAAGGCGAAATAGGCACCGGTCAATCCCGCCAGGAAGATCGCGGGCCACAGCAGAGAGGAAACAGCAGCGTAAAGACGCGAACTGCTTTGAAATGTCATTCCATCAACCTCAGATTTTGATCAGCGAAAAATAACGCATGAGTATATGAGATATGTAGCGCGATGATTGTGGAGTCGAAAGCGAAATTTTTCCGTTCGCCCGTGACAGGCAGTTGGAAGGGAGGCCGAAACATGCGGATAGAGAAGGCGGGGCACGAGCATCTGGAGGCGTGGGCGCGGTTGCGCGCAGAGCTTTGGCCCCATAGTTCACTCGAACATCATAGGGCGGAGCTGGCGCAATTTCGCGCTAATGAAAATGCTGCCGCATTTGTTGCGATCGATTCTACCGATCATGTCGTCGGTTTTGCCGAAGCAACATTGCGGCACGATTACGTCAATGGCTGCGAGACTTCACCGGTCCTGTTCCTGGAAGGCATTTACGTGCGGCCGGAAAATCGGCGGGAAGGGGTGGCGCAGGCGCTTTGCCAGGCTGTCGCCGCCTGGGGGCGAGATGCTGGCTGCGTGGAATTTGCCTCGGATGCGCTGATCGACAATCTCGCGAGCCATGCGTTTCACGCCGCGCTCGGTTTCGACGAAACCGAGCGCGTGGTCTATTTCCGCAAGCTCCTGTAGTCCGGAGACGCAGGAAGCATCCGGACTATTCGAATGTCAGCTTGGTCTTCTGGTGTCCAGCCTCGTCGAAATTCTCCCGGGCCAGCCAGCGTTCGTAGCCGGCCTTCAGCCGCGGCCAGTCGCTGTCGATTATGGCAAACCAGGCAGTATCGCGGTTTTTGCCCTTGGCGACCATGTGCTGGCGAAAGATGCCTTCGAAGACGAAACCGAAGCGTTCGGCCGCCCGCTTCGACGGTTCATTGAGATTGTGGCACTTCCATTCGAAACGACGATAACCGAGCGTGTCGAAGACGTAGGATGCAAGAAGGTAAAGAGCCTCGGTCGTCACACGGCTTCGGGCGATCGCTGGTCCCCAATGGATGCTGCCGATCTCGATGACGCCATGCGCGCTGTCGATGCGCATCAATGCCTGTCGGCCTTCGGCGCGTCCGGTCCGCTTGTCGATCGTTGCGAAGAACAGCGGATCGGTACTGGATGCGGCTTTCTCGAGCCAAGGCGAGAAGGCGGCGTAATTGGCGGGCGCATCCTCGAAGAGATAGCGGAAGCGATCGTCTGCGCCGGGTGCCTGGGCCGAGGCGTAAAGATCCTGGCCATGACGGGCAGCGTCAAGCGGCTCGATTCGAGCGTAGCGGCCTTCGAGTGTAATCCGTTCGGGGCGAGGGGCACCCTTCCAGTTGGTGAGATCCATGTCAAAGTCCTTTGGTCATCCAGTATAGCCTAACGGAGCCGGCCAGATTGTATCAGGT
Source organism: Rhizobium sp. (assembly GCA_039593415.1). Taxonomy (GTDB): domain Bacteria; phylum Pseudomonadota; class Alphaproteobacteria; order Rhizobiales; family Rhizobiaceae; genus Rhizobium. Next base: position 1,777 of record JBCNPI010000098.1, on the reverse strand, counting down.
CCGCCAGGGATTGTGGCAGTTCTATCCCATCCGGCAAGCCGGGCGCAGGCTGTGGCGGTACCAAACGGCTTTCGATTGGCAGGACACCTGCCCAGACCGGGTGGCCGGCCTCGTCCATATCGCCCGGCGGTCCGTTGCGGATCTTGGCCGAGGCTTCCTCGATTTTCATCCGCATGACCGAAGTCGCCTTGACCTCTTGCTTTGTCATCGGCCTGAGGTTGTCCCAGCGGCCGGGAAACAGGTCCTCGATCAGGCGGCGCAGCGCATCGGTCTTTTCCTCGAGATCATCGACCAATCGGGCCGTACCGAAAACCATGGCCGAGCGGTAATTGACCGAGTGATTGAAGGCCGAACGGGCCAGCACATAGCCGTCGATGATGCTGCAGGTCAGGCAGACCGGCATGTCTTCGGCGGCGCGCAGGAAGCGGCTGGCGGCCGAGCCATGCCAATATACATAATCGCCCTCGCGCCAATGTAAGGTCGGCGTCACATAGGGCGCGCCGGCGATGACATAGCCGACGTGACAGAGTGGGGCGGCGTCCAGAATGGCGTGAACGTCGGCATGGGCGTGGCTGCCACGCTTCGGGCTGCGCCGCACGCGTGTACGTTCAGTGGTCGGATAAGTCTTGGTATCGGGTGCGCTGAGATCGGCCATGTCTTCCTCATCGATTGCGCGTTGATCTCTGCCAGCAAAGAGGTAGGCTATAAACGACCAGTTTCTTGATTTTGAGCAGACCAGTTGGGGTTTCATGGCAACGGTGGCGCAATGGCCGGCACTTGACCGGAGTTCGGGCGATCTGGAAGGGCAAGTGTATCGCCTGATGCGAGACCGTATCCTTCACGGGCAAATGCCGGCGGGACAACGCGTACCGTCGACACGAACGATGGCTGTCTCGCTCGATGTTGCCCGTTCGACCGTTGTGAATGCCTATGAACGGCTGAAGGCGGAGGGCTATCTGCAATCGACGACTGGTGCCGCAACACGCGTTGCAGCCTTTCCCTCTGCCCCTTTGTCCGGGCGGCCGGCTGCACCATTGCTGAACCAGCCGCACATTACGGAATTCAAAACCGGAGGGTTGTTCGAACCCGGTATGCCGGATGTGGCAGCCTTTCCTCATGCCGCCTGGGCGCGCTGCCTCGGTGCCCGGGGCCGCTCTCTGAGGGTGCATGATCTTGGCTATAGCGATCATGGCGGTGTCCGCGAGCTGCGCGAAGCCATCCTCGATCATATCGCGGCGACGCGTGGTGTCATCGCCCGGCCCGAGCAGGTGGTGATCGTACCGTCGACGGGCGCTGCGATCGGGCTTCTCGCAAGCGTGGCAATCCGTGCCGAAGATCCGGGTGGCGATCTGGTCTGGATGGAGGATCCGGGCTATGCCACCGCACAGTCAATCCTGCGGATGGCGGGTGCCAAGCTCGTGCCGGTGCCTTGCGATGCCGAGGGTCTCGATGTGGTACAGGGCGCCGGGCCATCGCCGCGCCTGATCTATGTTACCCCCTCGCATCAATATCCGACCGGTGTCACCATGAGCCTGTCGCGTCGTCTTGCGCTGCTCGAATTTGCACGCGCCAATGGTGCGATCGTGCTGGAAGACGATTACGACAGCGAGTTCCAATATGCCTCGCGGCCGATCGCCGCCTTGCAAGGCATCGATCGCAGCGAGGTGGTGGCCTATGTCGGCACCTTCTCGAAAACGCTCGCGCCTGGTCTGCGTGTTGCCTATGCCGTTGTGCCGTCCAGACTGGTAGCGGCGATCGAGGCGGCGCAGCGGCTGAG
>JBCNPI010000097.1:0-17526 GCA_039593415.1 Rhizobium sp. | reverse complement strand
GATACCCCGCCGTAAACATTGATCTCGTTGAAAAGACTACGACGCCACAGATTGCGGACCTTCGCTCTGGAATGCTGGATGTTGGCTTTCTCCGAGAGGCCCCGCCGCGTGATTCGGATCTCGCCCATTCAACGATCTACCGTGAACCCTTGATCGCTCTCCTTCCGCGCAGTCATACTCTTGCGCAGCGATCATCCATTGCGCCCGGAGAATTGGCTCAGGAATCCTTTGTCACATTTCATGAAGAAAGTGGCCCTGCCTTCTATGAACGCATTCTTCGTGTTTGCCACATTGCCGGCTTTATGCCGCATGTGGCGCAAGTTACCGGAGAGTGGCTCACCATCGCCGGTTTGGTGGCGGCGGGTGTCGGAGTTTCAATCGCGCCCGAATGTATTGCCCACATTCGCCTACCCGGCTTGGCTTTCGTCCGTCTGGAAACGAAGGACACGGTCGAGATAACTTTAGCACGGCGTCAAGGCGATATGACTCAGACAATTTCTAATTTTTCTGAAATCGCAATGGAGGTTGGGCTGTCTCTACTTCGTTAAGGACAACCGCTTGAGGATCGCCGATTGTTGATTGTGGGATGGGCCGCCCTTCCGAGGACATCGAGTATGATGATCCTTCATTGAAGGAAGAGGAGCCGATCCATGACGATTTCAATAAACCCCGGTTTGATGCGATGGTTTGAAGCCGATCGCCAGAATTCCGCAGAGGCCGTTAAATTTCATAAATAGCCATGCAGAAACCTATAGCCGATAAACTCCCTGCCCTCTAAGTTAATATTAAGAAGGGAGCCGTCATGCTGATTGGCTATATGCGTGTTTCGACCGGCGAACAGAATCTTGATCTCCAGCGCGACGGTCTTGAGAAGGCTGGATGCGAGAAAATCTTCGAGGATGTATGTGTTAATTTCCATGATGATTTAAGCCTGTTTTGCGTTTGGCCAGGATCGAGAAAAATATAGAATAGTCAATTATTTCAAACGGTTGAATTTTCCAAGCTAGGTCAGCGCAAAATGAAAATGCGGATCAAAATCTCGCGCGACTCAACACCCCGGCGCATGCGGACTACACAATCGGCATCATCGCACCTTTGACCGAGCCTGGCGCTCCAGATGGCAATAAGGTCAAGAGCGCCATGCAAGCGGCGGCGGATGAAATCAACAAGAACGGTGGCATCCTTGACGATAAGCTTGTCTTGAAATTTGGCGACGATGGCAGCGATCTGGCCAAGAGCTCATCCCTCGCCAAAAGCTTTCTCAACGAAAAAATAAACTTCGTCATCGATGCGGCGGTTTTTGATCCGCCACCTCCCGCTCAAGTAGTCGACGAGCTACCACAAGATATTCTGGCACCCTCTGGTACGCTGATGCTTTATCTGACAAAGACCTTTCCGCAGATCGATCTCATCGACGGTGGACGGACCAGCAATCTCTCGGCCGAATGCTACCGGGCGGATCCCCTTCAGGGCGTGATCGCCGCGAACTATGTTTTGCAAAATCTCAAGGGCAAAAAGATCGCCATCGTGGATGATGGGAGGAATTACAGCAAACCCCTCGTGGACGCCTTCAAGGCGACCCTCAACGAAGGTGGCCTTACCGAGGCGTTCAAGATCTCCATCGATCCAAGCGACTATGACTATCGGAAGGAGGCGGAGAAACTGAAGCAGTCAGGGGTAGAGGTCATCTATTACGGGGGTGCTTATTCCGAAATTGGCGTGCTGGCGCGCCAACTGCGAGACATCTCGGTCAAACCGCAGATCATTGGCGGCGATGCCTTGTCCAACGTCAATTACCGGACGCTTTACAAAAAGGACGCGGATAGAACCATTTTCACCGACGGGCCCCGTGAGACACTGACCACCGATTTGGAAAGCGCTCGGAAAGCACTGAAGGCGCATGAGGTTCCGGCTGAAGACTTGACACTTCGCTCCTATGCAGCTGTCCACCAGGTGGCGGCCGGCATTCGAGATGAACTGTGCTACGGTCATAGCGAATTCAGCCTCATCACCGATATAAAGGATGGCAGGCCGACTATCTATCTCGATCCCAGGGCCGTTGCAGTCAGAATGAGCACGGACGAGGCTATTCCGGCAGAGATCGACAAGGCGACGGGAAACAGGATATCGCCGACCTTCTCAATTTATATGTGGAGGGCAGGGAAGGTTGTTCCGATCAATGAGACGCCCAAGGGAAACTGACGCTGAGGCGAAGCTTCAGTAACGCCCATGACCAATGGAGCTGCGTCTTTGTAATCGGTTGATTTCATTCAGCAAGTATGCGGGCCTAATGTCTGGTCCGATCGTCGTTCTTGTTGCTGAAAATTCCGGCTTTTCAGTTCCAGCGTATCGATAAAAGTCCGCTCCCGAAGGCATCACGGACGTTAGCATCGCTTAGCTCACGGACTACGAGCAGACTCGCAAGATAAGGATGATTACCATGACCGAAGTGCTGGATGAGGGACCCTTCTTTCATGGCACGATCGCGGATTTGCGTGTGGGTGATTTCCTCACCGCAGGATACCGGTCGAACTATCGACCTGAAGTGGTGATGAACCACATCTACTTCACTGCTACCGTGAACGGTGCTGGGCTTGCCGCTGAAATCGCGGCTGAACTCACCGAAGGCGGCGCAGTCCCGCGCGTTTACGTCGTAGAGCCGACCGGGACATTCGAGAACGACCCAAACGTAACCGACAAGAAATTTCCCGGCAATCCTACTCGCTCGTATCGCAGCAGCGCACCGCTCAGGGTCGTTGGCGAAATCACGCATTGGACCAGATTGACGCCGGAAGCCCTACAGATGTGGAGAGAACGTCTGACCGCACTGCTGTCAGACGAAAGGGGCGAAATCATCAACTGACGCGAGGCGGCACGCATCTTGTGCTCATTACGCGATCGAATCGCTAAAGGAGATGGTCAGCATTCCCGCGGCCTCAGATATTTCTAGATCAGTCATATGGCGGCCGCTTCGGACCAAAGCAGGCCGAGGCTATTGAAAATCCCTACTTCTCACCTTCAACCTCTCAATAAGCCGATCCGGCTTATAAATCTCCCGCACTTTGATGACAGCCCTCTCCCTTGGTTCCGGGCTGCCGGGCGTCCCATGGACAAGTTCGTCCCCACGACCCGTCAGTAGCCTGAAGGCCTCATCGCCATCGGCAAGTCCTGCGAGATCGGATGTGAGATCGAAAAGCTGCTGGGCGACGAGATGCACCACTTCCCCTTCCCGCTGAATGCGGCCATTGATCGCCATCATGCTCGATCCGAGCACGATCCGTCGGCGGCGTTCAAACAGTGTCGGCCAGACGACGACATTGGCGGGTCCCGTTTCATCCTCGACGGTCAAGAACATGACGCCCTTGGCGGAGCCTGGTTTCTGGCGCGCGGGCACGAGGCCTATCGTCATCAGCCAGCGGCCGTTACGAGATGAAATCGTCCCATCGCAGGTGACGATGTTGCGAGCGGTGAGAGCCCGCTGTTAAACTCCCGGGCAAGCTCGGCCTTGATCCAATACTCAACCGGCTCCTTTTTCCGCGTCTTCCACTGCCAACCTGGCGAGAGCCAGCGCGGCATCTCGCGTTTTGGCGGCCGCGATAAAACGGCCGTTGTGGCAGAAGCTGGCGCCGTCGACGCCGGTGGCCACTTCGAGGTCGAGACCGCTCAACCCGGCCCAGGCAGCCGGGAGGTCGGCGCGCAATTCGAACCCCTGCTCCGCGCGGCGAATTCCGCCCACGCACCAGTCGGTCTCACGCGGATGGACCACGAACAAGAGATGATCAGCGCCTGCTTCCACAATTGCCGACCGAAATGGCATGCCCATCGGCAATTCGAGAACACGGCTCTCGCCCGCAAGCGCGATCGCCTGCAGGACCAACGCTTCAGCGCGCAATTTCGCATGGATTCCTGTAATTTTCGCTTCGACGAAACTGCGGGCGATTGCAATCGCGCAATGGAATGCCCGATCGGTCGCCTCCGGATCGCTATCATCGAAGACCGGCTTCAATGTTTCGAGCAACGACGGCAAGGTCAATCCGCCCAGCAGGCCGACACTATCCGGGCTAATCGCGCCGTTGTCGACAAGATCAATCGGTAAGACGAAGCTGGCATCGAAAGCAGCATGCACGGTATCGACAACGGCGCTCGGAACAGAGAGGGCTGTCAGGTAGTCGCGACCGAAATGTTGCCAAATCAACCCGAACGAACTGAAGGGCTGACCATCGACGCGCCGTGGTGCGGCGCGCTGGTGATGATCGAAGATCCCGGTAGTTGCATCATAGGCGCCGCCGACATCGTAGACGATGCGATCGGCGCCAGGCGTGATCCATCCCGGCGCCCTGCTGCGAACCAAACGCGCGTCAGGGTAAAGTCGCATGAGAATAACGCTGGACAACACTTCGTCGGCATGAAAGCCGCCAGAATGGGTGACGAGGAAACTTGGAGCCATAATACGGCCGGGACCTTACTGTTCGCGAATTGCACGGACCGTGCAAATAACCAAATTTGTTTGTCATCTCAACTTACTCGCCCCCAAAGCAAAGTATCCGCCCGCTGAACTTTGTGGAAATGCTGGCATTGAGATCAAATTCCTCGTACTTTGCCACGCGGCTTTGACAAAAATCCAGTTCGATCTGTCCATAATCACTTGCAAAAGCGGCGCGCCAATATTTGCCTGTCACGCCGCTTTTGGGGTCGTTACCGGACGGGCCCGAACGCGGCGCGGACCTCCTCGGCGAACAGCTCGGGCTGTTCCCAGGCCGCAAAATGGCCGCCCTTCGCGACCCGATGGTAATAGTTCAGCGTCGGATAAGCTTCCTTGCTCCAGCTCTCGGGAGCCTGGTAAATTTCCTTCGGGAACACTGAGATACCAACAGGAATTTTGATGTCTCTCGTTTTTTGAGCATCGGCGCTGAAGTTGTTGTTGTTGTTTTCCCAATAGAAGCGGGAGGAGGACGCGCCTGTATTCGTCAGCCAATACAGCGTGATGTCGTTCAGCATCTCGTCTTTCGAGAGCACCCGTTCCGGAACGCCGTCGCTGTCACTCCACTGGGCGAATTTTTCGTACATCCAAGCAGCCAAGCCTGCCGGGGAATCCGCAAGAGAGTAACCAATTGTCTGCGGGCGCGTGGCCATCAGAGCACCATATGCGGCGTTGCGTCCGAAGAAGGTGCTCAGCGATTGGAAGGCTGTTCGCTCATCAGGAGTCAAATTTGAAGGTGCGGGATCTCCGCTGTTGATTGGCTTGACCAAGTTGCCGGGAATTGTGGCCGGCATGTTGAGATGTATCGCAAGCAGCCCCTTTGGAGCGAGACGGCCTAGCGCGTCGGAGATCACCGAACCATGATCTCCGCCCTGAGATACATAGTGATCATAGCCGAGCCGTTTCATGAGAACGTCCCATGCCCGAGCCGTGCGATCCGGGCCCCATCCGAGCTCCGTCGGCTCGCCAGAAAAGCCATAGCCCGGGATAGAAGGGATAACGACGTCGAAAGAATCTTCCGCGCGTCCCCCGTAAGCCACCGGATCGGTGAGCGGTCCGATAGTTTTCAAGAACTCGAACATTGAGCCCGGCCAGCCGTGTGTGAGGATAAGCGGAAGTGCGTTCGGGTTCTTCGAGCGAACGTGAATGAACTGAATGTCGACTCCGTCGATTTTCGTGATGAATTCCGGCAAAGCGTTCAGCTGCGTCTCTGCCTTTCGCCAATCATAATCGCTTCCCCAATAACGGACCAATTCCTGGACCTGCGCAAGTTGGACTCCCTGTGACTGATCGCCCACGGTTTCCTTGTCGGGCCAACGGGTGTCAGCAATACGCCTACGCAAATCATCGAGCTGGTATTGCGGGACGTGAATTTGGAAAGGATGGATCGCCTCGTCGGTCTGTGCGGCGGCCACGGAGACCGCTGGTACAACATCGGCGGCTCTCGCCGTTTGAAGATAGCCGGCGGGAGTGAATATAATCGCGCCCGCGACGAGAGAACCGATGTGACCCATACGTCGAGATGTGGTTGAAACACTCATCATGGAAAACCCCGTTGTTAATGCCCTATATGGCGACCAAACGGAGGGTAGAGATGCGATGTATCCTGGATATTTAGGAAATCGGCGGATTTGTATCAAAGCGTACGCGGCATCTTGCTCCGCCCGCGGATTCTTCTGTGGTGACCTGCAGCCGGCGTAGCTCATGCGAAGATCCCGTGGCAAGACCAGCGATGCGAGCCGGTAGCGGGATCGACCCCGTCGCCGGAGCGCAAGATCCACAGCCGCTCGCCGCTCTCGTCCTCGATCACGAAATAATCCCGAACCGCATCGAATTTGGAACTCCTGATCCACCATTCCCCGAAGATGCGCTCCGGTCCGTCGGCGCGTCTGACCCGCCGGCGCTTGCCGCGCCAGGTGACGGAGACGGGTGGATGATCCGGCAGAAGCGCGATGACATCGATCGGTTCTGGCCGCGCCAGCAGCCGCACAGGACGCGGCCAGTGATGCACCCAGGTTTCCGTGATGTCTTCGGCTGCGGCTGCAATCCGCCGGACGCTGCGTTCGGGGACGTCGGATGCGACCGGCACTATCCGATAGACGCGCTGTCCGCGATTGCCGAAGGTATCGATCAGCGGCGTGATGTCCTGATCTTTGTCATCGACCAGCGAGGATCCCTGCTCCTCGGCAAGCGGTTCGGTCATGACGGCAATGAGCGTCAGCTTCTCGATGCCGAAGCCGGGCTCGATCTTTTCCGTTCGATCCCGGAACAATTTGGTCAGCCAGGCGATATCGCGCGCCGGCTTGGCGGTGCCGGCGCGGATCGCCTGCCTGCTGCCATCGACTTTTCGACAATGAGATCGGTGTTCGCCGCACCGAGCCCCTTGCGCTGCAATTCGGCCACCAGCCTGACGATGAGGCGGCCGACATATTTGTCGATGGTCTCGGCGGCACCAATCGGTTCGGCAAAGGCTCTGATGACCTCGATCCATTCCGGCGTCCGAATGGGATCGATCGGTTCGCAAAGGCGGCTGCGTATCTCGCCACCATTTTCGATGGCGCCACGACGGTCACCATCCCGGCTCCCTGACAAGCTGTTAGGCAACTTTCGAAGGAGGTGCAGGCTCCAGCTTCGGACACCATCGAAGCATGCTCGGCTGCCGAAACCGGCCGAAACCGTAAATGGCTTGCCGCTCCCGGAACATCGATCGTGATTGTTGGTTAGCGCGGAATAGATTTCTCCGTGTCATCCTTGCGAGGAATTTCCATGAGGATCGCGACCATCGTTTTCACTCTCTGTGTAACCACCGCTGCCGCAATGGCGGCGGACGATGGCGCGAAGCAGCATGCAACGGATTTCGCGGCGAAAGCAGCGATCTCGAACATATTCGAGGTCGAAGCCGGCAAAATCGAGATTGCTAAGGGCCGCGCAAATGACGCCAAGCAGTTTGCCCAGGATATGGTGAAGGACCATGGCAAGGCGGGCACGATGTTGCGCGATGTGGCTGCGCAGGATGGGATTGGGCTGCCTGGTGCTCTCGACGACGAGCAGAGGCAGAAGCTGGCCACCCTGAAGCACAGCGATCCGTCCAACCTGGATCAGGCCTATCTTTCGACACAGCTCACCGCACATCAGAAGGCGGTGGAATTGTTCGAAGCCTATTCCAAGACGGGGCCCGACGGCCAGCTCAAAAGGAGCGCGCAAAAACTCCTGCCGGATCTGCGCATGCATCTGACGAGGGTCCAAGGGCTGACCTCCAAATGACGCGGGAGGAGGAAACATTTTGGGGTGCGCAAGATTTGATCGGCGCACGCCGGCTTAATCGGCTGCTCAATCACCTCCCCCGATATCGACCGGACCGTCGTTGGAATGCTCGGCTATTGCAAGGGCTGATCGAGGCTGGTCAGCACTGCATTCCCGACATGATTTTTCATAGGCAGGTTTATATCCGCGCCATAGAAACGAAAGCTGGCTCGGTCGACATTCGCTTCACGCCGCCGCCGCATCCGCCTGTCGGCCTCTACATCCATTTTCATGGTGGCGCCTGGGTTATGGGAAATGCTCGCCTCGAGGATGGCCTGGCCAAGCGGATGGCGCGGCGGCACGGGATCCTGGTTGCCACGGTCGACTTTCGAAATGCTCGGGACGATCGTCTCGACCGCACACTGCAGCAATGCATTTGCGCAACAGAATGGCTTGCCGATCACCTCACCGACTTAAACGTAGATCGCATCGTCATTGGCGGCGAATCTTCGGGGGCTCATCTCGGATGCGAAGCCCTCCTCCATCTGCAGAGGGTCGGCAAGATAGCCCATATTGCCGGGTTCTATTCTGTATGCGGCGGCTTCGATCTGAGCGCATCGGCAAGCCTGCGGAAAGCATCGCGCCAAAGCCTTCTCATTGACGGTCCAGCGACCGAAGCAAATCTGCGCCGGTTGGTGCCTTCTCTCTCCCTTAACCGACAACGCGGTCCGCTTGCTAGCGATCTTGCCGGCCTGCCGCCAGCGCTTTTCATCGCCGGCGCGCTCGATCCGATCGTCGATGACAGCATCGAAATGAGCGCAAAATGGCAGCGACAAAATGAAAACTCCAGCTGCATCGTCGTTCCGGAGGCACCGCACGGATTCAACCGCTTTCCAACATCGCTTGCCAGCAAGACGAATGAATTCGTCGCCAAGTGGATCAGACAAGCGTTTGACATGGCACGACCTCCTGAAGGCTCGCGGAATGCTCACGCGCACGCATGACACGGTCGGCGCGCATGCCCTTCAGCCTTACACGAGGCGTGATGCTATCGCTTCCCAATCGGCAGGTTTCGTGAAGATTGGAGTCGAGCGGAAAAATGTCGGGACCACGCCATCATCATAGCCGGTAACAAACGCGAATGGGATATGCTTCATTTTCAGGAAAGCTGCCACCGGAAAGACTGATTGTCCCCGCAGGTTGACGTCGAGAAGCGCGGCATCCACCCTTTCTTCAGCGCTTTCAATAACATCAAACGCATCCCTGATGGTGCCAACCGGGCCGACGACTTCTGCACCCAGCCTGCTAAGACCATCGGCGGCATCCGCTGCAATTAGCCACTCATCTTCGACGACCAGGAAACGGCGGCCGCCAAACTGGGAGCGTGAGAACCGCTTTTTGGCCGCAACCAAGCAAAAGGCTTCCAATTCCTGGGGGTTTACCAAACCTCGCTAATACATCCGCAAGACATAGCGAGCGAACTCATCGCGCCGCTCGGCTTCCAATGTGAACCATCGTTCTGAGCTAACGCGATCAAACACACCTTGGACGACCTCGAAATCTTCCGATCCCCAAATTCCACTCAACAAAACGGGGGATATCATCGATGCGCTCCCTTGTGCCGGAGGCCTCTCCGAAAGGTAGCATCTCACGCCGCGGTCGCTGAATCAACGCTTGAGAAAGAATGAGCTGAACTTTATATCGCAATGCGACGTTTTCTGTTTGCGTTATAGCGCACCCGCTTCGAGCCGGTTTGCCTGAGTACCGTCGAATCGTATTTACGGGAGCATTTAAGGAACCCTTGCTGTTGATTGCGATGGAGTATTTTGAATGCGGCCGACCGTTGATTCCATGTGTAGGAATGCTCGCGTACATTGGAGAATTCCGCAGAGCAGAGTAACATGTCCGAGCTGCGGCTCAGGTTCTTGGACGAGAATATGCGAGTGCTGATTGTTGAGGACGAACCCTTTATCGCTATCGACGTCGAATACTAGGTCTATTCATTTGGTTACGAAGTCTCGGGCATGGCGGCAAGTTTCGCCGAGGGCGTCAAGATCGCTGACGACGCCGATATTGCGTTGGTAGCTGTCAACCTTCGTGACGGGCCAACGGGTCCTGCGATAGCGGACTATCTTCACGCAGCCGGGACTATCGTCATCTTCGTTACCGCAAATCCTGAGCTTGTCGCCGGCAATAGGTCCGCGATCGGCTTTTTGTCGAAGCCAGCTTCTTATTCCGATCTTAAGGACGCGCTTTCTTACGCAGCCGACTGTAAGGCCGGAACGATAAGGCCGGCGCCAGCCTGTCTAATGCCGATCCTGAGATAGCAGGCTCGTACCCTGCCCGCGGCGTAGGGTGAGCGTGTGGATCGCTACCGAGTTGGGACAAGTTGCAAAGTGACCCGGAAGTCGCGTGGGCATGCAGCTTTCGCCCGAAGCGATCTCCGGCAGATCTTTGGAGGCAAAGCGAACGCACCTTTTGGCGAAATCGCCGCCCGCCGCTTCGTCGAGCAATTTCAGGCTAGCTTTCCAAGAGAACATTTGAGATCCGAGAGCAGGCCATCCTTGAGGCCATAAATCCAGCCATGTATGGACACTTCACGCCCTTCCTTCCAAGCGGTCTGCATGGTGGGAGTGCGGGCAAGACGTTCTACCTGCGCGATTACCGACGCCTCGCATAACCGGTCAAGCTGGCTCTCGTCCCACGCACCGCATTCCAAGCATTCGAACTGCCGGTCGGCAACATCCCGGATCGGCTGCAGCCAGTGATCGATCAGCCCGAAACGTTCGCCGCTGACCGCGGCGCGAATGCCTCCGCAGCCATAATGCCCGCAGACGATGATATGTTTCACGCCGAGTTGATGAACCGCATACTCAACGACCGACAGCATATTTAGATCGGCCGGGTGGATAAGATTGGCGACATTGCGGTGCACAAACACTTCTCCAGGCTCCAGCCCCGTAATCACATTTGCCGGCACCCGGCTGTCGGAACAGCCAATCCATAAATATTCCGGCTGCTGCAAATTCGCGAGGGTATCGAAATAGTCTGCTTTCTCAGCCTTCCGTTCAGCTGACCACACTTTGTTTTTAGCAAAAAGATCGCCGATCATCTTGACTTCGCTCATTGTGATTATCGCTTCGGAAAACGATACAGGCGCACAGCGGGAAAAGCCAGTAAGACATCCGGTCGCTCTGCAGGGCGACTGCGGCCGACCCCGCTTCGGCCATCGCCGACGGCCGGCGGTTCATCATTCTCCCACCGGGCCGGACGACACCGCCAGGCAGCAACCTGACGGTAAAGGCAGCCATCTGCCATGAGAGGGAGCTCGATCTAAACCTGGCAGCATGATTCTCGTGCAATGCGCATTGGCAATCATGGTCGACCGCAATCAACGTCGACATTCTCTCCTCAAATGACACTGCGCGGCATCCTTGCGGCGGACATCAGCGGCTGGGCGACTTGATCCAACAGTTGACCAGCATTCTGCTCCTCGCCAAGAGACAGCGTGAGCAACTGCGCAACTGCGGGCTGACCAAGTTGCAGGGCGAGATTCCGCGCGGTCGTGTAGGCCGCGGTTTCGTAGTGCTCGACGCGCAACGCTGCACCAATCAACGCCAGATCCGCAGCGGCGTCTTCTTTCTTCTTACCTTCGGCCATCACCTCTTCACCTTCTTCGACCAGACCGGCCATTCCCTTGCAGGGTTTGGCGCGCGCAGTCGAACCAAGAAGACGGAGACATTCGTTCAGGCGATCGACCTGTGTCTCCGTTTCCGCGAGGTGCTGCTCGAGAAGCGTTTGCAGCTGCGAACCGCGAGCAGCTTTCTGCATCTTCGGCAAGGCTTTCAAAAGTTGCTTTTCAGCATGCAGGAGGTCGCGCAACTCATCGACGAGCACATCCTGGATCGCTTTCGATCCTTCAGAAAGAGCACTGCGCGCTTTAATGGTTGGACCGTCGCTTTCAGTATTCCTGATGGCTTGGAAAGCTGGGGCCTCGACGAATTCCCAATCTCCTCCCTCATTCCAGGGTCCTCGCGTATCCACTTCCCCGAGATCGCCTTGTCCAGTTGAGTCATTGAAAAACTGATCGACAAGACCGGCAGTCGGCGCAATTTTTCCGACACTGAGCGGCGGCCGTCCCATGCTTTCAAGGGCTAGTGAGAACGCTCGCATGTGGGTGATTTCGCGCGTCATCAGGAATTGCAGCGCGTCCTTGGTTCCCGCATCGCGGCAAAAGTCGATCAGCCGCTCGTAGACAATCTTTGCGCGCGCCTCGGCAGCAATATTGCTGCGCAGATCAACGTCCAATTCCCCGGTGATCTTAAGATAATCGGCAGTCCACGGATTTCCCATCGAATTAAAGAGGTTTACCCCGCCGCCGCCGGCAATTGCGATCAGCGGATCCGCTTCAGCCTCCTCTCTGACCGACTTCAGGGGTTTTAGATGCATTCGTGCCAGAGTACCAACGATCTCAAGGTGGCTAAGCTCCTCGGTTCCAATATCCATGAGGAGGTCTTTGCGACCGGGATCTTCACAGTTCAGACCTTGGATAGAATATTGCATCGCCGCGGCGAGTTCGCCGTTTGCGCCGCCGAATTGCTCGAGCAACATGTTGCCGAACTTCGGATCAGGTTCGTCGACCCGGACCGTATACATAAGCTTCTTGACATGATGATACATTCGACATCCTCCACGTTGATCGCAACGAACCGAAAGCTCGGAGGAATGTTCCAGCGATCTCGAATTAATGGCCTTCGTGCCAACACGTCTGTCTGACTGTGGTTCGGACAGGGGCTTAGCGCGTCCCTTAACGAGGCAAACACTTTCCCTATGCGCCCGGCGGCTTTCGATGTGATGAGGTCTCATCTTGCGAAATGCCCCATGGGCAACATCCGCGCCGATCTTCTGTAGATTAGCTTCCCTCTCCCAGGAACAATAGCGACACATGGCGGTTCGAAGCTGCTAACCAATGGAGGACATCATGGCAGACAACGAAACCCGTGACGTGTTTATCGTCGGTCTCAGAAATGCCCATGCAATGGAAAATCAGGCGTTGAGCATCATGAAACCGCAACTGTCGCGCATCGAAAATTATCCGGAAGTCGCCGCGAAACTCGAACAGCATATTCGGGAAACCGAAGGCCAGATCAGACGCATCGAGGAAGTACTCGAGCGGCTGGATGAAGATCATTCGACCTTGAAGGATATGGCCTTGTCGTTCACCGGCACGATGGCGGCGATGGGCCATACCATGGCGGGCGACGAGATCCTCAAGAATTCCTTTGCCAACTTCGCATTCGAAAACTTCGAGATCGCCGCCTATAAGTCCTTGTTGACTGTCGCCGATGCCGGCGGCTTTGGCGCCGCCACCACAGCTCTGCGGTCCAATCTCGCCGAAGAAGAGACCATGGCAAAGTGGCTTAACGAAAATCTAGCCGCCGTCACTCAGAAATTCCTGCTGCTGCGGGAAGGAGGAGCGACTGCCAAGATCTGATGGATCTGCACGGCCGTTGGCGGAGCGATTGATGTCGTCATCATCCTTCTCCAAGGTGCACTGACAGATTGCTAACGCTGCGGGACAGGCGCCGCACTGGCACGCGATGGGGCTCGGCAATGAGCGCTGACCCGTTCATGTTAGGATGGCGGTCTGTCGGAACCATATGTCTCATCCTCATCTGCTTCGATCTCAACTTCAATAACGCGCAAATGGTTTTGCATGAGATGTAGGGTCGTATTGAACGTCTTCAACAATTCGATGGCTTGTTTACTCGGATGACCTTGTGCTTGCAGCCTGTTGACAAGTGCTTCCTGCTTCAGGACACGCCTTTCACCATCGCGAACGTGGCCTACCGCCATCGCAAGTTCCTCGCTTCTGCGAATGGTCACCTCCTGAAGGAGATTTCCTGAGCATCATGAACTTAGTCATGATGCAAATCGAGCCACGTTCGTCGCATGGAATAGAAGCAGCCCGCCTTGTTTCATTGCAGGATCAAGAGCTCACAATTCACGAAGTCGCTTGCATCGATATGTGGTGCCCTCCTAGCTGTGAGCTGAGGTCCATCTCCGTCGACGATCAAAGGTCACCGCCGCCGAACTCATTGAAAATTCCTCACCTTCACCTTCAACCGATCAATAGGCTTCGTGCCGGGGCAAACGAAGCGCGTCCATTTCGCACCGTCAAAACGGGCGATGTCGTCATAGCCGAAGGACCACAGCACATCGCCGACAACCTGCAGACGGTGCGCATTCTGCAATTTCGGAACAAGCCCGGTCTCGACCTTGGACAATGCCCCGGAAGCATAGGTGTAAATCGCGTTTGCCGAGTTCACCCAGACTTGTCCCTTGAAAAAGGCGACTGAAAGGAATTCCTCATAGCAACCCAGGTTGCCAACACTGGTAAATCCACTTTCGGCATTGCCGTGAAGAAGGGCTCCATTTCGGCCGCACGCCCACACCGTTCCAGAGGCGGGATCGGGAGCGACCGCGTTAAGCCAATCGCCCGACGGATTGAATTCGTCCACCCAGATGCCCTTGCTTCTGGAGCAAATCCGCCCTCTCCCGCCCATCCGGGTTACAGCATAAAACGTCCCGCCTGACACGCACATGTCGGTTATGTCAAACTCGTCACCAATCGAACCGAGCAACCCTTCGTCGAAATGTTGCCATTTCCCGGGAGCAGCACGCCGGTAGACTTGGCCGGCAAAGCCAAATGCGAAAAGGTCGCTGTTGAGCTGCTTGATTCCGCCGAGATAGCCAAGACCGAGGGAGCCGGGCTTCAGACCGGCATCGGCGATGTCTTCTTCAATATGCGTCGGAAGATGGAACCAGACCTTCCCCTCTTCCGAGACCCACACAAACGCCGGACGGTCCATGTCGTCCGATTTGAACGTGCTGATGTCGATGAAGACGTCCTGAAAATTCTCCAGCCCCCACTCGCCGTTGGGGACGCCATTATCATCGAGCACGATAATCTTGGTTGGCGGCTCGAATGGATCGCTGTCGCCGACATAAGCCAGGAACATAGCCAGATCGCGGTATTTAGCAAACCCCTTGCGAAAGCGCAGATTATCCAATTTTCACCTCACCTAAATCCGCCATCAAGGCCGCGTCCAAACAATCTGTCTATTTGATTCTGGTTGGGAAGCGGGCTCTTTTGATGCCTAACGGGAGCGTCGTCCCCCATCTTCTCAAACGCTTTATCGACCTGAGACTTCAGGTCGTCCATCTTTCCTTCGCATTCGGGCTTCACGTTCTTGATCGCAGCCATCGCAATATCCTTGACCTGCCCAAGCGTGGCGTCCGGCCCAAGATTTTTGACGGCTCTATCCATCTGTCTGTGTACACTGTTGTGCTCGGTATCATCAAGGCAGATGCTTGGCCCGTCATCCAGCGAGGGCGCGTTCGGCAATCGCAGGCCGTCATCGAGTCGTTTGCCGGCTCGAATCACATAGTCGGCAATGATGGGGTGTTTCTGCTGGTTCTCACCGCACTTGAGCTTGTTGTACTTATCAAATTTGCATTTATCTTCTGGCGGACAATTGCCTGTTGCACAGGTGGCGGTGTTAGCTTTGGTCTGCGCGTCAGCCTGTGTGTCCGCGTTTGGGGTATCCGAACTCAACCCAACCGCTAGAAGAATACCGCCGCCGATCCACGTTGCGGCGTTGACGAGCGCGGGACCCCAAACCGGTGCAGTTTCTGCAACTACATAACCTGCAGCCACTGCGGGAGGCATCAGCGGTTCTCCCTTGCATAGTTGATATTGGCCTGAAGCAACAGCTGTACACGCCGGTCGGGAGTAACGGCGGGATCGTGTGTCGTCATGACTTTGATGACGTCAGGATTTGTCGTGAGCTTACCTGATGTCACGACCTGCATATAGCTCCATCGTGCAAGTGCGGCCTCGCTTTGGACGCCGTATTTGCGCCCCTCGTCCATGTAGCCTTGTGTTATTGCGGAGAGTTCTGCGTCGCGCATGGCGGCGGTTTGTGATGGGGCGACGTTGCGCAGGTAATTGCACATCCGGCGCTTCGAGGCCTGTGCCATCAAATCGTTCGTGGCCGAGATCTCACTGGGTGTAATTGTAAGCGGGCCCTTCGGCATGGGCGGAAGGTTATTGGACTTTGTCACGCGCTTCATGCCGCCATAGTCAGTGGCGTTCATGTGCCGGCCTTTTCGTTCCTAATCACCCTGCCGTTGCCGATCGCCGGCGGCACGGGCTCCCCTCTTCGCGCCGTCGCGGCGTTTGCCGCGAACAGTCAGTTGAACACCGCTGCGGCCCTGGCTTAAGCCTGGCCCATATAAGGAAGACAAGCATGAGACATATTTGGCGCTGGTTCGGTCCGATCGACAAGGTGAGTGTGCTCGATGCCGCCCAGGCCGGGGCTCAGGGCATCGTCAGCGCCCTGCATCATGTGCCGACCGGAAGCGCATGGACTTTCGAGGAAATCCGCAAGCGGCGGGACGAAATCCGCGCGGGCGGTCTGGAATGGGAACTCGTCGAAAGCATTCCGGTCTCCGAAAGCATCAAGACCATGACCGGCGATTGGAACGCCCATATCGAAGCCTGGAAAGAAAGCTTGCGCCAGCTGGCCAAGGCTGGCATCTCCACGGTCTGCTACAACTTCATGCCGGTGCTCGACTGGACCCGTACAGACCTGCGCTGGGAAACCGCCGACGGCGCCCGTGCCATGCGCTTCGATCTCGTTGATTTCGTCGCTTTCGACATTCATGTGCTGCAGCGGCCCGGCGCGGCGGAGGACTATCCGGCTCAATTGAGCGAGGCCGCCAGGGAACGCTTCGCCAGCATGCCGCAGGCGAAGATCGCCGCCCTTTCCCGCAATATTGGCGCCGGCCTTCCCGGCTCATCCGATGGCTACAGCATTGCCGAACTGCGCACCGCGCTCATGCGCTATGACGGGATCGGCGCTGATGCGCTGCGCGGCAACCTCATCGATTTCCTCTCCGAAGTCGTGCCGGTCGCGGAGGAACTCGACATGCGTCTTTGTGCGCATGGCGACGATCCGCCCTGGCCGCTTCTCGGCCTGCCGCGCATCCTCTCGACCGAACAGGATTATCTGAGGGTTCTCGATGCCGTCGATCGCAACGCCAATGGCGTGACCTTCTGCACTGGATCGCTCGGTGCCCGCCCGGACAACGATCTGCCCACCATGGTGAAGCGCCTGGCGCCGCGCATCCACTTCGCCCATCTGCGCAATGTCCGCCGCGAGACCGAAGGCATCCCCTGTTCCTTCTTCGAGGACCACCATCTCGACGGCAACACCGATATGATCGCAGTCGTCGCCGCGCTGGTGAGCGAAGAACGCCGCCGCAAGGCAGAGGGCCGCGCCGATCACCAGATATTCATGCGCCCGGACCACGGCCAGGAAATCCTGGACGATCTGACACGCGGCGCCCAGCCCGGCTATCCCGCCGTCGGCCGGCTCAAGGGCCTTGCCGAATTGCGCGGCGTCGAGCAGACACTGTCGCATCCCGTATTTGGAATGAATTGAGCGATGAACCGCCTCGGCAAGAACACCTCCCTCCCCTTAAACGTCGAGCGCCCGTCCTTCGATCCTGCGGCGCTCAAGGTCGGCATCGTCCACATCGGCATCGGCGCCTTCCATCGCGCCCACCAGGCCGTCTACACGGATAGGGCGATCGATGCCCGATCCGGAGATTGGGGCATCGCCGGCGCAAGCCTGAGGTCGGTCGACATCGTCGCCCACCTCAAGGCACAGGACTATCGCTACAGCGTCGTCAGCCGCGGCGCGGATGGCGACCGGGCCTGCATCATCAGCTCGATC
>JBCNPI010000096.1:0-17542 GCA_039593415.1 Rhizobium sp. | reverse complement strand
TCAGATAGTCGATGTCGTTTTCGCTTGTGATTTCGTCTTGAACTCCACACGCATTGAAGATGGCACGCATGATAGCACGATCGCCGTCGGTAACGCTGCTCGAAGTGATCCAGGGCGTATAAGAGCGCGCGACCTCCGCTGCTGCATTGGGGAGTGCCCGAACCGCTCGCTCGGTATTGTGGCTGGAGCACAGGTGAGCCAGGGGCACGCCAGCCATAACCGACAGTATCAGCTTACCATTCGCATTCACTGAAAGCGCCGGCCAGTCCTCAGGCCGCACGGAGAAAATGATAATATCCGATCTGTCCGCGAGTTCCTGGCTATCCCTCGTCCAGAATGCGCCTGGAAAACGCTCCGTCGTCTTCCGGCGATAGGATAGTGACAGATTTCCAGGCTCGACAATGCCGGCATTCAGAATTGAGGCGGCAATTGCGCCGCCGAGCCGTCCGGCTCCGCCGACTATGCCGATCCTCAGTGCAACGCTCATCGTCCGCACCCTCCTAGTCGGGTCTGTATTCGTGCCGCGCGTGAAAACGATCGAGCTCGCGCTGCTGCGGAACCTGGCCCGTGTAGATTGCGATATATTCCGGGATACGCTTCATTCGGAGCGCGATGTTTTCCTTGGACTGCATCGTGATATAGCCGATCTGGACCAGATAGGTCGTCCTCGCCCGGACATCGGCCGAGATTTCGGAGTGACCGAAGCGCATGAACATGCGCGCCAGGGCTTCGATGCGCGTCCGGTCAGCATCCTGAACTTCGCTCAGGATCTCTGCCGATTGCAGCGCCCAGCTTCTGATTGCGAACTCGAACTGGCTGTCGAACAATTTCTCGTCGAGCCAGCAATCGAAAACATTGAGCATGGCTTCGGCCAATGTCTCAGCATAGGCCTCGGATTGCCTGACGATCCCGCCGGTATTCTTGTCGCGCCAGCGGGCGACCAGCCCGGCCAACAACTCTTCCCGATCCTTGAAGAACCAGTAGAAGCTGGTGCGGGACAGATTAAGCCTTTTGGCGAGAGGAAGGATCTTCACCGAGTCCACGCCGGATTCAAGAAGGGATTCGTAGGCTGCCTCCAGCCATCCTTCCTGCGATCCGCGCCAGCCGCCATCGTTCAATGTTTGATCCATATGCCATCTCCTAACAAATTCCGGGGGTCGGCACAAGAAAAATGTACACATATGTCAGGCATGTTGACCCTCATGTTTTCTGGATTGACACATATGTACATTTTGCTTAGCGTCATTGCCTGCATACCTAATCCGGAGCCCGGCACATGTCGAACGATCCTCTCCTTCAGCCCTTTCAACTCAAGCATCTGACGCTGAAAAACCGCATCATCGTCACGTCCCACGAGCCGGCCTATCCGGAGGATGGCATGCCGAAGGAGCGGTATCGGGCCTATACGGTGGAAAGAGCAAAGGGCGGCGTGGCGCTGACGATGACAGCCGGGTCGGCCGCCGTCTCGCGCGACAGTCCTCCCGTCTTCAACAACCTGCTTGCCTATAAGGACGAGATCGTTCCGTGGATCAGGCAGATGACGGACGCCGTCCACGAGCAGGGCGCGGCAATCATGATCCAGCTCACCCATCTCGGGCGCCGTACGCGCTGGGACAAGGGTGACTGGCTACCGGTGGTCGCCCCATCGCATCACCGCGAAGCAGCGCACCGTGCATTTCCGAAAAAGCTCGAAGATTGGGATATCGAGCGCATCATCAAGGATTTCGCCGACGCCGCCGAGCGCATGAAGGCCGGCGGCATGGATGGCGTGGAACTGGAGGCTTACGGTCATCTGATCGATCAGTTCGCCTCGCCGCTGACCAATGAGCTCGACGGCCCCTATGGCGGCCCGCTTGAGAACCGCATGCGGTTCTGTCTTGACGTGTTCAAGGCGATGCGAAGGCGGGTCGGCGACGATTTCATCCTCGGCGTTCGCTACACCGCTGACGAGCGCCTTGCCGGCGGAACCGACAAGGCCGACGGCATCGCGATTTCGAGGATGCTCAAGGAAAGCGGCCTCATCGACTATCTGAATGTCATCCGTGGGCATATCGATACCGATCCGGGCCTTACCGACGTCATCCCGATCCAGGGGATGGCGAGTGCTCCTCATCTCGACTTTGCCGGCGAAATCCGCGCTGCGACGAATTTCCCGACCTTCCATGCCGCCAAGATCCAGGATGTCGCCACTGCGCGCCACGCCATTGCCGCTGGAAAGGTCGATATGGTCGGAATGACCCGCGCCCATATGACCGACCCGCATATCGTGCGGAAGATCATGGAAAAGCGCGAAGACGATATTCGGCCCTGCGTCGGCGCGAATTATTGTCTCGACAGAATCTACCAGGGCGGTCTGGCGTTCTGCATCCACAATGCCGCCACCGGGCGCGAGGCAACCATGCCGCACATCGTGGAAAAGGCTGCAGCCCGCAGGAAGGTCGTCGTGGTAGGAGCAGGGCCGGCCGGCCTTGAGGCTGCCCGCGTTGCTGCCGAGCGGGGCCATGAGGTCGTGGTCTTCGAGGCCGCCAGCAATCCAGGCGGCCAGGTCAGGCTGACGGCGCAAAGCGAGCGTCGGCGGGAGATGATCAGCATCATCGACTGGCGCATGAGCCAATGCGAAAAGCATGGCGTGGCGTTTCATTTCAACAGCTGGGCCGATGCCGACACGGTCATCGCTCACAATCCTGACGTCGTCATCGTCGCGACCGGCGGTCTGCCGCATACCGAGGTGCTGACAAAGGGCAACGAGCTGGTCGTCTCCTCCTGGGACATCATCTCCGGCGATGTCAAACCCGGCACGAACGTCCTGGTTTTTGACGATGCCGGCGACCATGCGGGGCTGCAGGCGGCCGAGTTCATCGCCAAGGCCGGCGGGAAAGTCGAGATCATGACGCCTGACCGGTCATTCGCGCCTGAGGTGATGGCGATGAACCTCGTGCCCTATATGCGTTCGCTGCAGACGCTTGATGCCACCTTCACCGTGACGTTCCGGCTGGAGTCGGCCGAAAAGCAGGGCAATCAGATCATCGCCAATGTCGGAAGCGACTATGGTGGGGTTTCCAAGCAGCGCATCGTTGACCAGATCGTGGTGAACCACGGTACCATTCCGCTCGACGAGCTCTATTTCGAACTGAAGCCGCTATCGCGCAATCTCGGCGAGACCTCCTACGATCAGCTATTGGCGGGAGAGCCGCAATCGGTCACGCGCAATGCCGAGGGCAAATTCCAGCTGTTCAGGATCGGTGACGCTGTCGCGGCTCGCAATACGCATGCCGCAATCTATGACGGCCTTCGGATCGCGAAGGATCTTTGAAACCCGAGGGCCGTTCGCACGCTTGGATCGTTGCTCCCGATGACGAGCACCGAATAGCGCGATGGTCACCGATCCACGACCAGATCGCTGAGCGGCTTTGAACAACAAGGCAGGAAAAGTCCGGCGTCGATTTCCCGCTGCCGTATGCCGCCATTGTGGTTCATTTCGACCGAGCCTGAGAGCAGTTTGCATTTGCACGTTCCGCAGACGCCATTCGCGCAGGAGGACGGCAGCCGCACGCCGGATTTCTTGGCCGACGACAGGACCGTCTGCTCGCTCGACACTTCGATCTTACGCGCCTGTTTCACAAACTCGACCTGGAAGACCGCGTTGCCCGGCATCTCCTCGACGGCGATCGTCATCTCGTCGATCACCAAGGCATCGAAGCTCTCTTCGATATAGTTGGAGGAAGGCACACCGAGGCTGGACGATATCGAACGGGCTGCGGCCATGAATGGCGCCGGGCCGCAGCACATGACTATTCTGTCGGCGATATCCGGCACTGCAAGCTTGATGAATTCCGGCGAGATGCGCCCGGTAAGCCCCGACCAGGACGGTTCTGCGCCGACGCCTTCCGGCAGGAAATGCAGCCTTAATCCCTTCATCCGCGAGGCCAGCCATGAAAGCTCATGGCGGAAGATCAGATCGAGCGGCGTGCGGGCCGCGTGGACGAAGACGATATCCGTGGGCTCGCAACGATCGGCAAGATCACGCACGATCGACATGACGGGCGTTATGCCGGACCCGCCCGAAATAAGAAGGAGCTTTCGGGCGGCATCGCGCGGGCGAATGAAATGCCCGAGAGGGCCTTGCGCTGTCAGTGTCATCCCGACGGCAAGGTTGTCGTGGAGCCAATTCGATGCCCTGCCGCCCGGGACCCGCTTGACTGTCACCGTGAAGGCGTTGGGTCGATGCGGCGACGACGAAATGCTGTAGCAGCGCGGCTCTATATCGCCGCCGACAGGGATATCGAAAAGAAAGTACTGACCGCTTTCGAAGCCGAAGCGCTTGCCTTCGGGAGAGGCGAAGGTGAAGCTGCGCACATCATGTGTTTCCTGATGGATATCGATGCAGACCAGCGTGTCGTCGCGCTCCCTATCCCAGTTGCCGGGACTGCCCGCATTGCTCTGCATCTGCAGGAAGTCAGTAGCCATTGGCGCGCATCCGATCGATGTACCAGGTTGCAAACTTGTCGAGATTGGTTTCCGAAAAGCGCGAATAGGGGCCCGGCTGATAGGCAGGATCGAGAGCCCCTGCATGTGAGCGGGCAACGAGGGTCGCATCTTGATCCGTGGTCGCGATCCAGACATCCGTCAGCTTATCGAGATCGTAGTCGACCCCTTCGACGGCATCCTTGTGCACGAGCCATTTGGTCCTGACCAGGGTCTTGCCGGCCGACAAGGGTATGACGACTGCCACCACGGCATGATCGCCCATGAAATGGTTCCAGCTGTTGTGACCCCATAGATGCGTGTCGCCCAGATCCTTTCGCGTCATGTGTCCGAGCAATTTCGAGGATGCCGCCGTAGCGTCGTGCGTCTGGGATTCGCCGGCTCCGGAGATGATCAGGCGCTGGGTCCTGAAGTTGGTCGCACAATCGACAAGCTGCTCGACGGCGGCCGACGGATATCCATCGGCCTCCCAGGCCGCCGTGCGCTGTTCGTAGAGCCGGAAGTGCTCTTCGGCCTGGGCGCGATCATCAGGGCTCAGAGCTTCGGGATCGAAGCCGAAATCGAGATCGACGAAGGACACGCAGAGTTCGGGATGGTTTGCAGAACAATGATAGCACTCGCGATTGTTTTCGATCGTGAGCTTCCAGTTGCCGTCTTCTATGACATCGGTCTGATAGGCCACTTTCGCATTTCTTATGTCATAGGGCGCCAGCCGTTCCGCCATGGCCCTTTCCAGCACGGAAATATCCTCGGGCGGATTGTCGGAAAGACAGACATAGATGAGCCCGCCGATCGATTTGAACGCGACGGGTTTGAGGCTGTGGCACTCCTTGTCGAATTCCTTGCCCATATGCGGCGCATAGCTCAGTTCGCCGGTCAATTCGTAAGTCCAGGTGTGATAAGGGCACACAAGCTTCGAGATGATCGTGTTGCCCGCATCGAGGAGACGCGAACCGCGATGGCGACAGACATTGTGCAGAACCCGTATCTCATTGTCGTCGTCACGCAGGAGGATCAGGCTCGTTTTGCCGATGTCGATGACCGTAGCGTCGCCGGCTTCCGGCACATCGCATTCCAGCCCGACGCAAATCCAGTGCCTATGGAAGAACACATCCATATCCGCCTCGAAGACATCTTCGCGCGTATAGAGGCCGGCCGGCAGCGAATACCCGTTCGCGCGCGCGTCGAGCAATGCTGAAATTGACGAAGGAAGCCTGTTTAGCATGAGTACCCCTTATGCTTCGATATTCGCAGGGTGCGCTTGTCCTGCAGCGCTTTCAACGGCATTAATTCTCAAGTTCGCATAATGAAAACTTATGAATGGAGGCGAAAGTGCGGTTTCGGAGACGTTTGCCGTCATTGACGGGGCTGCTGATGCTGGAAGCAGTTCTCCGGCATAGAAGTTTCACGGCCGCGGCAGGAGAGCTGGGCGTCACCCAGGCGGCAGTCAGCCGGCAGATCGCCTTGCTGGAGGATGAACTCGGTCAGCCGATGTTCCTACGCAAACACAGGGCAATCGAGCCGACGGCCGCCTGTCTCACGCTTGGTTCGTCGCTGGCGCAGAGCTTTGCCAATATTGCCGCCTCGATCGAGGCGATCAAAGCCTCATCGCAGGACGTGGTCACCATCGGCGCGACCGTCGCTTTCTCATCCTTCTGGCTGCTTCCGCGGCTGGCTGATTTTCGCGATCGCAATCCCGGCATACAAATCAGGGTTATTTCGCAGGACACGAAGATCGATCTCGACGGCGGTGAGGTCGATATCCTTATCCGATATGGTCTGCCGCCGTTCAATGATGGAACGGTCATTGCATCCCGCGGCGATGTTATCGTCCCGGTCTGCTCGCCGGAGTATTTCGAAAGACGCATCGCCGGTCCCTTGTCCGAGAAGGATGATTTCATCGAGACCGATGCGGTCGATCGATCCTGGCTTTCCTGGACACATTGGCTCGCCAAATCGGGAGCGGCATTCGAAGCAAGGCCGTCGCTTCGCTTCAACCACTATACGGAAACGATCTTTGCGGCGCGCGCAGGCCAGGGCGTTGCTCTTGGCTGGAGGGCACTCATTCAGACATTTCTGGACGACGGAACCCTTGTGGCTCTCGATGATTCCGAGCTGATGGACGAGGGGCGCTACAACGTCTTGCTCCCCTTGAAGGCAAGGCGAACGATGGCGGGCGATCAGGCTGCGGCCTGGCTGACGGCCGTGCTGCACGGCTAGCGCATTTCCAGGAAAAGTGCGTAGCGGTTTTCCGTCCGGAATGCGTAAAGAAACAAGAGGCTGGAGGACGTTCAGGCTTGCATAATGCAGCCGTCTGCCAGTCGCGACGATATCCGGCCGGAAAAGTCGTCTATCTCGATAGTGTGGTTCTGCACGCCAGCCACGCCCATAGGATGGGCCGTCATTGCCGGCCTCATCTTCCCTTCAGGATTGCGGTTGTTCGGCGGGCTGGCGCGCCTCGGCCCGACGGGCGGCTGACACCAGACGCCGCTGCGCGCGGATGGCGCTCCATTGCTGGTCGATCAGCACGCCGATCAGGATGACGCCACCCATGACGGCGAAGTTGAGCGAGGAGGGGATACCGAGAAGATTGACAAGATTCTGCAGTTCCTGCAGCAGGATCGTGCCGAGGACGACGCCGATCAACGATCCTTCGCCCCCGCGCAGCGAAAAGCCGCCGAGGACCGCAGCCGCGATCGCATAAAGCTCGTAGAACTGGCCATGGCTTGCCGGCGAGATGGAGCGCGTATACATGGCGAAATAGATCGCCGAAAGCGCCGTCAGCACGCCGCAGATGATATAGGAGACCGTTACCATCTTCGTGGTGCGGATGCCGGAATATTTCGCCGCCTCCTCATTCTTGCCGATGGCATAGAGATAGCGGCCGTAGACGGAACGGTGCAGGACGATCCACATGACGGCGGCAATGATTACGAGTGCAATAAAGGTATTCGGCACGCCGTAGAAGCGGCCGGCGGTCAGGAATTCCAGGGTCGGGAAGTTCTGGCCGAACGCGAAGCCGGCCGTGCCATCCGCCGTGTAGAAGCGGGCTGCGCCGCGATAGATCAGGAGACCGCAGAGCGTGACGACGAAAGGCTGAAGATTGAGCCGGGTGATCAGCCAGCCGTGGATCGCCCCAAGAACGCCGCCAAGGATCAGGATCAGGGGCAGTGCTACGGTCCAGGGAATGTTCTGGACCGCGATGAAATCGATGAACAGCACGCCGAGCAGCGCCACCAGCGAACCCACCGACAGTTCGATGCCGCCCGTGATGATGACGAAGGCCTGACCGATCGACAATATCCCGAAAAGACCGATGAGGTTCGACGTGTTGGCGAGGTTGATCGGTAGAAGGAAGCGCGGATTGATGATCGTCACGACGATGCCGACGACGATGATCAGCAGGAGCAGGCCCAGATCTTTCTTACTCATCGATATCCATTCCCATTGGCTGCAACCGTTAGAGCAATCGCGGGGAAATTCGAGGCGGCCTTCCGCCCGGATTGCATAAAAACAACGAGACTGAGCGGTTCGCAAATTCCGCGAATAGCTGAACCGCCCTAGTGTAGCTTTTTGCCGACGGCCAGCAAAAGCACGTTTTCCTGACTGAATTCATCCTTCTCGAGAATGCCGGAGATCTGGCCTTCATGCATGACCGCGATGCGGTCGGAAACGCCGATCACTTCTTCCATGTCGCTCGAAATCATCAGGATCGCCACGCCGGCATCCGCAAGCTTGCGCATCAGACTGTAGATTTCGCTCTTTGCGCCGATATCGATGCCGCGAGTGGGTTCGTCGAAGATCAATACTTTCGGATGCATGGCCAGCCATTTGGCGAGGACGACCTTCTGCTGATTGCCGCCGGAAAGCGTGCCGGTGCGGGCTAGGATCGATGGTGCCTTGATGGCAAGCTGCCTGCGCTGCGTTTCGGCAGTGGCGTTTTCGCGCTCCGGCAAAACCATGGAGCGGCGGGCATAGGCGCCAAGATTTGGCAGGGATATGTTCTGGGAGATCGGCATATCCAGCAGGATGCCGTTCAGCTTGCGATCCTCCGGCACGAGGAAAATGCCATTGCTCACTGCGTCTCTGGCGGACCGCAGCTTGAGGTCTTGACCACCAAGCGCAAGGCTGCCGCCATAGCTATGATCGATCCCGAAAAGAACGCGGGCAAGTTCCGTCCGGCCAGATCCGACAAGGCCGGCAAGCCCCAGAATTTCGCCATAGCGGATATCGAGGTTCACCGGTTTTGTCGGGTAGGCGGCGGTGCGGATGGCTGAGACCTTCAGAGCAACGTTACCCGGCGGACGGGCCGCTTCCGCGGAGCGCGCCGCCAATGCACGGCCGATCATCAGCTTGACCATGCGGTCATGGTCGATCGAGTCTTTAGGCAAAGTACCGACGAGCGTGCCGTCGCGCAGAACGATGACGCGGTCGGCCACGCGCTCGACTTCATGTAGACGGTGTGAAATGAAGATGACGCTGATGCTTTCGGCCTTGAGTGACGATATGACCGTCAGCAGTTTTCCCGTCTCGGCAAGCGGCAGGCTCGAAGTCGGCTCGTCGAGAATGACCAGACGGGCATTGATCGATAGTGCCTTGGCGATTTCGACCATCTGCTGCTGAGCAAGCGACAGCGAAGCAACCGGCGTATCCGGCGAGAAATTGGCGCCGACGCGTTTCAGCAAGGGCGCAACCATCTCTCGCAGGCGGCTTCGGTCGACCAGCCTCAGAGCGCCGCCGCGCAGAGGTTCGCGGCCGAGGAAAATATTGGCCGCCACATCGAGATTTTCAAACAGGTTGAGCTCTTGATGGACAAAAGCAATGCCCGAGGCGATGCTGCTTTCGACGGTGAAGGCGCCGTGCTCGGCTCCATCGAGCCGAATGCTGCCGTGATCCGGTTTCACGACGCCACCGAGGATTTTCATGAGCGTCGATTTGCCCGCGCCATTCTCGCCGACAAGACCGATTACCTCGCCGGGGCTGACATCCATCGAGAAATTATCGAGAGCCACGACACCAGGATAGGTCTTGCTGATTCCCGAAAGACTGAGAAACGGTATCGTGGCGTCTGTCGGCATTAATGTATCAGATCGTTGATTCATAATCGATATTGCGCCTGTACGATGTGGCTTTGAAAAGCGCTGCGTCGTGAGCAAATTGCATTCGAGCAGCGCCGGTC
This sequence comes from Rhizobium sp., assembly GCA_039593415.1. GTDB lineage: Bacteria > Pseudomonadota > Alphaproteobacteria > Rhizobiales > Rhizobiaceae > Rhizobium. The sequence goes on along the minus strand of JBCNPI010000096.1, from coordinate 7,878 downwards.
CCCGCAACCGGCGCTGCTGCGGGCTGGCTTTAATTGCCAGCCATAGCCTTCAGATTGGCCGCATAGGCATCGACATCGTCCTTGCCGATGATCTTGGTCGGGATGATGATCAGCTTGTTGGCAGGAATGCCTGATTTGTCGCCCTTCAGATAGGCGGCCATGAGCTTCATACCCTGATAAGCCCAGAGATAGGGCTGCTGCACGACCGTTGCGGCGATCGTTCCTTCCTTGACGCCGCCGAGCGTGATCGGATCGTCATCGAAACCGACGACGGTGATCTGGCCGAGCTTGCCGGCTTCGCGCAGCGCCTCATAGATGCGCGGCGTGTTATAGGAGTAGAAGCCGACCATGCAGGTGACGTCGGGGCTTGCAACGAGCGCGTCTTCGACATTCTTCTTTGCTCTCGTCTGATCGATGTCGTCGCCACGCACGTCGGTCAATTCGATCTTTGTGCCCGCCAGGCCGTCCTTCATACCCTGGATGCGCTCCTTGGCATTGTCGGCGCCGAGAAGGCCCACGAAGCCGATGCATTTGCCCCCGTTTGGCATGGCTTTCTTGGCAATCTCCGCAGCCTGCTTGCCGGCATCGATGTTCGACGAGCCGATATAGGCGACGCGGTTTGTGTCCGGCGCGTCGCTATCCGTAGTGAACAGCGCGGTTTCAGAGCCGATCTTGTTCAACCCATCCGTCGAGGTCTTGGGGTCCACGGCGGAGACCATGATGCCTTTGACGCCGGCCGCAACGAGGTCCTCCATCAGCCGCTGTTGGATCGCGACGGACGACTGCTCGGGATATTTCAATTCCATGTTGAAGTCCGGCAGTTCGGCCTGAGCCTTCTTGACGCCGGCTTCGGCCGCCTTCCAGAAATCGGATGCGCCGTTGACCACAAATGCGAGTGTCGGCTTGTCGGCGGCATAGGTTGCCGTCGCGTAGCTGAGCATCAGCCCTGCCGCAAAGGCGGCAGCGCCCCGTGTTAGGTACTTCATGATCATCCTCCCGTAGACCCGCGTTGGGGGTCTAGTTGCAACTTGCGGCAGAGCGGTCCTGCACCCCCTCCTAGGGTTTCTCGCCAAGCGAGACACGGCACGTCCAACCACGAGGGGAACGGTATACGGCTAATTTCAATTAGTAAATAGAATTAGTAATACATCTTCATATATCCGAGCCATTGAGATTTGCAACTCCGGTAACCTCCTTCAGCTGCAGCCGATATTCACTGCGTAGATGTGGGCAGAGTGCCTGCGCCGGTTGTCGAGGTGGCATAATTGATGATAATGATTATTAGCGTGCGAAGTCGATCGTGGGGATTTATTGGTCGATTTCGCTTCAGGGGAGTTGCACAGTTATGAAGAAGATGCCGGCCGCAAACGGCGATCGCACGGTCGTCGATGACAGTATGTCGAAACGAAGCAGCCGTCGTTCCGCCAATAGGGTCACTATGACCGATATTGCCAAGGCTGCCGGATGCTCCCAGAGCGCGGTGTCCTTCGTCCTCAACAATACGCCGGGCATGCGCCTGTCGCAGCAGACTCGCGATAGGGTCGTCGAGGCGGCCCGTCAGCTCGGCTACGTCGCGCCCGTACTTGCCGTGCCGCCGGCGCTCCTCTCGCTCTCAAAGCTCGATGGCGTCATCGGCTTCGCCGTCGATCAGCTTGCGACCAGTCCGGAGGCTGTTGTCGCGATCGAAGGTGCACGGCAGGCTTGCTGGAATGCCGGGAACGTTCTGCTCGTCGCGCAGACCATGGGCGACCCCGATATGGAACGCAGAGCGATCAAGGCGCTTAGCTCCAGCGGCATCTCGGCCCTCATCTATATGACGATATTCACCCGCGAGGTGGAGGTGCCGGCCTATCTCTACGATCTCAATATCCCGGTCGTTCTTCTGAATTGCTATACATCCGACTACGCCTTTCCGGCTGTTGTTCCGAGTGAAATAGCCGGCGGGCAGACCGCGACCCGACATCTGATCTCGCATGGGCACCATCGCATTGCGACGATTACGGGCGAACCGTGGATGCAGGCAGCCCAGGATCGATTGACCGGCTATCGCCGAGCTTTGGCGACAGCCGATATTCCATTCGATCCGGAGCTGGTCATCGAAGGCGATTGGTCGGCGAGTGCCGGCTATTCCGGCACGATGAAGCTGCTTTCGCTCCCCGAGCGTCCGACAGCGATCTTCTGCCAGAACGATCGCACCGCCATCGGCTGCTACGAAGCGCTGAAGGAGGCGGGGCTGCACATTCCGGAGGACATGTCGGTCATGGGTTATGATGATGAAGACATCTGCCGTCATCTCGTGCCACCCTTGACGACCTCGGTCCTGCCGCACATGGCCATGGGCCAGTGGGCGATCGAACATCTGGAAACCGCCGTCTTGCCGCGCGAGCGCCGCTACCAGATTACCAAGCTCGAATGCTCACTTGTCAAACGGGCATCGGTGGCCGCACCGGTTGGCGCCAAAACCGGGCGCAAGGCGCTAAAAACATGATGGATTGCGGGCTGCTGTCGCAGATATCCATTCGTTTGCCCCTTGCAGCGGCGTCTTGGCGGCTGTCGTTTCGATTGCTACTATGACGTCATGACGGTTCTCTCCCAGGATACCCGCCCGCCGCTCCGGCTCCTGTTCCGGCTGCCATCGCTGACCCTGCAACTGCTGTGGCGCTTTTGGCCGCAGTTGATGGCGCTCTGGCTTCTCGGATTGATTGGCAATTCGCTTCTCAACGAACTGGCTGTCATGATCGGCCGGCTGAATGCATTGGCAGGTCTTTCTACTCTAGCCCTTGTCGTGCTCCTGAAGCTTGTCATTATCGTCGCGCTGTTTGAGACCGTGCGGCCAGGTTTGCCGTCGCTTGACGCCGCCTCGCGCGTTGCGGCCGCCCGGCCGGAAACCGATACCGGCGGCGGTGCTGCAGCGCCAAGTTTCACCTCGATACTGGCGCTGACACTCGTGCCATTCTTCGCTTACTACGCCGCCTGGGGCTTTCTCGGCGACACAGTGAGGGAATATTCCAGATTGTCGCTCGATCTGATGCTGTTCGGTGAAGACTATAATCCCCTAAAATTCGGCAGCAGCGCCTGGCTTCTTGTGTCGGTCGCCGTCGCCTGGGTGGTCAGACGCATCGCCAAATTCATGCATGCGCGTTCCAAAGCGCCGATATGGGCTGTTATCATCGTTGTTTGCGAGGCGAACTGGGCCTTTATCGGTCTCTTTGTCATTTCGACCTGGGAGGGCGACATCCGCTCCTGGATCGCCAGGCTCCCCGAAACCATCAGGCATTTCTTCGGCTTTCTCAATCCGGTCGGCGATGCCGCGGCAGCCACCATCTTTCCGCCGACGGCAGAGCACGAGTCGTTTTCCTTTTCCAGGCAAATGCGCGGCCTCTTCTTCTATGCTCTCTATCCGGTCGTCTGGCTGACGCTTGCCGCCTTGGTCTATGGTTATGACATCAACGGCGAACGCCCGCTGACAGAAGGCCGATTGGCGCGCGCGGTTTCGCGCTGGCAGTCGCTGCCGAAGGCGATCCGCGACTTCATCTCGCATTTCATAGCCGGGACGGCAAAACGTTATCGCGCCTTGGCCGAAGGCGTTGGGCTTACGCTGGGTTCCGGTCTCGGGCTGATGATTGCCGTTATTCTGCTGTACCGGCTGCTGGATTGGGGCTCGGCCTGGGCCTGGTTCGGCATTTCGAGGCTCATCGGTCCGCACGATCTGCCCTTATGGCAGATGATTGCGCAGGCCATTTCGCTTTTCTTCGGCAGTCCCAGCGCGCCTGGCGACGGGGTTTTCATCATGCCGATCAAGGTTTGCCTTCTTGGCGCTGCTCTGGAAATCGGCTTCGCGCAAGGGCGCGAATGGCGCAGCAGCGGAAACTGACGCCCAGGGATTTTCGTGGAATTGCGTCAGTTCAATCGTAGCGGGAAGGATATGGCGTCCGGCCTCGTCGAAGCGAAACTCAGCTGCGCCGACAGGGAGGAGATTGCATCGGCCGGCACCACGAATTTTTCCTCCATGAGTGTGGTTGCGCCCTTAGCGGGCGGTTGGCGCGATGCGGCATCGCAGCCATCGATGGGCGTCGCCTGCGGATCGAGGTCGCGGCTGAGATCCTTTGATAGAATAAAATTGAGGGGCTGCCAGCGTCGTCCCTTCGGGTCCGTCAGGGTCAGGCTGCATTGAGCCCAGGACTGCCCGATATCGTTTTCAGCCGTCACCGCCAGCCTTATGACCACCAGACGCATCTGGCCGGGAAAGGTAATCTTGCCGTCACGTCCATCCCCGATCACCCTTGCATGGTCAAGAGTCCAGGAGGCCTTGGCATAGGTCTGTCCGCCCACGTCGTTGCTTATGCGCAACTCGTTTCGCTTGATGTAATCCTCAGCGTTGCGCCATGCGTTGATGGCATAATAGCCAGTCAGCAAGAAGGGCAGGCTTAGCATGGATGCCAACCACAGCCGTCGTTCCTGTCTAGACGCCATTGTTGCCGATCTCCGCGCGGTCGCGCGCCTCGACGCTTTCGCCGTCGAGTTTGACGCGAATTTCCGAATCCAGTTGAGGGGAGGGCTGCCTGGAAAGCACCAGTGTCATATCGTTTGTTTCATCTTCCGGCAGCTCGAAGATCAAGATGCCTGATGTCGGCAGGCCTGGCTGCAAATCCTTGGAAGGCAGAAGACGGGGGGCGCCGTCTGCGCGATGGGTTTGCCGATAAAGGCGACCGGACGCACCCTCGATTGCTGCCGCCTGGATGGTCATGGTGTCATATTTTGGCTGCAGCTCGACACTGACGATCAGCCAAACGCCGTCGGTCTGCCGCTCCACCGGCTTGCCGTAAGAGGTAAACGCGATCGTCTTCGCACGCAAAACCTTGGCGACCTTGACGCTGAATGTTTTGCTCGACACGGTATCCTTCTGCAAACCTGTCGTCTCGATAGGTCCGGTCAGGACGGCATAGCTTGGCGTTGTCGACTGCAGGAAGGCCAAAATCAGCGCTGTGAAGCCGACGAACAATATGGAAACCAAGAGCCGGATCAAGGATTGGCTCCCTGAGTTATCGTGATCGGCAATCCGACGCGCGCCGCGTCGTTCGGGTCGAACCAGCCAGGCGCCGCATAGAGATTGTCCTTCGGCTTATAAGTGGTTCCGACGATCACAACGTTCAGGACTTTGGGGAGCACCTGCGTCGCGGGCAATTGCCAGACGGCTTTCACCTTCTCGGGCATCATCGGTTGAAGGTCCCACAGCAAATCATTGTCGCGGTCAAGATAGAATTGTGGAGCCGGTGGGTTTGCAACGTTTTCGAGCTTCAGCGTGTCACGATACAAGTTCGAGCTTTGCGCTGTCATATTCTCAAGGGTCAAATCGAGCGTCAGTGCCTTCTTGCCGTCGACAAGGCGCCGGCCATCCGGCGTCTCATTGACGATTTCGCCGGAATTGAGCGTCACCAGCCACTGGCCGGCATTCACAGGCTTACCGGGCGCCACTTGCACCACCTCTGTTCCTGTCCGGGTTTCATAGATCGAAAGCCCGAGCGACAGTGCACCTGCCAGAAGGCCGCCGATGCCAGCAACGATGCGGGTGTAGAGCGCCTTGTTGGTTTCCTTGACGACTGACTGCTTCATTGCCGAATTCGATTGGAACTAGCACTTGCCACCAAGGATCGACGGAAGAGCCGGGCGACAATCCTTATTTGGTTCATCTGCATGATTCGGCAAGAGGGATTGAACGGCTCCCGGCCGGTGGCCGCGCCACTCAAAGGTAGCAACATGCTGTCCCCGCGCCGTGCAAAAATTGGTGGTCTTGCCGCCATCTCAATGATCAGATGGCGGTAAAGCCGTTGTCGACGAAGAGATGGATGCCGTTGACGAAGTTGGACTCGTCCGAGGCCAGGTAAAGGGCGGCACGCGCCACATCCTCTGGCTCGCCGATCCGGCCCTGCTGCGCGGCGATCGCCGCATCCGAGACATCGACTCCGAGAGCCTGCAACTCAGCCACTTCACGCAGTCCATGCGGCGTGCGGATGAAGCCGGGGCAGACGGCATTGCAGCGGATATTGCGATCGCGGAACTCGACGGCGATTGCGCGGGCAAACATGTGGACGGCCCCCTTTGTCGTGTCGTAGAGCACCTCCATCGGCGTTGCGGCAACGGCCGAGATCGACGAGGTGCAGACGATGGAGCCGCCGCCGGCAGCGATCATGCCCGGCAGTACGGCCTTGGTCATCAGAAACATCGAGCGGACGTTGACGCCATGGAGCCATTCCCATTCCTCGAGCGTCGTTTCGAGGAATGGCTTGATGACGATGGTGCCGGCGTGATTGAAGAGCACGGTCACCGCACCGAAGCGGTCTTCGATGCTTTTGACCGCCGCATTGACGGCCGCCTCGTTCGAAACATCGGCAACCCAGTAATCGGCGACGCCCCCTGCACCGCGGATATCGCGCACCGTCTCAGCCGCCGCATCGCCGTTCCTGTCGATGATCGCGACCTTCGCGCCTTCGGCCGCAAACAGGCGTGAGGCTGCACCGCCCATGCCGGTGGCGCCGCCTGAGATGATGGCGATCTTGCCCTTGAGCCTGTCTGTCATGCCTTCCCTCATCTGTCGCGCGCCCGAGGCGGCCTCTCGCCTATGTCGCTCAAAACCCTCGAACATGCCGGGGCTATCGCGGAAGATGCTCCGGGTTCCTCCATGAGGCAAGAGCAATCAAGGAGACCCATCCCGGAATTGCGCGGATTATCGAAGGTAATGAATATGCGGCCGGCAGTGGTGGGGGGAGGTTTCGACCCTGGCCTCGACGGCAAAGACGTTTCTCAGCAGGTCTTCGCTCAACACTACTTCCGGGTTTCCTGAGGCGACAATCCTGCCATGCTGCATGACGATCAATTCATCGCAGAACATGGCGGCATGATTGAGATCGTGAAGAGCGATGATGCTGGTGAGCGGCAGGCCGGCAATCAGCCGCATGAGGCTGATCTGATGCTGGATATCGAGATGATTGGTCGGCTCGTCGAGGATCAGCTCCTTCGGCGCCTGTGCAAGGGCGCGCGCGATATGGGTGCGCTGCTTTTCGCCGCCCGATAGGCTCTGCCATCGGTCGTCGCGTTTTTCCCTCATCCCGGCGCGCGCGAGAGCGTCTTCGACCGCCTCGTCGTCTGCCGACGTCCAGCCTGAAAATATCGAGCGGTGCGGAAACCGGCCGAGCTTGACGACATCGATGACCTTGAGATCGGCGTTGGTGGTGCTGTGCTGCTCGACGAAGGCGACGCGCCTTGCGATCGAGCGGCGGGGCATCCGCTGCAGATCCTTTTCTTCGAGCATGATGCGGCCGGAATTCGGCCGTTTCAATCCGGCAAGCAGACGCAGGAGCGAGGTCTTGCCGGAGCCGTTCGGCCCGAGGAGGCCGAGCATCTTGCCTGCGGGCGCCTCGAACGAGACGCGGTCGAGCACGGTCTTCGCGCCGATTTTCCAGGTGATATTATCGGCCTTGATGCTCATGACGCGCGCTGGGACCGGTAGAGAATGATCGAGAAGAAGGGAACGCCGACCAGGGCCGTGACGACGCCGATCGGTAGAACCTGCTGGGGAATGAGGGCACGAGAGGCGATATCCGCCAGCACCATGAAGATCGCTCCGACGACGGCGCAGGCCGGCAGCAGCCGGATGTGCAGCGGACCAACGAGGAAGCGGGCCGCATGCGGCACGACGAGGCCGACAAAGCCGATCGAGCCGACGATGCTCACGATCGTCGCCGTCATCATCGGGGTTAGCGCGAAGAGCCCGATCCGCGCCCGCCCGACATTGACGCCAAGTGATGAGGCGGCTTCGTCGCCAAAGGCGAACGCATCAAGCACGCGCGCGTAGAGCAGACATGCGGCAAGTCCGAAACC
>JBCNPI010000095.1:0-17574 GCA_039593415.1 Rhizobium sp. | reverse complement strand
CAGCCGCTAACCTTCAGAAATTACGCAATAAACCGGCAATTCCGCTTGTGCTGATGCAAGCAGACATTCCTCCATTGCCATGTGCTATTGCATACCGTATCTTCCGAGAAGCGACAATAGTTAATTTACAAAATTAATTTAAGGATCACCGTGCGCGGCAACCCTGGTACCTCCCGAGCCCTTAACCGGCGGCTCATCCTCAACCTCCTGCGCAGCCGTGGAGCGATGCCGCGTGCCGAAATCGCTACCGTGACGGGCTTAAGCCCGGCGGCCGTAACCTTCGTGGTCACTGAACTGATCGAAGAAGGCTTAGTTCTCGAGGGAAAAGCACAGGCCGGCGCGACGGGACGCCGGCCTGTGCCGGTCGATATCAATTATGATGGGCACCTGGCTGTCGGATTCAAGCTCCGACACGACAGCATCGACTGTGTCCTGACCGACCTCGCCACGACGCCGATCGCCTCTTTCGATATGCCGGTGCCGGACACGCGGCCGGAAACTATGGTCGAGGCGATCGCGGCAGCGATCCCGAAGCTTCTTGCCGATGCGGGCCGCACCGGATCGCCCGTTATGGGCGTCGGCGTTTCCATCCCCGGCGAGGTGGATGCGATCAAGGGCATCTGCGTGCAGAGCCCGCGCTTTGGCTGGCGTAATCTTGCCTTTCCCGAACTGCTGCGCGAGAGGGTTCATGTCCCGGTCTGGATCGATGACGACATCAGCGCCTTTACGGTCGCCCAGCGTCTGTTCGGAGCCGGCCGCAACTACAGCAATTTCGCGACGATCGCAGTCGGCACAGGCGTCGGATCATCGCTGGTCATGGGCGGTGAGATCTATCATGGAAGCCACGGCCTTGCGGGAAAGCTCGGTCATATCATCACCGTTCCCGGCGGACGGCTTTGCGAATGCGGGCGAAGGGGCTGCCTTCAGGCCCATGCGGCAGAGGCCGCGATGATTGATGAATGGAGCCAGCGCCGGGGAGCAAAGGCAACGCGTGACGAATATGCCGCCGCGATCGAGGCCGGCGACGCAGACGCCCTCGAAATTATGGCGCAAGCAGGAGAACTGATTGGGCGCCACTTGGCGGATCTCGTCAATCTGTTCGATCCGGAGGTGCTGATTGCGGGCGGCGAGGCCATGCAGTTCGGCGACGCCATTCTTGAACCCATCCGTCAGTCAATGAGGAAATACGTCTTCCTGAACAGGCCGGAAGTCCTGCTTGACTGGGTCCCTGGCTCATGGGCGCGCGGTGCTGCTGCGTTGGCAACGCAACATTTTTTCGAGCTCGATGTCGACGAGTGAAACGCTGTTTAGAGTCATTTCAAGAGCAGTGGTTCGACTATCCGGCACATCAGATAGCACTGCAAGAAATGGTCGAGCCAGTTCGCATCCTGCGGATTTCGCTGGGATAATGAAATTATGTGCAACAACCTTTTGTCGCTAAACCTATGACTTTCCTTCAGCTTGACCGATGCGCCGGAGCATGTGTTCAAGGTTGATCGCGTGGAAGATAAAGCCGAGCTCAGCTAGCGGGGAGTTCCGCCGAACTTCTCTGATCGCAGCGATCAGGCGATCAACATCGACCAAGCCCAATTCATGTAGAAGGCAACGACGCGATAACTGACGTGCGATTTCGGTCGCAGCAGCGACAAGCGAGCTTGCCAGATAGCTTTCGAAATTTTCTCTGAGCGGGACCTCGAGAAACCTCATAGGGTATCCGAGAAGTTTCAACATTTGGCGGTGAAGTGTCTTTTGTTGCCGCCAAATCAAAGGCAAGCTCCGATAAAATCGTACGGCTTCCGGCTGGGCAAATGGGCTGATCGGCCATATGCCATGGGTAGTAAACAGCGGCAATCGCGCGGCTTGGGCCTCCAAGACCGAAATCGGCAACATCGGAAACGGCGCCCGATCGCAACTTGCCGCGTAATCCGATAGTCTGCTTTTCAGGGTCGGCGTCATGGCCGAAGGAAGGACCGCGGGCAGGAACGCATCGCTGACATTGCGAGCCAATTGCTCGGGATGCTGTTCGAACGCATGGGCCATCAACAATTCATCGCCGCCAGTGCCTGTAGTCACCGCTCGTGGGCTCGCCGCAGACGCAACCATCTTTAAAAGTTGCTGGAGCGGTTGCTGCAGATCGGCATTGTAAGGGGCAGTGACGTAGTTGCTATCCTTCGCGAATGTTGCCGGAACCATAGGTACGCTGTCGACATTGACCACCTGATCGCGGAAGCCGAAATGCTCGATTGCCAATGCGCGCCGTGTGATCTGCTGATTTCGCGCAGCCCCTTCGATCTGCAGGGCATAAGTTGGTAAGGCGTCAGAATGCTGCCGCGCCAGAATGGCAGCAACGATTGCTGAATCTAGTCCGCCACTGAATTCGCTTGTCATGATGGCAGGGGTTAATGGCCAGCGACGCAGCAAGCTGTCGACCAACTGGCATCCTGCATCGGCGACATCGGCGTTATCCACGAGAGGCGTTGGGATGTAATAGGGTGCAGGAGGGGGATAGCGAGTTTCGATGATGCCGTTACGGTCGACGGAAAGGGATGCGCGCTCAGTCAACATGAAGACGTCGCGAAACATGGTGGTCATCGCATAGGGCAAGGTCCCGACCAAACGCAGGCCAGTTCGTTCCACGTCAACGTCGCCGAGCGTCAGATGAGGATAAAAGTCCGCCACGGACCACGAAAGGTCGATACGCTTAGCGGTCACTCTGAGATAAAGGGGCGCAACACCGCCGTGGCCGGCGCGGAAAGTAACGTTACCGGAGCGGCGATCGATGGAAATGGTCTGATAGTCCAACGGCCACTGGCTATGTGCGGCGCAGAAATCCAACGCTTGCTCAATTGTCCATTCTGGCCGTGCGACAGCGAGGTCGTTTCTTTTGACGCAGCGCTCGCGACATATCAGGACGATCCGCTCGTCGGTTTCCCAGCGGAAACTTTCAAGCAGAGGATGAGTGAGGGCTTCGAGTGAGATGAAGGCGGCTTGCGAAGAAGGCTGTCGAGATTTACCGATGCGCTGCAAGTCTTCTCGATTGATCGTTCCTTTGAACATGGAAATCGTTCCAACGCGGACTGTTCTGTTGGTAGTGGCCGCCTCCTCAACGACGGCCACTACTAAGGCTCAGACGTCGAGCTTGTCCATGTCGCCGGGCTTGCCACCCTTGATCATGGCGGCGATTTCCGTTGTCGAAGGTGTCCCCCCAACGCGCGGCGCCTTGGCAAATACGTCCAATTCGCTGCCAATGGGATTAGGATGTTTCGCAGTAGTGGTCGTTTCCATGATACGGTCTCCATTTGAGTTTGCTAATTGCGCAACGCGGGCGATCACGCCGATTTCGCGCGTGGTTCGTTACCGCATGTATGTGCCATGCCACATCTAAGGTGGGACAGCGCTCAAGAACATCTGGTTGCGCGTGATCGGCGCAAGCGGTACGTGGATCGTGATGGTCTGCATGGCGGCTCCTCCTCCTGTGTTGCCTTTGAGATTGCGCGATGAGCGGCTGCGCATGAATCCATGCCTGACTGCTCATGTCCGCCGCATGCAGAATGCCAACGAATTGACGCCGGGGCGCGCAACTCGCAGCAAGTTTGCGCTAGAGGTGCAGCCTCACGATGGGAAACATAATTGTGAACCAGGCTTCCACTTTGCAGAGGTGGATGATCGCGCTCGTCTTCCCCTATGGAACTTGAGCTGGCGAAGATATCTATCGGCAAAGGAGGTGGTCTGACTTCAATTGGCACGATTAGTTGATTGTCGTAGAGCGTGACCTCTGCGAGGAGACATGTCTCCCATCCATTGGACAGTAATGAACTTATCAGCTTTGGATGCGTCTCCACGATCAGAGAGGCAATGCCGGCAGCACGGCAAAACTCCATGACCCCGACCATCAGAACACGCGATACGGGCACGCCATCAATCACCTCGTCACGTCTCCGGACTGCACACCGTGTCCATTCGAAGATGTCGTGTGATCGAGGCAATTCCTGACCCCGCATGATTTGGGGGTAAACATGCGAAAGAAGATGTGGGTGTGTCGTGGGCAGTAGTCGGGAATATCCCACTATCGCTTCGCTCTTGAACACGGCAAAATGTATGGCGGAGCCGTGATCAAACTGATCAATCTCCCTTCCATCATTCTTGCGGATGGCCTCCCAGCCACGTCGTTCCACGAATTGCTCATGCCGGAAGCGCCAGATTTTCTCCATGATGGCGCTGTCTACATCCATATCCCCGAAGAAAATCCTTATCATAGCTCCACCCGCCATTTGGATCACTATGCACGATCTTCTTGCTCTAAAAAATAAGTAGAAATACCTAGTTCCGAAAGACTGAGACGCAGCCTTTTGATCACAACCTAGCTATTTCTAACGTCGCGTTGGAACAACGACTTCGTCCGATATATCTATGGACGAATGGCATAGCATATGACCCATCGAAGAGGAGATATCATACGGTGATCTGCAATTGCTATGTGCATGACTGCCAAATGATGTCGGACATCGATAATTTCCTCTTCTATTGGCAGAGTAAATCTACTCATTTACCGGTTCAGGCAAAAGCTATACCAAATAGATAGCAGCTGAGCGGATGATGCTTGTTGATACAAAATTCAAGCGATCTATAGATCGGCAACCAGCTGCAATTAAGTGGATCAATCTAACATCAAAACATACTAAGGAAGGGAGAACCACAATGACGTTGCATATCAGCTACGCTAACAAGGAAATCACTGATCAGGCACGTGCTTCGCAGCCGACGGGCGAGGCGCTGGCACAGGGAACCCAGTATTCGCTACTTCTCAAGAATCAATCGGCCCAGCCATGGACTTTCTATGTCTATCAGAAGATGCCGCAACAGGTGGCCAACGTCTTTTCATTGGCTTGGTTCTGTTCACCGTATCAAATTCGGGTCGGCAACCAGATCAAGTTTACCTGGGAAATCGACTATAATTTCGTGTGGAGCGACACCGGGCAGCTGATTCCCGGCGTGGATTTTCTTGCGTCGGGTGTTCAAGATGGCAGCCCCGCCGGCGCGAACACGACCACGTTTTCCTTGGATGGTGGTCCCGGCTTAAGCAATCCGGTCAAGGGTGATCCAGCGGGTTCCCTGGTGATCAAGGACGCCGCGAACGTCCCTAACCACCGCTTCTCGGTCGGGATCGGGATGTCCGGGACAGGAACCTACGTCGTTCAGGCAGGCACGAATCTGACGCACACCTTCACGCCGACGCCGAGCTACTGGATCGCTGCGGGAACGAACGTGAACATCGGCACGGTTCTCAGCATCGACACGATCACGCAGACCAGCGAGGCGAAATTCCCTTCGGCCGTCTACAATCTTGTTGGCACTCTGCTGGAAGATAATAGCTGGGACATCAAATCGGCCTGACGGCTCAGTCGCGGACACTGGGCTCCGGCTGTGATAGCCGGAGCCATGACAATTGGAACGCCTTGGCACGCGTGGCTTTCCAACTGAGGCTGCGTGCGCACCCTTAGAATTTAATGCCATTGAAGGACGCCGGCAATGTTCGCAGGACCTCCCATCGGTACAGTGTGCCCCTTTGCGGGCCAGGTCGATCCTGTCTCGGGCTCCAGCAACACAATCTGGGCAAATGCGGCTTGCGCTAGCTCAGGCGCGGTAGCTGGGACAAAGGCCGACGCCCCTCTTACTTATGTCGAGGCGCAAGGTTGGATGCTTTGCGATGGGCGGTATCTGATGGTCGTCGCTTACCCGGAACTCTACGCCGTTCTTGGCGGACTGTATGGCGAGCGAAATTCGGGTCTCGATCAGGAATTCCGTATACCGGATTACCGCGGGCTGTTCCTGCGCGGCTTCGATGCAGGCGCCGGCATGGACCCTGATGCGAAGCAGCGCTTGGATCCGACCGGCAATAACGTCGCTAATGTCGTCGGCTCGCTTCAATGCGATGCCATGCAGGTTCACTCGCATTCCTATGACGTGACGACTCCAGCGGGCATTTCGCAGCAGGGCAATGCTGCGGGAACGTCCATTTCGAGCAAGCAGACGGGTTCGCCAGAGAGCCCCGCGCGCACATCTACCGAAACGCGCCCAAAAAATGTCGCTGTCAACTACCTCATCAAGTTTCGATGACACAAGGCAGGGGCACTCGTTGCCCCCTTCCTCAAAGGCGGCGTAGCGGAATTGGCGATTGATTCTCATCGGTTCATAAAGGAGGAGAAATACCATGATTGTGACAACACGAACGTTTGGATTCGTCTTTGCTTTCGCACTGATGTTCACTGTGGCACAGTCGGCCACGGCCGCGGAGCATCACAAGGCCAAAGCTAGGGCTGGCGCCGGCGTTACGCCCGTGGAAACTGGCGTGGTTATCCGCGGCGTGACACTGGCTGGCCCAGTCGGAGCACCTGGAACCTCAACAGGCAAGACATGCGACTTCAGTGGCGAACCGGTGAATCCATCTGGCCGCATGGAAGGAGCGAGTGTCAACTGCAGGCCAAACGGGAGTTTCGCCACCACGCTGCCGGGACTGCCCGCGCGCTTCAACGCCTACTGCATGATCAAGGCGCCGGTGAAGAGCGCGCGAGTGCTGCAAGCTTCGGTACCGGACAACCCCAATCATTGTGATCTTTCGGGGATCACGCCGAAAGACGCGACCGGCCAATTCGGCGGTGCTGTCTGGCGCTGAGGATAATCAATAGAGCCATGCACAGGCGGTCGCATCCACGCAGGAGCAACGATCAAGTTGTGTTTGTGGACGGCTTCTCGCCCCGGGACCGGAGCGCGCTCCAAGATACAAGCGGCCCGAATATGGTCCTAGCCTATCACCAGATTGGTGGTAGGCGATGTTCCGGTCCCAGGTTGTCCTTGCTGCCCTAGTCTGTGATCACCTTTCCATGGACGAGCAACGGGAGCTTCTCCACGAAGAGTACATCGGAGGTTCTCACGACCAGGAAGTCTGGACGTGAGGTTCACCGGCAATGGCCGAACGAGGCCAAGGCGTAGATCGTTTCGAAGAGCCTTAGGCGCGGAGCGATGGTGAACGAGGTTGCCGAACGGCATGGCTCAAAGCCGAACCATCTGTCCATATGGCGAACAATGGCCGGGCAGGGCAAGTTCGTTCTGGCGCACCCGAAGATCCTGCTGGAGTTTGCAGCGGTGATTGCGGATCCGCATGCTGCGGAGCCGCAATGATCGCCGTTTGCAAAGATTCGGGTAGCGCCTGAGATAGCGTGCGGTACTTTCGACGAGCCTCATGATTGACAATTTAAAGTAGCGTCATTTTTGGAAGCGACATTATCTCTTGGGCAATGCGACGATACGATGGCAATCGGCCCATTGTTGACCAAGCGCGGTCATATTCGCCATTTTAAGATCACTGGAACGCCGCCCTTTTGTAAGTGCATAGTAATATTGGCGCAGCAGCTTTGCCTCGCATTCATCAAGCGAGGGCGAGATGCTAAAAACGTCAATATTGACGCGCGAAGATATTAGGAGACCTGCTGCCGAGGCATTGATAGCCGGCATGTTCGAAACGTGCCACGGCGCTCGCGTTTCCGAGTTTCCGGAAACGCTTATCGTCAAATTCGATGTCGATAGCCTGCAGCCAGTCTGTGCGGCGGGGCTGCGTTTTGCTCGCGATGGGTTTTTCTCCGAACAATATCTGGACCAGCCGATCGAACAGATGCTGTCCGTCGCCTACGGGGGTTCAGTCAAGCGTGACGAGTTGATCGAGGTGACGTCCCTAGCAAGTCGGAATGTCCATCACACCATCAGTTTCATCCGCTCTATTGTCCTGCATGGCCAACTATTGGGCTGCGGCTGGGCATTCTTCACGTTGACGACCCGCTTATCACGGATGCTTTCCCACCTCGGCGTCAATTTAGTTCATCTCGCAAAGGCCGAGTCCCACAGGGTCGCCCGCAGTACCGATTGGGGCAGCTACTACAGCCAGGCGCCAAGCGTCTTTGCGTTCCAAAACCCCGCACATTCAATCACCACTCATTCCATGAGGAAAAGCCGCTATGCACTTTCTTTTTGAGAGCATCGAACGACATGCCGCCGATCGCCCCGCGCAGATCGTAGTGGCCGATCCCCGTACTAGTCTTACCTGGGCATCACTCAGGAATGCCGTTGGAAATTGCCGGGCAATCTTCTCGTCAGAGGAAAAGAAATTCGGCCTCCTTGCGCCGAATGGATGCGAATATGTTGTCGCACTGCTGGCTGCGGTCGCCGAAGGCAAGACATTGGTTCCTCTGCCGACGTTTTTCAGTGATGCACAACTCGCTAAAATCATCGCCGATGCTAGGATCGACGAGGTGCTCGTGACCGGCGAAACCACAGAACGAGCCGCCCGATTGAAGGTTCGGCACAGTCTCGTAGGGCTGGACAACAGAGATTGCGCGTGCAGCGCGCCCGCCAGGGGCTTCGAAACGATCATCTATACCTCAGGCAGCACCGGCGCACCGAAGGGGGTAAGACATACATCTCGCCAGATCGAGGCCGTTGTGCGCGGCCTTGCTAGCGTGAGCCAGGCGACCGCCGAAGATCGCTATCTTTCGCTTTTGCCTCTACCGATGCTGCTCGAAACGATATGTGCGATCTTCCTGCCTCTGTTCTGTGGCGCTCAGGTTTACCTCGATGCCGGAATTGCCAATCAGGTTGCGAGCGGCAAAGTCGACGGGCTGGCGAGAGCCATTGCCGAGCGGGAACCGACCGCAACCGTGCTCGTTCCACAACTCCTCAAAGCTTGGCTTTTCGAGATGAACGCGATGCAAATGACTCCTTCGCCAGGGCTGAGGTTCGTGGCAGTCGGAGGTGCAAGAGTTTCGCCTGCGCTACTGGATTTGGCCACTCAGCTCGGCGTCCCGGTCTTCGAAGGATATGGACTATCCGAATGCTGTTCGGTCGTAACGCTGAATGGAATGAACGAATGCAAACGGGGCAGCTCGGGCAAGCCTCTTCCAGGCATTAAAATCGCAATCGAAGACGGCGAGATTGTCGTCGACGGTCCCACTCTCATGGAGGGCTATGTCGGCAACCCGTCCGCGCATGGTTCGTGGCATACGGGTGACCTTGGATCGATCGATCAGGACGGATTTCTGACCGTAAGTGGTAGAAAAGACAATCTCATTGTCACGGGATTTGGAAGGAACATCAGCCCTGAATGGGTTGAGACGGCGCTTCTAGCCGACGCCCGCATCGGACTCGCAGTCGTTACGGCATCGGCGCAATCCACCTTGCACGTCGTTTTGGCTCCAACCGCATTTGGGGAAGGCTGGTTTGCAGCCGCGACCACCAAAGATGTCCATTGCCTCCTCTCAGCCTTGTGCATCGATCTTCCCGACTATGCCATTCCCCAGACTTATCAGACCATTTCCATGGCCGATGCCATCAAGGCGATGCTGGTAACCACCAATGGCCGCCCTATCCGTTGCCGGATCAACGACTTCGTCGCCACCTCATTCCATCAAACCGCAGCTCAATAAACCGGAAGAAAGGAAATCAAATGTCATTTTATGACAGGCTCATCATGGAAACGACCGTCCAAAGAGACGCGTTCCTGCGGATTCCGATCGTTGCTCATAGCGTTCGGCACGGCGCTGCAAAAGAGATCTACCTCGCATTTCTTACACAGGCCTATCATCACGTACGACGCACATTTCCTCTCCTTGCACTCGCCGCCTCCAGGACTGAGGACGAGCGATACCAGGATGCCCTTGTCGAATATATGGAAGAGGAACGTGGTCACGAGAAGTGGATCCTCGATGATATTCGCGCACTTGGCGGCGATGCGGCAGCGGTCGCGGCCGGCGAAGCCGGTCCGGCATGCAAGGTGATGGTTGGCTATACCTACTATGCAATCGAACATATCAGCCCTTATGCAATGCTCGGCAGCGTGCATGTGCTGGAGGGCATGTCGGTTTTGCTGGCGGATCAGCTCGCCGATAGTTTGAAGGCCAAATTCGGTGTTTCTGATGATGCCGGCTTCTCTTACCTGCGATCCCATGGCGCTTTGGACCAGGAGCACGTCGCCTTCTTCAGAACCATGATCAATGGCTTCGACGATCAAGGCACCCAGGACCTGATCATCGCACAATCAAAGATGTTCTACCGCCTTTATGGAGGGATCTTCCATGAGCTCGGCGAGCAGGTGGAAATTCGACATGCCGCTTAAAGGCAAGCGCATTCTAATAACGGGCGCTGGCTCCGGCATTGGGCGAGCCCTGGCGATAGATGCCTCCCGGCGCGGCGCTCGCATCTGCATCTGCGGGAGGCGCCAGGATAAGCTTCATGAAACCATGGAGCGTCTGCTCGGGGCAGGCCATATCGAACTGGCAGCGGATATAACCGTCGACGTCGACAGGATCCGCCTTTTGCAATTGCTGGTCCGAAAGTGGGATGGCCTCGATATGCTGGTGAACAACGCCGGTCTGATCACGTCGGGTACGCTGGAGCAGACCAGCACCGCCCAGATCGAAGCGCTCCTCACGACGAACGTCCTCGCGCCGATGCTGCTGACGCGACAGTTCATTCCGTTGCTGCAGGTTGGTGCCATCCCGCGCGTCGTCAACATAGGCTCCATGTTCGGAGAAATTCCTTTCCCCGGCTTCGCCGCCTATTCCGCCTCGAAGGCCGCGATAAAGGGCTTCTCCATCGCGTTGCGCCGGGAACTGAGCGGCAACGGCATTGCAGTAACTTACGCCGCCCCGCGAGCGACCGACACTGACGGCGCAGCAATGGCGCTGGAGAAGGCCGGCAATCGCAAGCTGGATTCACCTGATCGGGTTGCCGCTCAAATCTGGGATGCGGTGCATCTCGGCAAAAACCATGTGTACCCCTCTGGGTTAGAACGGCTCTTCATGCTGCTTCAGTCGATTGCCCCCGGCTTCGTCGATCGCGCCGTCACTGGAAAGCCCACAAAGGCCACGCAGACACCCGGAACGCAAGGACAACAGATCCAAAAGGAGACCGCCCATGTCCAGCATTAAGACCGTATTTGCGGTTGGAGCACTTTTCTTGACTATCCTCGTTCCCACTCTACGGGCAGACGAGTTGGCCGACATGAATGCCGATATTGCAAAGGTCCGCAGTCAGTGGGAGACGCTCAAATTCACGATGCGCGCTGGCGACAAGCAGACCGAGCTGATGAACCATCTCGGCCAGGATGCCGATCAACTCACAATCAAATATCCCAATCATGCCGAAGCCTTGATCTGGGATGGCATCATAACCAGCGAGCGCGCCTCCATGGCAAGCACATTTTCGGCTTTGACCCTCGCGAAGCGAGCCAGAGATATTCTGCAGAAGGCGTACGATCTTGACCCGCGTGCGCTCGATGCGGGCGCGCCCACGAGCCTTGCCGTGCTCTACTACAGGGTGCCTGGCTTCCCTATCGGTTTCGGCGACACCAAGAAGGCGCGCGCCCTTCTTGAGGAAGCCATTCACACCGCTCCGCAGAGCCTCGACGCAGAATACTTCTACGGGGACTTTCTCTACGAGCAAGGTGAATATCCAAAAGCCGAAGCTATTCTGGAACAGGCGCTAAAAATTCCACCAAGCCAGGATCGGCCTCTGTGGGATCACAATCGCCGATTGGTTATCCAGCAATTGATCGGCAAGATAAAGGCCAAAGCCTGATGATGTTCGTGAATATTCACGGGATCTGGTCTGCCGCCGGACGCCAATTGCGGCGTCCGGAAGGCGTTCTCGGTCAATGGATTGGCCGGATCATGACGATCGTCAACCGGCAACCCTATAAGCTGGCCATCAAGGCATTGGATGTTGATGCATCCCACCGCGTGCTCGAGCTTGGCTTTGGCGCAGGGCATAGCCTTCCGGCTCTTTGCCGCCTCGCACAGAAGGGCAAGGTTTTTGCGGTCGATCACTCCGAAGCCATGCTTGCCATGGCACGCCGCGAAAATAGAAAATACATCATAAGTGGGCAGCTTGAACTGCATGCCCAACGCTTTTCACCCCTTAAGTTCGAAGATAACTCCTTCGACCGCATCCTGCTTGTGAATGTTATCTACTTCTTCGATCACGCAGGCCATGATGTCGCAGAATGCCATCGTGTGTTGAGGCTCGGCGGCCGGATCGCGATCTATGCCACAGACAAGGAAACCATGCGGCGATGGCCCTTTTGCGAAGATGGAACACATCGGATCTTCGGATCTGCCGAGGCTGTGGAGATGCTCGTCGGCGCCGGCTTTCAAAAGAGCGACATCGGCGTTGAGCAGGTTGTATTGCCATTGGGTATCCGCGGTTTCGTCTTGACCGCCGTGAAGCACTGACACCTCGGCATGGCAGAATGCAAACGGCGCAAGTTTGACAGTCAATCACCCCTGCTCAAATTTACAACTTGCTCAAATATGACGGTCGTATTGTCCAATGCGGAAAAGGTGAGTCGCCAGTGAATTCCTTCGCGCACATCAACGTCCGTAATTGACGTATTCTTGCCATCTCTGTCATAGCGGTAGCGTTCGGATCGGTCTACGCGCTTAGTCAAACCTAAACAGTCAAGTTCAGCGCAGTATTCGGAGCCGAAAGCTTTCGGCAACCATCTGAGGCGCGTTCACGACATCGAGTTTTCGCTGAATATTGAATATCTCATTTTGGATGGTTCGATGCGATCGTCCTAGAATATTGGCAGTTTCTATTGCTGTCTTACCTGCGGCGCACCACTGAATAATCTCGCGTTCTCGTGGCGTGATCTTCGGTGAGTCCTTGGTCTTCTGCTTTGCTTCTTTCGCGTTATGCTCGCGGAGCAAGCTAAGCACGTAGGCTGATATGACATATAGAATTCTTCGAGCGGAGGTGCAGAGATCCACCTTTTCTGCTGCAAAGCTGATTATCGACTGAATTCCGGTCGCGGTATGCAAGGGAATGCTGAAACCATCGACCATCCTGAATTCACTGGCCTCGCTCATGACGCGACGGCCGTGGCGATCGAGCTTCTGATCACGCAGTATATCCGACCAGATGAAATCTCTGTCACGGGTTTTGCTCAAATGGATTACTGGGTCGATATGTACGTAATTGTTTTCCAGATAGCGATCAAACCACTCCACTGGCCAACCGCTTAATACGAAGTAGGGGTCAATGCGCTCGTTCGGCAATGGTATTCCGGAAATTGCAAAGCAGCTGAAGCCGAAATGTCCGCAAACCTTGCCTAACGATGACAACACTTCATCCTTGTTCTGCGCGCGAGATGTCTCTGTTAGAAAGTCGAACATCACGTTCGAAATCGCTGAGAACTCCACGTCCACCGTCAGCTCCGTCACGTTGATCCAAGGTTGGCCTTATCGGGTATCAGCCAGTAACGCAGTTCGAACTGCAACCTACAGAGATGAAGGATGAATGCCCCGCGAGACAGCGGGCGCATTTCAGCCTGTATGTTTGAGGATATTGGCAAATGCCAGAACAGTTGTGCAGATACAAGCGACGCGAGCGTAGCAGGGTCTTGAATGGCGTTACTAACTCCATCGCCTTAAATAAGGAGATGCTACTATAGCAGAATCCGAAATGCAACTACAAATAACATCAGGAAATCATTCATTGGCACATCGTCCTCCTCGTCTCAGTCGATAAGCCGATGGGCTCCGCCGCGAGCGACTATGGGCAGGCGGTAAGCTCTCTTCGCTTATCCATGGAAATCCAATTACAGATCAAGGGGGGAAGATAACGCGGGAGCGGCACACCAGTTACTAGTCAACTGCGAACTAAGCCGCCTACTTTACTGACTCGCGGATTCGAATTCGCTCACATCAACGGCTCCAATTTTGTTGACGGGGGATCGTGATCTTTAAAAAATGGCGTTGCAGCTAAGCGGCGCGCGATGACTGCTTTGCGCCTTCAAATGAAAAATCTTTCTTCATGTAAATTTTGTAACCCGATACAGCAGTCGTGCAGGCGGCGTCGGCGGATAGGAGTCGTCAGGCCGACAGCTTGTATCCGTCTGCTTTCGCCTGTGCGGTCAGACGACCGCTATAGGGCAGGATGCGGCGCAGAACTTCCTGGGCAAGCGTCTGGGCATTCTGCTGTGCCTTGTCGAGATTACTCACCGTTTCGGGGTCGATCGAATAAAGCGTCTGGCCATAGCCGAAGACTTCGCGATAGGCGGCGCGCTCGATGATCGGCGTGGACAGTACATGGACGCGGCGGCTCGACAGCAGCTCCTTTACCGATTGCAGCGCGCGCGTGGTGACCATCGGATTGACGCGCGTCAAAACCACCGAATGCGGGATGCGAATATCAGCCCGATCTTCCAGATACTGCAGCAGCTCGATGACGTTGGTGGCGCCTTCAGCATCCATGGCCGAGCCTTGCACGGGAATGAGCACATAGTTCGAATAGCCGAGTGCCTGTGCAAGCAGCGGGCTGCGGGCGCCGGGCAGGTCTATGAGCAGGAAATCGACCTCGTTGTGAAGCTCGCGCGCATGTTGACCGAGATTGGCCGCTGTCACGTAGGGCACGACGGAAAGCGAGGGAGGCGCCCTTTCGCCCATCCGCTCATGCCATTTGGAGATCCACAATTGCGGATCCGCGTCGAGGACGGCCACCGAAAAGCCCATTCGGGCGAGTTCACAGGCAACGATGACGACGGCGGTGGTCTTGCCGGCGCCTCCCTTGGTGTTGGCAAAGGTCAAGACGGCCATGGGAGCTCCCTGGGCTGATCGTATGGCAACGCAATGGGGTAGGTGGGCAAGCTGTCATGGCTTGGCTGAGATTGTTACGCATTTGTGGTTAACAAACCATTTGGAACGAGGCCGAGGCTGACGCGGGGATGCTGTAATCGCTAGCGCCGTTTATCGGCCGCCAGGATTTCGCGAGCGATCTGATCCAGCCCGACCGTTCTGTCGACACCGCCATGTGCGATCGCTTCCTTGGGCATGCCGAAGACGACGGAGCTTTCCTCATCCTGTGCCACGGTGAAGGCGCCGGCATCGTGCATTTCCTTCATGCCGCGCGCGCCATCGTCACCCATGCCGGTCATAATGACGCCCATGGCGTTTCCCGCTGCCGAGCGTGCGGCCGAGCGGAAGAGCACGTCGACGGAGGGTCGATGCCTGGAGACGAGGGGGCCATCCTTGATCGCAACGACATAGCGTGCGCCTTGGCGCTCCAGCAGCATGTGCTTGCCGCCGGGGGCGATCAACACATGGCCGCGCAGCACCGCATCGCCATGTTCGGCTTCCTTCACCTCCACATCGCAAAGGCTGTTCAGGCGCTTGGCAAAGGCGGCGGTGAATTTCTCCGGCATATGCTGCACGATGACCATGCCCGGCGTATTGGCCGGCAATGCCGTGAGCATTTCGCGAAGCGCCTCGGTGCCGCCCGTAGAGGCTCCAACACAGACGATCATCTCCGTCGTCTTGGCCATGGCTCTGCCGCTTGGCGGCGGCAGAACGGCATCGGCCGTCAGCTTGGCTGTCGGCTCGGCCGCTGTGACGATGCGGCGGCGAGCGCTGCCGAGCCGTGCGGCGGCGGCACCCTTGACCGCTTCCCGGATCATCGACGCGGTTTCCGCCAGATGGTCGGCTGCAGCGATCTTGGGTTTGAGGATGATATCGACGGCCCCCGCCTCCAGCGCCTGCATCAGGGTTTCGGAACCTGCCTCGGCAAGCGAAGAGCACATAACGACCGGGATCGGCCGCTGCGCCATCAGCTTGCGCAGAAAGGTGATGCCATCCATACGCGGCATTTCGATATCAAGGGTGATGACATCAGGGATTTCTTCCTGGATCTTCTTTGCCGCCATGAAGGGGTCGGAGGCGACGCCCATGACTTCGATGTCAGGGTCAGCAGACAATACCTGCGTCATGACCTGCCGGACGCTGGCGGAATCGTCGACGATGAGCACACGGATCTTCCTGGCCATGCGCGTCAGACCTTTCTGAAGACCGTGTTGGCGACCTGCTTGACCGGCAGATTGTGACCACTGATCGTCTCGGAATGGCCGACATAGAGGAAGCCGCCCGTTACCAGCTTCTCGCAAAGCCTGGAAAGAACTTTTTCCTGCGTCGGCTTGTCGAAATAGATCAGCACGTTCCGGCAGAAGACGATATGAACCTTGTCGCCGATCTCATAGGCGCGGTCCATGAGATTGAGACGGCCGAAGCCGATCCTTGAGCGCAGCTTGGGGTGAATGCGAACCTCGCCACGCTCCGGGTCGCGCGCTTCCATGACATAGCGCAGACGCCGCGGCCGATCGACGGGATCGATCATCCCGGCAGGATAGACGCCTCTGCGCGCCGCCCGAAGAACATCGGTCGACAGATCGGTCGCAAGGATGCTGTACTCGGGGGCGCCCTGGGCTTCGCGATAGTCCTCAAGCACCATCGCGATCGTGTAGGGCTCCGCGCCGGTGGAGCAGGCCGCACTCCATATCCTGAGGCGGCTGTGTCCTGCTGCAAGCAGCTCGGGAATAGCGGCATTTTCGAGATGCTCGAAATGCTTTGGTTCCCGGAAGAAGTCCGTCTTGTTGGTCGTGACCGCATCGATCAGATGGATCGCTTCGCGATCGATGCCGCCGCGCTTGAACAGATAGTCGCAGTAATCGTCGAGGTCGCCGATTCCGGTTGCCCGCAGCCGGCGGCGCAATCGTCCTTCCAGCATCGTGCGCTTGCCCGGAGGCATCTTGATGCCGCTATAGTCGTAAATATAGCGGGCGAGCTGGTCGAAGTTCCGCCGGCTCAGCCCCTGGTCTCCGTAGTCTCTCACATTCTGCAACGCCACTTTAGGTCCTATTCAAACAGCGGCCAATTCGGAGGCTCTCCGGCCCGTCCCGAAGCCCATCAATGACTCCTTGTCGGTCGATGAGAAGAGCTTTGCGAGATCGATGATGACAACGAATCCGCCATCGCGGCGCATGACGCCCGCAATATATTCGGATGGCCAGCGCACCCCGATATCGGGCGCGCTTTCGATTGCCTCATGCTTGAAGGACGTGACCTCGAAGACGCGATCGGCGACGAGACCGAGCGTCAGGACCTTCTCTGCGAGTGGGATGTCGATCACGAGGATGCGCGTGTACGGTGTCTTCGTGGTGGCCGACATGCCGAGCCGCAGGCGTAGGTCGATGACCGGTACGCCCTGACCCCGCACGTCGCGCAGGCCGAGCAGGTAGTCCGGCCCATGCGGAATGCGAAAGGCATCCAGATGGTCCAGGATCTCCCGGACCACCGTGACGGGCACGGCGAAGCATTCGTCGCCGAGACCGAACGTCACATATTGCGCTTCGGTGCTGGTCGCAGCCATTTATGCGCTCTCCCTGAAGTCGTTGTCATCAGCGTCGGGCCCGCCCATGGACATGTCGAGGGTAAAGCCCTTGAGGCGGGCCTGCTGTGCAGCAACGCTGTTGTCGGTACGTGCGGCTGGGGCTCTGGCCGCCGGCGCCTTGGCGACGGGCCTGGACTTGGCCGGGTTGGCGGGAGCATGGACCGGCTGACGTACTGCCTGGGCCTTGCGGGCATCGGCCTGATCGACCTTGAAGAAGGCGATGGAGGCCTGCAGCTCCTCGGCCTGGGCGGCAAGCTCCTCTGAAGTAGCCGACATCTCTTCGGACGCGCCGGCATTCTGCTGCGTCAC
>JBCNPI010000094.1:0-17575 GCA_039593415.1 Rhizobium sp. | reverse complement strand
TGCGGCTCCTTGCGCTTCAGAATTGTGCCGAGAAACACAATCAGATAAGCGACCCACACGATCGTCAGCCAGATGTCTTCGTACCATTCCGGCTCCGCATATTCGCGCGCCTGGGTGATTCCGAGCACGTAGCCGGTCGCCGCCATGATGATGAAGAGTTGATAGCCCCAGAATACGAACCAGGGCAAGCTACCTCCGAACAGGCGCGCGCGACAGGTACGTTGGACGACATAAAATGACGTCATGATAAGACCATTGCCGCCAAACGCGAAGATTACCGCGGATGTGTGAACCGGGCGCAGCCTTCCGAAATTCAGATATGGCGCGAAATTCAGGTCAGGAAACGCCAGCTGCAATGCGATCACCAGACCGACCAGGAAACCGACAATCCCCCAGAAGACAGTAGCGACCAGGCCATAGCGGATGACCTCATCGAAGTATGCGGATGCATTAATATTTGGTGCCGTGCTCGCCGGTGAGAAGTCTATTCTCCGTAAGAGCAGAACGGTTCCTACCACCAAACAGAAACATATTATGCCCATATGAACGGCGAACAGATGGTCGTGCGCCAAACCGGCCATCACCAGAGCTGCGAACGCTGCGATGGCAACGGCCATCGTCTCGACGGTGTAGTTCATGTATCATCCCCCGCGCGCAGGCGACCATATAGCGGCCGGCTTTCCCCGCACTTCACGGAAGGACTGTCACGGAGAGGAGCGTCACTCCTTGATTTAGATCAAGGGGACGGGAATTGGCGCGTGGAATCTTGGATCTGTCCACATTCGCATCCTTCGCGCAGCATGCTCATTCTGGCGGGACATGAGCTGTCTTTCCACTGCACTGGCTTCCAACGGTGAATGCAGCGGCCCGGAAATGCCGATGATTTTGAAAAACCTGGAAGTAACGTATACTTAGGTACGAAGCGTAAAATGCCGGCTACGCTTATCGCCTGATTACGGAATGGTATCGCCGCGGGAACGAGACGTGCTGGCGCATGTGCTCGATAAAACGGAGTCGGAGGTGTCGGCCGTACCTCGTCAACCGACACCATCCTCCCGGTGAGGCTCCCCCATCTGGTCCTTACGGGTTCACCAGAGCATTTCCGCGTCCTTCGATCGCGAGAACGCTCTACCTTCATCTTCCCAACGCATTCCGGAAGAAAAACCACAACGCGCTTTCCCTGGAAATGCCCTAAAGCCGCCGCCCGCCTTTGGCTCGGCATCCCTATGAGCGATTACCCCGCATCGGAGACGGGATTTGACCGTTGCTGCGTCCGCGACGGTGGGCCGGCGCTATCGTTGCGCACGGCTTCATGCCAGTTCATCACTGGGCGGCCTTCGCGAGGTCCGCGTCGAGCCGCTTGCGCACCATCGGGGGAAGCTGAGCGGTCTTAACGGCTTGAAGATTAGCTGGATTATCCCCGACCTGAATCAAAGCGACCATGCCCATGCCAGCATGCGGTGTGCACTTCACAACGTAATCGCCGGCAATGTCGAACTTCTGCTGATACTGCTCGCTCGGCTTTGATTTGAATTCCGGCGCACCGTCCGGAATAAGCCCCTTATACGTCTCGACGTTATGGCTTTTGTCGGTCGGTACAAAAGTCACGGTATCGCCAGGCGCGATTTTCACGAAGCCTGGCTCGAATACCATGACACCGTCACCGCCTTTGTTAAGCAACTGGATTTGATGGTCAGCCGCCATCAGCGGCGCTGCCGAAACCATCCATGCCGCGGCGGCTGCGAAAAGACCGAATTTCAAACGCATTTGGAAGTCTCCTATCCTACCGGCCTCTTTGGCCTCGAGGCCACGTGTAGAGTACAGACCGTCACCTCTCTTTGATGCTCGTCAAGCTTCTCGGGAAAACAGGAAAGAATATGCCTTGAGCGTGACGCCGAAAATGTGAGCGGGATTTCGGACGAAATCATGCTCTATGTCTTTGATTCTAGCGCGGATTCGTGTTTTGGGTCGGATGGACTTATGATCATCCGGCGCTCGCCGGCTCCATGCAAGACTGTCCTGTTCGTCCTGAGACGGACCGAATGCTCTGAGTGGATTGCTCAGCCATCACATCGGTTTTGCGAACAGGCGGGAAGGGCAGCATCGTTTTTCACGCAATTCCGGACGAAAAGCCGCCTCGCGCTTTTCCCGGCATTGCTTTAGGCTGCCTTGCTGTGTGTCCTTCCCAGCGCCCCGTGGTAGGCATCGAAGGCTGCGGCAACAGCACGGACCATAAAGCGCAAGTCCTTGGACACAGTGATTCGGCCGTCGGCGATGGCGGCCACTCCGTCGGCCACCAAATCGTCGAAGCGAGGATTCCGCTCGAGCAGGAAGCCTGCATCATATCCGGCCTCTCGGCTCAGGCCCGCAATATCCACCTCGAAATCGCACATGAGACGCTCGATGACCTTGGCGCGGAGTTTGTCCTCATGAGTGAGAAGATAGCCCTTCGCAGTTGGAAGGAGGCCGAGGGAAACCATCTCGGCATATCGTCCGATCGCAACATGGTTCTGGTAATAGCCGGATGGCAGTCGCCCTATGGAGGATGCTCCCAGCCCGATGAGTGTTTCACAGTCGTCCGTGGTATATCCCTGGAAATTCCTTCGCAACGTACCGGACCGAGCCGCGAGCGCAAGTTCGTCGTCAGGAAGTGCAAAATGATCAAGGCCAATCCGGATGTATCCTGCAGAGACAAGTTCTTCCGCGATGGCTTCGGCCTGTTCGTTGCGCTCTGCGGCCCCCGGAAGCGCAGACTCATCGATGAGCCGTTGATGTTTCTTGAAGGTGGGAACGTGAGCATATCCGAAAACCGCAAATCGCTCCGGTCTTAAATCGATCGCCATCCGCACCGTCTCGACGCACGAGCCGACGGTTTGGAAAGGCAGGCCGTAGATCAGGTCGAAATTCGTGCTCGAAACGCCGTGGCTCCGCAGGCCCGCGACCGCAGCCGCCGTCTGATCGACAGTCTGAATGCGGTTGATCGCCTTCTGGACGACCGGATCAAAGCTCTGGACACCGAGGCTCGCCCTGTCGACGCCATTTTCGCCAAGCGCGCTAATCATTTCGCCGTCGAGGGTTCGGGGGTCGATCTCGACCGCCACACTAGCGTCCTGCGCGAATGCAAAGGAAGTTCTAAGCTTCTTCATGAGGGAGGAGAACTCGTGGGGCTTCATGATAGTCGGTGTGCCACCGCCGAAATGCACGTTCTTGACGGGAATCTCGCCATGGGCTTCCCTGGCAACCAATTCAATTTCGCGGCTCATTACAGCGAGATAGTCCAGAACCGGGCCGTCGTGCCGAGTGATGGTCGTATGACAGCCGCAATACCAGCACATGGATCGGCAGAATGGCACATGGAGATACAGCGATGCGGGTCCCCCTGCTGCAGCGGCTGCCAGCGCCTGCGAATAATCCTCAGGCCCGACGCTCGCCGCGAATGCAGGGGCGGTGGGATAGCTCGTGTAACGTGGCAGGCGGGCTTCACCGTATTTGGCGAGCAATGCGTTCGACATCTTCTTTTCCCTCATAAACTTTGTGGCCCCTTATGCTCGCCCGCCCAAAAGGCTTCCTTGTCATAAGTCAATGAAGGAAAACGCCGGCTATCCGAAACCTCTCAGATGTTTGTTCGCTGTCAAAGTTCGAGAATCTCGCAACGGATATCTTGAAAGTCGGCGAATGGACGAGCCGCCGTCCTCTCAGCCAATGATGAGCGGCAAAGGAACTGTCAATGACCGAAGCATCTTCCACCCAAAATGAAATCGTGCACATCGACGTACGGGTTCTTCCTCCGGCCGAACGCCACCCGCGCATCTTCGGTACCCTTCATGCGCTAGCATCGGAAGCGATCCTCCATATTACAAGCGATCATGAGCCGCGGCCGCTATAGTACCAGCTTGAGATAAGCCTGCCTGGCAGGTTCTCCTGGGAATACGACCATCACAAAGGCGAATGAACTGATGTTCTGTTTGATACTGATCAAGCAAGCTCCGGCATCAAATGGTTAGGATGCCTTGCTAAAAGGAGATGACTCTATGTCGTTCAAATCGCACCTCACTACAATCGGCTTTGTCGGCGCGGCAGGAGAGGCACGAAAGATGGCGCTCCAGTTTGTGCAGACGCCCGGAACGATCCGAACCGTTCATGCTCAGCGATGTGGTCAGGCAGAGCAGATCGGTCGGAAAGATGGGGTCGGGTCAAAAGGGATAAACGGATGACTTCTATGCTCCAGTCGCCGTCCAATGACTGCGACATTGTTTCGACTGTTCGTCAAATAAAGGCGATTGCCTCGGAAAAGCTGCAGCGGCTCAGTGAAACCCCAGCGCTCAGGATTACGGCCGAAGACGTGCGCTTGTGGCAGCGGCTTCATCGGAGGATGACGATATATCCCGGCGAGGCAGATCTCGCTCGGGGATGAGCATCCGAACTGCATCGGAGGTTGGAAACGCTTGCCTGTTCAGATCGATAGGTGTCAAGATGCGGCTTTATACTCGATTTCCAGCCCTAACTTTGGCTCCCAAAATTGATGTGATTGCAAAGGATCTGCGCCTTTTCGTCCGCGTTAGTGCTCCGACGTCGACAACAGCACGACCATCGGCAAAAGAGGCAGATTGCGCTGATTAAGGCGTCGGCGCGCGTAGTCCGCCGCTATCGCGATGAATTACCACTGCCGAAAGACCGGCCCGCCGTCCTTCCCAAGCATAAGCCTACTCCTTTTGAGGAAGCACCAGCGTCTGTTAGGTGAAGTTGAATAAAAAGCAACCTGACGTAACATTTGCAGCTATTCTTTTTTCAGAAGGGAGACGAGCATGTCCTCCAGGAAAAATCCGAGGCTGCCACGCGATGCTGCCCGCCGGCATTTTTTAGGCGTCGCCGCAGCCGCCGGTGCTAGGCTTGCCGGCTTAGCAGCCTTGGCGACGGCAATATCTAGGTCGCCTGCGAATGCGATGGGGCGTCTCTGGGGGCGGGGCGACTCAGATGGGCACGGAGACTCTGATGACCGTGGTCACGGTAGAGGCCATGGTGGCGGCGGTGCGAATTGCTTTCTGCGCGGTACGGCGATCCTCACGGATTGTGGTGAAAAGCCGGTCGAGGATCTGCGCATCGACGATCGCGTCGCTCTTCCGGACGGGAGCGCCCGCCCGATCAAGTGGATCGGCCGCCAG
Source organism: Rhizobium sp. (assembly GCA_039593415.1). Lineage (GTDB taxonomy): Bacteria > Pseudomonadota > Alphaproteobacteria > Rhizobiales > Rhizobiaceae > Rhizobium. The sequence continues at coordinate 12,413 of JBCNPI010000094.1, read as the reverse complement.
GTCTTCAGAAAGAGCGGCGTGCGCTTGCATAAGGATGTCATGCCCATCCGGGTTTCCCGTCACGCGCTGGATGGCCGCACACCACATTCCGATCTCTACCTGTCGCCCGGCCATGCGCTGTTTCTGGACGGCGTTTTCATCCGCGTGAAGGAACTTGTAAACGGCACGACTATCGCACCGGTCATTCCGGCCGACGGCATGCCGATCGAGTACTATGCCGTCATGCTCGATACTCATGAAGTCATCCTTGCCGAGGGAGCTGCGGCCGAGACTTTTTGTCTAAAGGATAGCAATCACGAGAACTTCGCCAATTTTGCGGAGTACACGCGTCTTTATGGCGAAGAACGCACCCTGATGACCTCCTATGCGCCGGTGCTTGGAGGCGGCTGGATGCATTTCAAAGCGCTTCTCCTGCTCGGCTTTTCTCCACTGGCGCCGGTGCGTGATCCGCTCGGGGATGCCTGCGAGAAGATCAACGCACGAGCCAAAGAGCTATCGCTCTGACAAGCTCGGATTGGGATCAGCAGTGAAGTTGCCTATTGCCCATGTATTGCTCCGCTTTCTAGCCTTTAACAGGTAGGAATTTGCGAGAGAGTATCGGCGAGCCTTGTCCGATAGGCGTTCACAAGTATGGGATCGCTATTCGATATCGGACGAGGGTTGCGATAGTGCACGGAATAAACTCCGATGCATTTTCCCGTCTCGCCGATGAGCGGCACTGAGGTTACCGATCGAACTCCGTGGGTTCAGGCCCAATCCGCAGTGAGGTGTAGTCGATCGCAGCGTTCAGTCGATGGCAACATCAATCTAACTCATTGATGTAGAAGTACTATTTAGAGTAATCGGATACTACAGTGTAGCTAAATTTCATCCTCCGAACGAACATAGACCTGCAGCGTGTAGCCGATGTGCTCGGTCATCAGCAGCCTGGCGCGCTCCAGATTGCGGTCGAGCGCCGCCTCCATCAGGGCTGTATGGTGTTCTAGCGCCATGGCGTCCTGCAAAGCGGCGACCGCCTTCTCGTAGCCGATCGAGAGCCCCGCGGCGGCACGTTGCGTCGGCGCAAGACCGAGAAAACGATGATGGCGGCGAAGCTGGTCCGAGATGGTGGACTGGAAGCGTTGCAGCCAGTTCGATGTCGCGGCACTGACGAGCGCCGCATGAAAGGCCGTGTGCTTCTCATCCCAGTCGTCCGCCATCTCCTCGGAAGCGGAATCGGGCACGATCTTGCAGCGCGACAGGCGATAATGCGCTGTCACCACCGCGGACTCCCAATCCGGACCGCCCCTTTCTATCGATTCCATAAGCAGCGGCAGCTCTATGACCATCCGCGCACGCATCAGGTCCTCCAGCTCCGCACGCGATACGGGGGCCACCGCAAAGCCGCGATTGCTGACGGCGGTGACCAGCTTTTCCGCTTCCAGCCGCGAGAGTGCCTCGCGAAGCGGCGTCCAGCCGACGCCATAGGCATCGCGAAGCGCACCAAGCCGCAGGGACGCACCGGGCCTGAGTTTAGTGTTGAGGATATCGCGTCGCAGCAGCCAATAGGCGGCCTCTGTCTTGCTCAACGCATCCTTGTCCTGCATGGTCCTCGTCCCGATCCTCCCGCGGCGCAGATTATATATAAAATCGCCGTAAGGCAAAAATATATATCAAAGACGCGCATCGTGAATATCATATATTGAAAATTGACAGGCCTGCCGCAGTTGCTATGATCCGCGCCCAAGAGAGCCGAGGGAATACGGCTCCCTGTCACATTCGGGAGGAAAATATGCTGAAATTTACGTCCAAGTGGCTGTCCGGCCTTGCGGTTGCCGGCGCCTTCGCGGCTAGCGTCACCGCGGCTTCGGCAGAGCCCATCAAGATCGCAATCGCCAATTTCGGCGAGCATCCGCAGCTCAACGCTTCGATCGCCGGCTTCAAGAAGGCACTCGCCGACAACGGCTTCGTCGAAGGCAAGGATGTGGTCTATTCCGAGAGCAACACGAGCTTCGACGCCTCGCTCGTTCCGCAGATGATCGCCAAGCTGCAGGCCGAACATCCGAAGCTGATGTACACGGTGACGACACCTGTGTCGCAGATCGCCAAGAAGGCGCTTGCAGGCTCCGGCATTCCGATCGTCTTTACCGCCGTGACCGATCCGGTCGCTGCCAAGCTTGTTCCCTCGTGGGACGCGGGCGGTGACGGCATAACCGGTTCAAGCGACCTTCAGGACATCTCAGCAATCCTGACCTTCACCAAGAAGCTGCTGCCGAATGCCAAGCGCCTCGGCGTACCCTACAATCCGGGCGAGGCCAACGACGTCGCTCTGATCGACAAGGTCAAGGCCGCTGCTCCGGCAGCCGGCTTCGAAGTGGTCCCCGTCGGCGTCGACAACGTCAACGACATCCAGCAGCGCATCGCATCGCTCGCCGGCAAGGCAGATGTGATCTACACGCCCGCGTCCAACCTGCTGCAGCCGGCAATCCCGGCAGTTGCCGCCGCCGCCCGCCAGGCACAGATCCCGATCGTCAACTCTGACGACGCTGCTGTTCGTAACGGTGTTGTTCCGGCAAGCTTTGCCGTCAACTACGAGCAGGTCGGCGAAAACGCCGGCAAGATTGCCGCGCAGATCTTGAAGGGCGCCGATCCGAAGACGATCAAGCCCTCCGTTCCCGCCTATAAGGACCACGCGCCGCTGATCAACAAGACGGTGTTGAAAGCCTTCGGCGCCGAGGTTCCGGCTTCGCTTGCCGATTGCAATTGCTTCACGAAGTGATAGGCGACATCCTCTACTGCATAATTCCTGAAATCGACATCGATTTAAGGATAAATTATGCAGCAGATTTAAAGTGCTGCAGCAACCTTTGCGTCACATGTGACGCGCGGCGCTGTAGGATCAATCCGATCCATGGCGGCGTCAAGGACGCCGCCATTTTATAACCCTAGACTGCAGGGGAGGCACGGATGCTCGATATCAAATCCGCGCGCAAGGTTTTCTACAAAGGCCAGCCCGACGAGAAGGTCGCGCTCGACGGTCTGACGCTTTCCCTCAACACAGGTGAATTCGGCGTCGTCATCGGTTCGAACGGCGCCGGCAAGAGCAGCATGCTGAATGCGATTTCCGGCGCTCTCAGCCTCGATTCCGGTCAGATCCTCATCAACGGCAATGACGTGACGAACATGCCGGTCCACAAGCGCGCCGCGCGCCTTGCCCGCGTGTTCCAGGACCCGATGAAGGGAACGGCCGCCAGCATGACGGTCGGCGAGAACATGCTTCTGGCGGAGCTGCGCGGCAAGAGCCGAGGATTTCGCCCCGGCCTGAATGCCGCTCGCCTCGCTGCCTATAAGGAACGTCTTGCCGTTCTCGGCCTTGGCCTGGAGAACCGGCTGGATACCAAGGTGGAACTTCTTTCGGGCGGCCAGCGCCAGTCGCTGTCCCTCATCATGGCGGTCGGTGGCTCTCCCGACGTGCTGCTGCTCGATGAACACACAGCCGCACTCGACCCACGCACGGCCGATATCGTCATGCAGGCAACCGTTCGTACCGTCGAGGCGCTGAAACTGACGACATTGATGGTAACGCACAACATGCAGCATGCCGTCGATTTCGGCGACAGCATCATCATGCTCGATGCCGGCCGTGTCCATCTGGAAATCACCGGAGAAGGCAAGCGGCGCATCACAGTGCCCGAACTCATCGGCCACTTCGCCGTCAAGACCGACCGAATGCTGCTGGTGAGCTGACATCATGATGGATTTCATTCAGACAACCGTTTCGAGCTTCGTCTCGCTCATCCCGGTCACGCTGGCGCAGAGCTTCATTCTAAGTTTCGTCGTTCTTGGCATCATGATCCCGTTCCGGATGCTGAGCTTTCCGGATCTGACCAGCGAAGGCGCCTTTCCGCTCGGCGGCTGCGTCTGCGGCATTCTGCTTGCCGCCGGCGTCGCACCGCCGCTTGCGATCGCCGCCTCCTTCGCGATTGGCCTCGCCGCCGGCTGCTGTACGGCCTTCATCCACCTGCGCTTCCGCATTCATACGCTGCTCGCCGGCATCCTAATGTCGACCATGCTGTACAGCGTCAATCTCGGCATCATGGGCAAATCGAACCTCTCCGTCTTCGGCTCGCCGACGGTGTTCGATTGGGTACCGTTCACGGAGGCCGGGTTTCCCGCCAGCAAGATCGCCGTTGCCGGCGTGCTTGCCGTCGTCGTCCTGATCGCCCTCAATCTCTACTTCAAGACGGAAAAGGGCATAGCCATGCGCGCCGTCGGCTCCAATCCCGACATGGCCGAGGCGCAGGGTATCAATGTCTGGGCCGCCACCATTGGCGGCGTCGGCATCGCCAGCGCCTTTTCAGCCGCAAGTGGCGCGCTCATGGTCCAGTCGCAGGGCTTTGCCGACGTCAACATGGGTATCGGCATCCTGATCAATGGGCTTGCGGCGCTCATGATCGGCGAAGCCTTCACCGGCAAGCAGACGGTCCTCAGACAGTTGCTTGCGCCCTTCGTCGGCTCGATCATCTACTATCAGCTCGTATCGCTCTGCCTTGCCGCCGGCATGCCACCGCCGAACCTGAAACTCGCAACCGGCCTTTTCGTGCTCATCATGCTGGCGCTGCCGAGCATCCGCCGCAGCCGCAGCGGGACGGCCACCAGAGAAACCATTCGCGAATAAGCTTACGAGGCAACGACATTATGGATAGCCTTCCCGATCTCGCCGCCGTCGAGGCCATGGACGAGGCCGACCCGCTGCGCGTCTTCCGCAGCCGCTTCGCCCTGCCTGCCGGCGTCATCTACCTCGACGGCAATTCGCTTGGTGCCGCCTCGCACGAGGTCTTTGCCGAGGTCCGTCAGGCGGCCATGGAGGAATGGGGCAACGGCCTGATCCGCAGCTGGAACAGCGCGGGATGGTTTCATCTGCCGCTCGAACTTGGCGATCGCATCGGGCGGCTGATCGGCGCAGCCGAAGGCCAGACAGTCGTGACCGATTCCACATCGATCAACATCTTCAAGACATTGCACGCAGCACTTGCGATGCGGCCCGGCCGCAATGTCATCGTTGCGGAAGGCGACAGTTTTCCGACCGACCTCTATATGGCGGAAGGCGTCGCTTCGACCCGCCCTGGCGTCACGCTCCGTCTCGAGGGTCGCGATGCCGGCAGCATCGAGGAGCTGATCGACGAAGATGTTGCCGTCGTCCTGATCAATCACGTCAACTATAAGAGCGGCGAACTGCGCGACATGGCGGCGCTGACGAAACAAATTCAGGCGGCGGGTGCGATCGTCATCTGGGATTTGTGCCACAGCGCCGGCGCCCTGCCAGTCGATCTAGACGGTGCGAGCGCCGATTTTGCCGTCGGCTGCACCTACAAATATCTGAACGGCGGCCCGGGCGCGCCGGCCTTCATCTATGCGGCAAAGCGCCATCAGGCATCAATCACCCAACCTCTCAGCGGCTGGTGGGGCCATGCCCGTCCCTTTGCCTTCGAACAGAGCTTTGACGGCGATGCCGGCATCAAGCGTTTCCTTTGCGGCACGCAGCCGATCCTGTCGTTGCGGGCGCTGAAGGGGGCGCTCTCCATCTGGGATGAGGTGGACATGAATGCCCTGCGCCGGAAGAGCATAGCGTTGACCGATCTCTTCATCCGCCTGGTCGAAGCGAGATGCGGGCAATATGGTGTGGAGCTCGAGACCACACGCGACAGCGAGAAGCGTGGCAGCCAGGTCTCCTTCATTCACAGCAATGCCTATGAGGTCATGCAGGCGCTGATCGAACGTGGCGTTATCGGGGATTTCCGTGCTCCTTCCACATTGCGTTTCGGCTTCACGCCGCTCTATGTCGGCTATCGCGACGTCTGGCGCGCCGTGACGGTACTGGAAGATATCCTGAGCAGCGGATCATGGAGGGAAGCGCGCTTTGCCGTGCGTGCGGCCGTGACCTGATCCACAAGGCCATCGCCAGAGCGTGAAGTGCGGTCGGCTTTCGGACGACATCATGCTCTACCTCTTTGATTCTAGAGCGGATTTATATTTTTGGCCGAATAGGCCTAAAATCATCCGGCTCCAGCAGGAAAAGGAAAGCTGGACATGAGCTACTTCAAAGTCACCGATTGGGAAAGCGCTTATACGAACGGCGCCTATATCGTCGACGGCGATCGATGGCCGGCTGCCTGGGTCGAGCCGGCAAAGTCCTTTCGCGACAGCCAGGCGGCGGCGGGGCGCGCGAAACTCGACATTGCCTATGGGCCTGCGGAACGCAATCGCTTCGACCTGTTTTTGCCCGAAGGCCAGCCGAAGGGATTGGTGGTGTTCGTCCATGGCGGCTATTGGCTGCAGCTGGACAAGAGCTTCTGGTCGCAGCTTGCGGGCGGCCCTGTCGCGGCCGGATATGTCGTTGCGATCCCGTCCTATACGCTTTGCCCGGAAAATCGCATCGGCGGGATCGGCAAGGAGATTGCTGCCGCGATCACCGCAGCGGCCGAATTGGCCGAGGGCCCGATCATGTTGACGGGCCACTCTGCCGGCGGCCAGCTTGTCGCCCGGATGATGACGACGACATCGCCGCTTGGCGAGGCGATCCTCAAGCGCATCCGGCATGTTCTTGCCATTTCCGGCGTGCACGATCTGCGTCCGATCATGAAGCGCAAGATGAACAGGGAGCTTCGCATCGATGATGCCGAGGCAAGGGCTGAAAGTCCGGCCCTGCTGGAGCCGATCGACGGCATTCGTCTTACCTGCTGGGTCGGTGGCGCCGAGCGCGCCGAATTCATCCGCCAGAATGCACTGCTCGCCAATATCTGGACAGGTCTCGGCGCAGCGACGAACGTGGTGGTCGAGCCGGACAAACATCATTATTCGGTGCTCGACGGCCTTATGGATGCCGCTCATCCGCTGACGCGGACCCTGCTCGCTGAATAGAAGTTTCGCGATCGCATCAAGGCGATGCCCTCGGCGCATCCTTGGCACCGAAGGCATTACATTGTCAGTTCCTGCTCAGCCCTTCACAGGCGCATTCATCGCCCAGGCGACGCCGAAGGGATCGCGAAGCTGCCCCCAGCGATCGCCCCAGAACATCACCTGCGGCTCGACGACGACCTCGGCTCCGGCATCGACGGCACGCTGCCACCAGAAATCGAGGTCATCGACAACAAGCTGCATCGTGAAGGACTGCGGCTTTTCCAGCGCATGACCGTATTCCGGGAAAGCGTCGCCGAGCATGACCGAGCTGCCGTTGATGTAGAGATGGATATGCATCGTCCGGCCTTTTTCGTCGACCGGATACATGAAGACCTGTTCGGCACCAAAGGCGCGCTTGTAGAATTCGGCCGCCTTCATGGCGCCATCGACCGTCAAATAGGCGACAACGCCGCCGCGAACCGGCACGCGGGGCTGCTGGGACTGCATCTGATCTGCTGCATCGGTCATGTTCATCTCCTTGGGAACGATTCTGCGTTTACGGCCCTTTTCGATGGGCTGTCTCAAGGACGCTGGTCGATCACTGTCCCCGACAATGCCTGTAAAGTTTTTTGCTTTTTCTGCGCCGGGTCCGCCCAGCCTTCTTATCCCATCCATGCGCAGGTTCTTTGGACCATAAGCGCGTAAAGCTCAAAGCCCTGCCCTGCCGATCGCATGGATGACGCCATGAAGCTCGCCGAGACCCTTTAGCCGTCCGATGAGGGAATAGCCGGGATTGGTCGGCTTATCGATATCGTCGCCGATAAGGTGTCCATGATCCGGCCGCATCGGGATCAGATGATCTTCCCGGCCCTCGTTGCGACGGCGCCCCTCCTCTGCAAGCAATGTTCGCAGGATGGCAACCATATCGCTGCGCCCTTCCAGATGGGAGGCTTCCACGAAGGAGCCATCCGCCTCGATCGCAACATCGCGCAGATGCGCGAAATTGATGCGCGAGGCAAATTCGCGGGCGATCGCCAGGACATCATTGTCGGCACGGGAGCCGAGAGAGCCGACGCAGAGCGTCAAACCGTTAGCCGGATCATCGGCATTGCCAAGGATGCGTCGCAGATCCGCCGCCGTTGAGACGACGCGCGGCAGGCCGAAGAGCGAAATGGGTGGATCGTCAGGATGGATCGCAAGCCTGGCGCCGAGTTCGGCAGCCACGGGCACGACCTCTCGCAGGAAGGCATCGAGATTGGCCTGGAGATCTTCTGCCGTCATGCCGTTAAAGAGGGAAATGGCTGAGCGAATAGCTTCGCGACCATAACTGTCCTCACCGCCCGGGAGCCCGGCGATAATGTTGTTCTCCAGCCGTTGTACGGCCTCCGGCGAGAGCCCCTTCAGCCGCTCCTCCGCACGCCGCACGAGGTCCGGCGCATAATTTTCCTCCGCCCCGTTCCTTCGCAGGACAAAAACGTCATAAACAACGAACTCCACCATGTCGAAACGCAGAGCGAGCGCGGTGGTCGGCATTTCGAAGCGCAGATCCGTGCGCGTCCAGTCCACGATAGGCATGAAGTTGTAGCAGATGGTCTTGATGCCGGAGCGCGCCAGATTGGCCAAACTGTCCTTCCAGATACCGATCGCAGTTTTCGCTCCCGCCCCACCGAGCTTGATCGCGCTGGGAACCGGGATCGATTCGCACACGCTCCAGCGCAGCCCCGCCGCCTCGACGAGTGCCTTTCGCGCCTCGATTTCGGTCGGCGTCCAGACGCGTGAATGCGAAACTTCATGCAGTGCCGTGACGATGCCGGTCGCTCCGGCCTGGCGTGCATGCGAGAGCGGAACAAGATCCTTCGGGCCGAACCAACGCCAGCAGCTTTCCATGCGAGACTCCTCCATTTGTCGGTCAAAATATTCTTGAAAAGCAAAATGTCTACCGTATTCCGGCGCTTGACACCGCTTATTGACCAACAATATGCTTTTTGTTGGCGGAGGAATAATGGTGGCGAAAACCGCTGAGATCGAGGATAGGGGTTCAGCGGTTGACCAGGTGGTCGACGCGTTGCGGCGGCTGATGCGCGAGCGCAATCTAGGTCTCGGAGACGCGCTGCCGTCGGAGGCGGAGCTCGCTTCCATGTTCAATGCCAGCCGCAATACGGTGCGCGAGGCAATCCGCATCCTGAAGGCCTATGGCATCGTGGAAAGCCGCCAGAAGGTCGGCGCCGTCATAACGGATCGCCGCCAGCAGGCGCTGATGGACCTTTTCTCCTTTGCCATCGATATATCGGCGGAGAGTTTCCTCGATATTCAGGGGTTCCGCCGCCTGATCGAGGTCAATCTCAGCGATCTTCTGTTCGAAACTCTTGATGCAGCCGCCATCGACAAGCTTCGCTCCATCAACGACGCGATGAAGGCCGCGCCGGAATTGGCCGCGGCAGCGGAACTCGATTTCAGGTTTCACGCGGCGCTCGTCGGCTTCGCCGGCAATCAGACCCTGTCACAGGTCTATGGCATTCTGCAGCCATTGTTGCAGCGGCTGATGGAAGCGGGAAAACGCTCTCGTGAAGCGGTCGACAGCGCCTATAATGACCATCGCGCCATCATCGAAGCGTTGGAACAACGGGATCGAATCGCCTACGCCTACCACATGAACCGCCACCTGCAGGCGGGCCTGCAGTTCATCGCGCCAAAGGCTGTTTGAGGCATCCATTTCATAACGGACACATGACATGAAAAGACAGACGCTCGACACCGGCTGGACCCTATCGCGCCTTCGCGCGCCCTCCAACGCCCCGGCCCTGCCCAATTCGATTCCTGCGAGTGTGCCGGGCAACGTGCATCTCGACCTGATGGCGGCACAGCTGATCACCGATCCCTATCTCGACGTCAACGAAATCTCGCAGGATTGGATCGGCCGCGCCGCCTGGCGCTATCGCCTGGCCTTCGATTGGGACGGCAAGGATGCCGAGCGCATCGACCTTGCCTGCCTCGGTCTCGATACGGCGGCGCACCTGGAACTGAACGGCACGGCGCTCGGCGAAACCCGCAACATGCACCGCAGCTACCGCTTCGACATTGCCGACCACCTGAAAAACGGCCGCAACGAATTGATCGTGGATTTCCAATCGGCCTATGAGCATGGCGAGGAGGTGCGCAAACAGCTCGGCAGCGCCGCCGACATCCCCCAAAACTATCCCGGCCCGAGCAACCTCATTCGCAAGATGGCCTGCAATTTCGGCTGGGACTGGGGTCCGACCGTCGTCACTTCGGGCATCTGGAAACCGATCGTCATCGAGAGCTGGTCCAAGGCCCGCCTCGGCAGCATCCGCCCGGAAATCACGCTGCAGGGCAGCCAGGGCGTTGCGCGCCTGCATGTCGAGATCGAATGGGCAGACAAGGGCACGGATAGTGTTGCCCTCGTACTCTCCATCGCAGGCAAGCGCGTGGAAGTCCGCGTCGCGCAAGGCGAGACCCATGCGCTGATCGAGTGCCGCATCGACAATCCGCAGGTCTGGTGGCCGCACGGCATGGGCGGCCAGCCACTTTACGATCTCAACCTGCTGCTGCTTGGCTCGGATCGAGCGGCACTCGACGGCTGGAAGCGGCGCGTCGGCTTCCGCTCCGTGCGGCTGGATACAACGCCGGACGAGATCGGCTCCGCCTTCACACTCGTCATCAACGACGTTCCCATCTTTGTCCGCGGCGCCAACTGGATTCCAGACGACTGCTTTTTGCCGCGCTTGACGCGCGAGCGCTACCGCGACAGGATCGCCCAGGCCCGCGACGCCAACATGAACATGCTGCGCGTCTGGGGCGGCGGCATCTATGAGACCGATACCTTCTACGAGGAATGCGACGCCGCCGGCATCATGGTCTGGCAGGATTTCCTGTTTGCCTGTGCCGCCTATCCCGAAGAAGAGCCTGTCTACAGCGAGATCGAGGCGGAAGCGCGCGAGGCGATCACACGACTGATGCCCTATGCCTCACTGGTCATCTGGAACGGCAATAACGAGAATATCTGGGGCTATTTCGATTGGGGCTGGCAGGATGTGCTTGGCAATCGCCCCTGGGGCGCCGGCTACTATCTCGATCTCCTGCCAAAGCTGGTGGCCGAGATCGATCCGACCCGGCCCTATTGGGCGGGCAGCCCCTATTCCGGCTCGATGGAAATCGCGCCGAATGCGAATGAGCATGGCTGCAAGCATATATGGGACGTCTGGAACGAGGTGGGCTACGAGACCTACCGCAATTATATCCCGCGCTTCTGCTCGGAATTCGGCTGGCAGGCGCCGCCGACCTTTGCAACGCTTGCCCAATCCATTCGCGAGAAGGACCGCGCGCCGGCCTCGCCAGGCGTGCTGCATCACCAGAAGGCAACCGGCGGCAACGAGAAGCTGTTGATGGGGCTAGAAGGCTGGTTTCCGCAGCCGGAGAATTTCGACGACTGGCTCTTTGTCACACAGCTCAACCAGGCACGCGCGATCAGCTACGGCATCGATCACATGCGCTCGCACCGGCCGACCTGCATGGGCACCATCGTCTGGCAGCTCAACGACTGCTGGCCCGTCACCTCCTGGGCAGCCATCGATGGCGCCGGCCGGAAGAAGCCGCTCTGGTACGCCTTGAAGCATAGCTACGCTCTGCATCTCCTCACCATCCAACCGCGCGGCGATGGCCTGGCCGCGGTCGCAGTCAATGACGCAACTCTGTTCTGGCGCGTTCCCTTCACCGTCGAACGCTTCGATTTCAACGGCACGCTGCTTGCCCGCCACCACGTCTGGCGCATTCTTTGCGACCGCTTCGAAAATACGGACATCGAGATCCCGTCCGAGGTCGCGACGCCGGGCGATCCGCGCCGCGAATATCTGCGCGCACGCCTCGGCGATGCCGAAGCCTGGTGGTTCTTCGAGAAGGATATGAAGCTGCAATACCCACAGCCTCGCTTCGATATCGAGAGCGCCCAGACGAGCGGGGGGATCATGGTCACCATCACGGCTCAGACGCTCCTGCGTGATGTCTGCCTGTTCGCCGACCGCATCAGCCCGAACGCCGAAGTCGATGATATGCTGGTCAATCTCGCACCCGGCGAAAGCAGGACCTTCAAGATCGGAGGCATCACCAAGGAAGCTTTCGAGAATGCAGACCTCTCGACGATCCTGCGCATGGCCAACCAGGTCGCCGAGCTTCCGCATCACTGAAACCGGGGTTCGCCTTTATCTGAATATCCGGCGCATTGCGCCGGTCCCGTTCCTTATATCGTCGGCAATTCATTACCGGTGATTGCGGATGCGAACAGGAAAATGCCTCCTATGATCGGGCGCCGCCTTGTGATCTAGTGCCCCTCATCCGATCCATGAATCAGCGAGACACCGCTTATGTCCTCGGCCTCCAACCGCAGCTTTCAAACGCCCCGTCGCGAAGAACTCGGCCTTATCACGCTCAGCAACACCGCCGGCCTTTCGGCTTCGATCCTGCCGAACGGCACGGTATTTTCGATCGATTTCGCCGACCAGCAGGGCGGCGTCATGATC
>JBCNPI010000093.1:0-17633 GCA_039593415.1 Rhizobium sp. | reverse complement strand
GGTCGCCGCAAGCAGCGCTCGCGGGATCAGATGGGTCTCCGGATCGTGCCATTCGCCAAGCTCCTGCTCAGGGTCTGCCCCTGCCGCATTGAAATAGCGCAATGCGACGTAGCGAAGCCCGTAGGCCGCCGCATAGTCGGCCAGCATATGTTCGGCGATAAGCTTCGTTCTGCCATAGGGGTTTATAGGGTGCTGCGGTTCGCATTCGCGGATCGGCAATTGGTCCGGTATGCCGTAGACTGCACAGCTCGATGAAAATATGAGCTTGTCGGTTCCGGTCAGCCGGCACGCCTCCAGCAGCGAATGCGTGCCGCTGACATTGTTGGCATAGTACTTGGCCGGCTTTTCGACGGACTCGCCGACATAGGCCGAAGCCGCGAAATGGATGACCGCCGCGGGCCGGTGCTTCCTAATGGTCTCGACAAGGCGGGACGTGTCGAGAATGTCCCCTTCTACGAATGGACCCCAACGCACCGATGCGAGGTGACCCGTCGAGAGATTGTCATAGACAATCGGCTCATAGCCCTGCTTGTGCAGAAGCTTGGCGGTGTGGCTGCCGATGAAGCCAGCTCCGCCCGCAACGAGAATGGCGGACCTGGACATCAGACAACCTCGATAAGCTCACTGTTCGGCCGGACGAGCTGGCGTTCGAAGTAGGCAACCGTCGCCTCCAGGCCTTCCGCCAGGGCAATGGATGGCTCCCATCCCAATTCCCGCTTCGCGGTCGTGATATCGGGCCGGCGCTGACGAGGGTCGTCGATCGGCAGGGGCTTGTAGACGATCTTTGATGGCGAATGGGTCAATGCGATGACCTGTTCGGCAAGTTCGCGTACGCTGAACTCGACCGGATTACCGAGATTGATTGGCATATGAAGTGCCACGGAGTCGCTCATCAGTCGGGTAAAACCCTCGATGAGATCGTCGACGTAGCAGAAGGAGCGCGTCTGCGATCCGTCGCCATAGACCGTAATCGGCTGCCCTTTGAGTGCCTGGACGATGAAGTTGGAAACGACGCGGCCATCGTCCGGACGCATGCGCGGGCCATAGGTGTTGAAGATGCGCGCAATCCTGATGTCGACGCCGTGCCTCATGTGGAAGTCATAAAAAAGCGTTTCGGCGGAACGCTTTCCTTCGTCGTAGCAGGAGCGCGGACCAAAGGAATTGACATTGCCCCAGTAGCCCTCCGGCTGCGGGTGAACATGCGGGTCCCCATAGATTTCGGAGGTGGAGGCCTGGAATATCCGGGCTTGATGACGTACGGCCAGTTCAAGCAGGTTCAGCGAACCGAAGACGCAGGTTTTCATCGTCTGGACCGGATCGGCCTGATAGTGGACCGGTGAGGCCGGGCAGGCCAGATTGTAGATTTCGTCGATCGGGAGATCGATGGAATTGACGATGTCGTGACGAACGAAGCTAAACGTATCGAAGCGAAGTAGGTGTCTGAGATTTTCCATACGTCCGGTCGAAAAATCGTCGACGCAGATCACCTGGCAGCCATTGCGCAACAATCGCTCACAAAGATGAGATCCAAGAAATCCAGCGCCGCCCGCAATGAGAACCGTGCGGCGCTCGATCATCTTTGAGTATAAATTGGTAGATCTGAACGGCATATTCATAGAACTCTCCCACTCAATACAAAGGTACGCAAAGATATACCGGTCGCCTCTTTAGATTGGCGTGTCCGAAGACATCATTATTGGGACAACTCCAGTAATGACTATGATTAACAAATTACTAATGTTGTTCTCTATTGTCGTTATCGAGCAATTCGGAAATTTGATAATCTGTCCATTTATTGGTTGTGAGAATTCGAAAACGAGGCAAATTTAGTTGAATTTCGGCGGGAGATATCCCGCGCCGATTGTAGTTGTAAGACTTCCTAGCTCATCAGAATGCGGCTGAGCACAGAGCAGGCGGTCATGAAGACGCCACCTCCTCATCGACGTAGTCAAATCTGTCGTCGATTTCCGAGGTACTGTTGCCCGTTCCTGCATGGAACGCGCGTGCGCGCGACGCTAATGGTCGTATCCGGTGGTCGGTTGAAGCATCCGCGATCCTGCCGCAAGGCGCGCGACCGCTCGTTGTGGTCTAATGGTCTAAATGCGCGCCTCTCCTGGCGGATCGCGATATGGATTGTTGTCTAGCTCGTGATTCCGACCTTGTTGCAAGTTTCATTATATTGTGACAATGTATCTCCTGCCATAACGAGCATAAAATATGCGTCCTTAAGTTAGGATTTATGCTCTCTCATGAAGAATACTTGTAATAATCATACTGCGAGGGGAGTCTTTCATGGACAGGCATGATCAATCGGAAAATATAGGCCCAAGCCGGCGGGAATTTGTCGAGGGCTGCGGGAAATACGCAGTCGTGGCGCCGCCCGTTTTGACCTTCTTACTTTCAACTACACTGAGTTCGGGCGCGATCGCCAAATCCGGCCACGGCAATAATGGCTACGGCAATGGCGGCGGTGATGGCGTGCCGGGCAATTCCGACAAGGAAGACATCAATCGCTGATCGAGTTGCCCGGAACATGCTGTTGCTGCCGGGCAGGAACATTCTCGTTGCGCAGTTGGGCGATGCTTTTGCATTGTTCAACTGCCAGGAGCAGCGCTTATATGAAGTCGACAGCCTTGCGGCTTGGACCTGGCTGCATGTTTCAAATTGTGCCGCAGGCATAGACTGGAACCAATTGTCGGCGCAATTTTCATCCGAATTCAAGCTCGCAAGGTCGGACGCTGAAGCCTTGCTCGGTCGCTATGTCGGGCTGGGTATCCTTCACGCGTGCCAGGGCTCGGCGTCCACTTTCGCGGTTGCTCTGAACGGCTCCAGATGGATGATCGAGTGTCCCGATGTCTTGTCGGCGGAATTGAAGCGGCTCTTTCGCGGTATCACCATTCCGATGGGGCCGGGATGCAGGCAGGAACATCTCGTCGTCAGGTTCGATGCGGATCGATATGAGCTGGCTGCGGCCGGCAAAAGTATGGGTACGTTCGGGCGGGCGGAAATTATCCCGGCAGTAAAAGCCTTTCTGACAGACTCATTGCTGCAGACGGATTTCACGCTCGCCCTGCATGCGGCTCTTTTGCGGCTTGGAGACAGGCAATTGTTGATTGCCGGTGTCCCCGGAGCGGGCAAAACGACACTCGCACTTGCCCTTGCGGCCGAGAATGGATGTCTGCTGCTCGGCGATGATATCGTCATCGTGGACGAGATGGGCGGGCTTGCAGGTATTCCGTTTCCAGCTGCCGTCAAGAGGGGAAGCTGGCCGCTTTTGCAGACGTTCCATTCTGAAGTCGCGTCATGCCCCATCTACGTTCGTTCCGACGGAAAAGAGGTCAGATTTATTCCCTGCGATATCGATAGCGGTCATATTGCGCCGGCTCGTTCGACGACAATGATCTTTCTGCGTCAGAATGCTACGCGTCGGCAGTCATTGTCGA
Source organism: Rhizobium sp. (assembly GCA_039593415.1). Lineage (GTDB taxonomy): Bacteria > Pseudomonadota > Alphaproteobacteria > Rhizobiales > Rhizobiaceae > Rhizobium. Next base: position 14,190 of record JBCNPI010000093.1, on the reverse strand, counting down.
GGATCTCGCCTCTTCTGGCCTTTCAAAAATTGCTCACTGAAGCGGCTGCACCCGCTCACAGGCTGACGGATCAGGCGTTTGCCGCGCTGAGCAAGACCGTCAACATCTCGCAGGCATATGAAATGGAGGTTGGCCGGCTCGCAGAAGCGGTCGAGATCATACGGGATCTTTGACACTCTTCGAGGCGCGGGTTGCGAGGAGTTTCTGTCCTTTGCGCACAATGCGTCCGGGCAGCTCGTTCCATGGCCCTCGAAATCGCCAGCGGATCTGCAAGGTGCGGATGCCCCAAGCGGTGCCGCCAACAGCCTGGACAGCACGTCCCAGCAGAGGGTGATACTCCCTGGATCGCAGATTGTGATGCCACGTCACCCATGCTGGAATGGGCCTGCTTCGCACGATATCGGTTCCGAAAACCGAGTGCAGTGCCAATAATTGCGCATCCAGCATTGCTCGGCCCAAGGGGTCCGACAGCAGGCTATCTAATTCGTGCCAATCGATCCGTTGGGGCTCTTTTACGAGCCGGTAGAGCTCGAAAAGATTTCGCAGGTCGATATGAAGTGCCCAAAGATGCCCGTCCTTCAGCATGTCGTGCACAATCCAGTGCTGGGCCTGAAGTGTCGGCGAAAGGACGCGCGCCCTTCCCGACCCGATTCCGATTTCCCCGGAATGTTTCGAAAGGCTCGCCCCCGAGGGCCAATATTGGGGATATCTGCCGGGCGGATAATGCAGATCGACAGCCCCGACATCCTTCGATCTGCCCCAGCCAAGGGCTTCTATCGGAACATATCCCAGCTGAAGCAGGCACTCTTGCGCCCTTTGCTTTTCGTGAATGGCAACGGTGAAGTCGATGTCGCGCATGATGCGATCTGTGCTTGCAACTGCGAGGAGTGCTGTGCCCTTGTTCAGCGTCGGCACGATGCCTGCAACGTTCAAAGCGACAACCAGCTCCTCCAGTTGTGCCCGCAGCCGTGCATTTCTCGCCATATTGCAGCGATGGATGAAACCCAGGAACGAAAGCACGTCGTCCGGCAGGAGGTCTTGCCGGCTGTTCGCCAATATGGCCGACCAAATTGCGGGCGTCAGCAAACTATTGTTCGCAAGTGCCAATACAGCATCCCAATCGGTCACGCCCGATGGATCTCCTCGCAAGCAAGATGCGAGCTGCATAAAGCTTAATTGGGTCGATTTCATTTTTATTATTCTGACATCCAGCCGCATGTTCAGTAATAACGCGGAGTTTATTTATAGAGTTCCCAACGGCGTTGTAGCACGCCTACCAGGAACAATCCATTCATGAAGAATATAGTCGGAATTTCTTCCATCGAGGCATCGGCGATACGAACGTCATATGGTCAGGCCCAGCTTCACTGGAGCGATGCTGGATGGGAACCAGAAATTCGCTATCGGATTCAGCCCGTCACCGGGCATCGTGAAAGATGATGCCGACGGTGTGACGCATGCCTGAGCGGACCCGGCTGACGCCGTGACGGAGATTGACGCGATAGCTTCCCTTGGCTCCCCGCACGGGGCGATTATGAACCGCGAAGGCGACAGCATCGCCTTGCCGAAGCGGCACGACCTCGACGCGGCTTTGCATGCGCGGCCGCTGCTCGGTCAAAACGAACTCGCCTCCGGTAAAGTCGCGGCCAGGCTCGGAAAGCAGAATTGCGACCTGGATGGGAAAGGCAAGCTCGCCGTAGAGGTCCTGGTGCAGGCAGTTGAAGTCACCCGGTTTGTATTGCAGCAGCAGTGGTGTCGGGCGTCTCTGGCCGGCATCATGGCATTGCATGAGGAAGGCGGCATGCTCATCGGGATAGCGCTTCTCGATCCCCATCCGCTCGTTCCAGTTGTTTGCGATGCCGGCCAGGCGAGGATAAAGCGCTGTGCGCAATCCACCCAGAAGCCCCGGCAGCGGATAGCTGAAATAGCGGTATTCACCTTTGCCGAAGCCGTGACGCGCCATGATGACATGACTTCGAAAGTGGCGTTCATCGGCGTAAAGCCTGGAGATCTCGCCGCATTCATCGGGTGAGAGAAGCCGTGGGATAACGGCGCAGCCGAAACCGTCAAGCTCTCCTGCAAGGGCCTTCCAATCATAGGTGTCGACCCGGGTTCCAATGGAGCTTTCTATGAAAGCCGGAGCAAAAGCAGATGTGTTCATGTCCTATCCTCGGTCTGGGCAGGCTCTCCAAGGCGTTCCGTGCGCCAGGATACCGCGTGAACCAGGATTCTAATGCCCAAACCGGGGCAGTAACCACCCGATATCCGATATGCCGCGGCCGACAATGAGAACTGCGATCACTCGCGTCATATCTATTTGCGCAATCGAGAGATTGCTTGATGCTGCCATGGTCTGAGAAGCCGGCCAGGCAATGGAGGCCGAGCCCGGAAAAGCCTCACGCAAACACGGCACGGCGCGTCGAAAGCGATCCGAGGCTCGTCAATGCTGCCAGGATAACCGGGATGCAGACGAGATATGCCGTGCGAATACCGGCATGTTCGGCAACAAACCCCAGCAATGGCGGCGCCAGGAAGAAGACGACGAAAGACATTTGTCCGAGCGCCGCAACATTGACATGGGCCGGACGGTCGGTGCGCTGGGCGGCCGCTGAAACGGTGAGCGGATAGACCGCGCTGCAGCCGGCACCCATGAAGGCAAAGCCCAGCAGGGCCACATTGGGATGCGGCGCAAGCCAGACGGCGCAAAGGCCTGCAGCCGAAAGAAGCAGGAGGAAGAGCGCAACGGAGCGGGAGCCGAAGCGATCGACGAATCCGTCGGCAAACAGCCTCGCTAGCGCCATGAAGAAGGTAAACAGCGTCAGTCCAAGCCCGCCGATGAAGGGTTCGACGTGAAAGACGTCGCGCATATAGATCGCCGACCAATCGATACCGGCACCCTCGACCAGGAAGGCGGCGATACCGATCACGCAGAGGGGCAGCAGGCCGAATGTCGGCAGCGCGACATGCCCGGCCTCCGGGTGATCCTGTACCGGGCGGGCCGGCGCATTGCGCATGCCGGCAATGACAAGCGAACCCACGATCAGGACGAAGGTGAATGTCAGGGCAAGGTGCAGCTGCATCGAAATGCCGGCCTGGCGGATGGCCGAAGAGGCGAGGGCGGTGACGAAAAAGCCGAGGCTCCAGAATCCATGGGCGCGGTTCATTACGCCCCGGCCGAGCTGCGCCTCGATACGGTCGATCTCAACGTTGAAATTGATTTCGAGCGCGCCGGCCAGCAGGCCTTCGCAAAACAGGGCGGCGAAGACCAGCGGAGCCAGACCCATCCACGGTACGAGCGCTAGGGATGCGGAGGTTCCAAGCACGGTGATGAATGCCGTCTTGCGCGCGCCGAGACCTGCGACGACCGGGGAGGCGAAGGTGAGCGATATCAGCGCGCCGATGGCGGCGCCGATCAACGTTAGGCCGAGCTCGGATTTGTCGATCTTCAAGGCGTCCTGCAGGTCGGGAAGGCGCGACAACAATGCGCCCATCGACACCGCAAAGAGGAAAAAGCAGACATAAATTCGCTGCTGCGGTTCAAGGCGCATTTTGAAGCTCCGAAGAATCCGAATACAAGTGAGACGGAAATGGTTTATCCGAAAGCAACCAGTGCTAGCAATACGAAGAGCCTTAAATCATCATACAAAGTGGAAGCGCGTGCCAATTCAGCAAGTGCGGCAAACCCAGTCAGAAACAAAACCTGCCGACTGGACAAACAGGTTTGCCGACCTAAGTTCCCCGACTGGACACGCATAAATCGCATCGCCCTCTATTTCTCATCGGCAGGCCGATCAGTGAGATTCCATTCTCAGGCTTCGTCAACGGATCAAGAAACGGTAGATCAGATATGGGATTAGCACCGCTCACCCGGCCCGCGGGCCAGACGCCGGCAACGGATTTGCACAGCTATAGGCTGCTGCCGCTCTCCAGCTGCCCCATTCTCGGGAGCAGTGCGGCATCGGGATTGCCGTCAGGCGTGCTTTTTTCCGGCCGGTCCTTCGAGGCCGTGAGCGACAACTCCCTGTCCTGCTGCGGGCGCTATAATCTGAGGAATAGCCTGCATCAGGGCGTCGCCGCAATTGGCGATGATGGACATCTGATCTTTGCCGTCAACAGCTGGGTGAGTGGCCAGCGCTGCACGGTCATGGGTGCCTTCGACCCAATGGGCAAGCCCGTTGCGCCAACCAAGCCGCAGCAGGATTTGCTTGGAAAGTATTTCCAGTCGCCCGAGCGTCCTATTGTCCTCGATTCGAAGGCGAAGAGCGACATCGGCCTCAAGACGAATGGGCTCAATCCGAACGTCGGTGTCTATGTCGGCAACAAGACGATCATTTTCGACGTCAAGGCACGGTCGTCTGATGGAAATACCGAAGGCAGCGCCACGATAACCACCGATTTCAACGGCAAGGTTCAGGATCAGCTCTATAAATTGTCGACCAAGGATAAAAATTCCTCGCTGAGCGGCACCTATGAGCGCAAAGGCACCCAGACAACCGAGAGTGTGGAAGCATCATGGGAAAAGTGGTCCCTGGCGGGCAAGCATTCCCGGGACGGCGCAAGCAGGAGCCGCGAGCTTGATCTTTCCTACCGCGCCACGGACAACATAACGATAAAAGCGTCCTGGCGACCGGATGTTAAACCACCAACCACGCCTCCGCGCATAACCGATTATTCGATCTTTTCAGCCACCAACCATAACACGCCGCCAGCTCCTCCCAACTACAGCAACTATATGATCACGCTCGAAATCAAGTGGCCGTAAAGCCGGTTTTCCGTGTAACGAAGAAGCCGCCTGCAGGCGATGACAGCAACCTGCAGACGGCGTGATCGGACGTGGTATCGAGGACTTTCAGCCCATAATGCCTTCAGGCGTTGCAATTTGCCGGCTGTGCCGACGGTTTGCGTGTGCCGATCAATACCAACACCAAGCCGGCAGCGGCCAGTAGTCCTCCAGTGATCGAGACTGCCGCATAGCCAAAACCAAGGCTGATGACGGCTGCACCCGTTGCGGCCCCCAAGGCATTGCCGAGATTGAAGGCGCCGACATTGATGGAGGAGGCGAGGCCTGGCGCTTCTGCCGCTGCTTCCATGACGCGCATCTGCACTGGCGGGACGATGGCAAATGCTGCCCCACCCCAGAGAAGCAAACCGATGGCGGCGCCTACGTGGGTGATCATTGCCAGCGGCAGCACGAACATGATGGCGGCGAGCAGAGCCAGGAAGATCTTGGTCGCGCCGTCGAGCGACCAGTCGGCCAGCCGTCCGCCCAGCCAGTTGCCGATCGTGAAGCCGACGCCGATGAGGACCAGTCCGAGGGTCACGAAGCTATTGGATGCGCCGGTGAGTTCGGTAAGCGTGGGAGCGACATAGGTATATAGCGAGAACATCGCACCTGCGCCCATGACGGTGGTTGCCATGGCAAGCAGCACAGTGGGATGTGTAAGCACGGCAAGTTCCCGCCTGATATCAGGCATCGCGCCGCGCTCGCCTTTCGGCAGGGCGAACCACAGCGCTGCAATGGCGGCAATGCCGATCAGCGCCGTTCCTGCGAAAGCCATGCGCCAGCCAATCTGCTGGCCGACCCAGGTTGCGGCCGGCACGCCGCCGATATTAGCGATCGTCAGTCCCATGAACATGGCGGCGACCGCGCTTGCCTGCTTTTCCTTAGGTACCACGCTTGCCGCCACCACTGCGCCCAGGCCGAAGAAGGCGCCATGGTTGAGGCTGGTAACGAGCCGGGCAAGCAGCAGCGTGAAGTAGCCTGGCGCCATCGCCGACATGAGATTGCCGATCGTGAAGATGCTCATCAGCAGCATCAGCGCCGTGCGCTTGCCGAAGCGGCTGAAGGCGAGCGTCATGAAGGGAGCGCCCACCATGACGCCGATCGCATAGGCACTGATGAGAAGGCCGGCGGTCGGGATGGAGACGTCGACCCCCTTGGCGATGACCGGGAGAAGCCCCATCGGCGAAAACTCGGTCGTGCCGATGCCGAAGGCGCCGATCGCAAGGGCGAGAAGCGCCCATCGGGCGTGGGAGGATGTTTGGGCCTTTTGGGCCATCGAAATCTGGGCGTTCATTGTGGAAACTCCTTGGTCGTCCCAATGGGGAGCAAGGCCGGGCGGGCTGACGCCCGGCCAGTCTTGACCGCCTTGGATGGATTGCGCGCCGGACTTGAGGGCGCCTTGTCTTCGGCTTATGAAATAGAGGGTGCAATCGCACTTGATAATTGGGGAAGTTTTCACATTATTTGTGAAACCAAATCAAAGATCGAGCTCTTATGGATAATCGCGCCGGCGAGATGCAGGTGTTCCTTCGCATGGTGGAAGCTGGCAGCTTCTCGGAAGCGGCACGGCTGCTGCGCATGACGCCATCGACCGTTAGCAAGCTGATCTCGCGTATCGAGGCCAGGCTTGGGGTGCGCCTTGTCGAACGCTCTACCCGGCGGCTGTCACTGACCTTGGAAGGCCGGATATACTATGAGCGCAGCCAGGCCCTGTTGCACGACCTTGAGGAGGTCGAGCAGGAGCTGGCAAACGGTGCGACAACGACGGGTGGCACGGTACGGGTCAGCATCTCCGTCGCCCTGGGCGTGCTTGGCCTTGAGCCGCTCTTGCCGGAATTTTGGCGAATCTACCCCAATGTTGTGGTCGACCTTTCGTTATCGGACGAGATCGTCGACCTTTATCTCGATCGCACCGACATTGCTTTTCGGGTGGGACCACTGCCAGATTCAGGCATGATCGCGCGGCGCATCGGCATTGCCCGTCGCAAGATCGTGGCCGCCCCCAGTTATCTCGATCGCCATGGAATACCGCTGACGGTCGATGACCTCTCCCGACACAATTGCCTGGGGTTCAATTTTCGCCGTGTTGCACCGGTCTGGCCGATCAGGGAAAGCGGCCGCGTTGTCGATCGCGCCATGACGAGCTCGCTGCTTGCCAATAACGGTGAAACCGTGCGGCGCATGGCGCTTGCAGGCGTGGGGCTCGCGCGCATGGGGGACTATCATGTACGCGCCGATCTAGCCGCCGGCCGTCTCGTCGAGGTGCTTGCTGACATCGTCGAGTCCGACGAGGAACAAATTCACGCGGTCTTCCTAGGCAGTACCCGCATGCCGCAGCGCGTACGTGTGTTTCTCGATTTCGTCGTGCCCCGTCTCCAGCAATTTCTCGGCGGAGAAGCAGGGTCGCTCTGAAATGATCCGGTATGAAACTCCGATAAAAGCGGGCTTCCGGGAAAATATGCCGTCTCTGATCGGCGCCGCGGATATTCGCGTGGACCTGCTTGGCTGCAAGCCGCGAAGATGCGCATGGGCCTGTCTGACACCTTCCTTGGTTCGCCTTTCCTCTTCCGCGTCGAGGTCTGCCTTGTCGAGCAGGCTTGAGAAAATTCGCCATTGCAAGATGCGGTCATCCGATGCTGCGAGCAGGTGGCGGGCGCCGAAGCTGTTGGAAGAGGCAGATCCGGCCGCCCGGATCAGAAGGGATATGGCAGCGAAATAGAAGGCCTCCGCCAAATAGAGCCAGCCGAGAGCACTTGCAAAATCGATCAGGTAATCTTCGTCTGGGCGGAGAAAGGGAATTGGTGCGCCGGTATCAGCCATGTCTTTCGCGATCAAGGCGAGCCGGCGACGACGCCGTTCCACATCGGGCAGAAGCAGGGCGACCTCATCGTGACGATAAAGCGGGTCCATGTCGTGGAAGAAACGATACAGGAATTCCAGCAGCCGCCGGTAATGGTCAAGATCGGCAATTGGATTGCGCAGATCGATGCGCCTGCTTGGATGGTCGCAGCGCTCACAGAGAATTGTCCGCAGCTGCTCGGTTCGGCTTTTCGCTTCGGGCTCTGGATGGGCAGAAAGCTTCAACTCACCGAGCCCCGCCTCCCTGTCGGAAGGATACAATAGACGCTTGATCGCTTCCGCAAGATGAGATCGGCCTGAGTGCCGGTGAATCGACGGGGAAAGCGGGACTTGTCGCCAAAGGTCCCGCCGAGGACTTTGACATTCGCTCATACCCAGCCACCGTCGACGATGAACTGCTGGCTTGTGCACATGGCGCTGTCGTCGGAGGCAAGGAAGAGTGCCATACGGGCGATGTCGTCGGGTTGCAGCCGGTCGGGCAGGCATTGGCGTTCGGCAATCTGGCGTTCGCCGGATTCCGTCAGCCAGAGGCGCATCTGGCGTTCCGTCATGACCCAACCTGGCACCAGGCAGTTGACGCGGATGCGTTCCGGTCCGAATTCGCGAGCAAGCGCGCGCGTCAGCCCGTAAATGCCGGCCTTTGCGGTGACATAGGCGGGACAATCGGGGTCCCCCACCATCCAGGTGATGGAGCCGAGATTGATGATCGAGCCGCCGCCGAGTGTTTTCATGAAAGGTCGTGCTGCCTGCGCGGCAAAGAATTGATGGCGCAGATTGACGGCCATCCGATCGTCCCAATAGGCGACGGTGACGTTATCCGTCTGATGCCGGTCATCGTTGCCTGCATTGTTGCAGAGGATCTGGATCGGCCCATTGCGCGCCGCAGCCTCTGCCATTGCCGCCTGCAAGGCTTCGATATCGCGCAGGTCGCACCGGATGAAGAGCGGTGGGGAGGCTCCTTCCGATAGGAGGGATTCGACAAGGGCGCCCGCGCTTTCTTCGGCAATATCGACGAACGCCACCCGGCTGCCCTGGGCGCAAAAGTGCCTGACCAGGCTTTCGCCGATGCCGCTGCCTCCACCGGTGATAAATACGCTTTTGTCCTTTAGGCTCGGATAGGCGCCAAACTTATTGCTCGTTTCCTTGCTCATCATATGGGATCTCACCAAAGGGGGCCGCGTCGGGACGGCGCCGCATGCAACCGGTTTGCTGCGACGCCTGTTGATTTAGAGACGGATTCAGATTTCAGGTCGAATGGACCTGAAATCATCCGGCTCTAGAATTTCATATTGACGTTGAGCTTGAAAGAATGGTCCTGAGCGTTGCTGGCGATCTGACCGGAATAGGAGGCACCCACGGTCGCGGTCGGGGAGAGCGCGAAATCAAGGCCTGCCTCCATTGTCAGCGCATCCTTGGCGATCGGTGCGCCGTCGATGGAGAAGCTCGCTCCGGTATTGAAGGCAAAGTCGGAGTTGGGCGTCTTGTCGCCATAGGCATGCTGCCAGCCCAGCATCCCGCGCGCTTTGGCCTTGACGCTCGACAGAGGAATGTCGGTCGATGCTCGAAGACCAAGCGTGGTGACGGTGGTGTTGGTCGAGCCCTTGTCGCTGGTCAATGCGGTGGTCATTCCGCCGGTTTCGGCAAATGCGTCGCTGCCGAGATGAACGTAAGCGAGATTGGCGAAAGGCTCGAGGGCGGCCGGGCCAACACCGATCTTGTAGCCGAGTTCCGCGAAGGCCTGGGTCGTGCGCGCATCATAATCGGCGGAGAGCGTCTCGTTGAAGGCCGGAAAGACGACGTGGCGCGTCGTGCTGACGCTGTGCGACGTATAGATGAGGCCGGATCTGAAACCGAGCGCGCCCCACTGCGAGCCGCCGTACAGACCAATGTGGTAGTTGTCGCTCGAGCCGGAGGACGAACGGGCGTCGACATCGAAGCTGGTGTTGCTGTATCCGCCAAGGACGCCGAGCCGCCATGTGCCGGCGGATGCGTCGGCGCCGAAGAGAAAGCCGCCGGTCGAATGATCGATTCCGGCCGCGTAGCCGGCTCCGTCTGCTTTGCTTCTTGCGCCGATCGCCTGGCTCCAGATAGCGATGCCTTCGGTGTTGCCGTTTGTCTGCTGCATGCCCTTCTCATCGTAGGTCGTCACCGGCGATGACATCGCGCCGACATCGTCGAATGCCGATCGGATGCGCTCGTTGACGGCATCGCGCAGATAAAGGCTGTCCGTTATGAAGGCGCCCTTGACGCTCGCATGGATCTCACCGGAGAGCGCATTGCCGTAAGGCCGCAGATAGCGGTAGAAGCCGATAGTTTCGTCGGCATCCGAGGTCAGTTGCTCCCTGTTCAAGACGTAGAGGGACCAGCCATCCTTGGTCTGAGCAAAGGACAGTCCCTCGACTTCCTGGTCGAAATTGACCTTGAGATCGCCCAGGGTTTCCACCTGACCGGTCGCGAGGTTGGCGCGATAGATGAATTTCGAATCATTGTCGGTGGAGAAATACATCCAGCCGCCCAGCAGCTTTCCGCCCTGCGCCTGGTCGATGGTCTGCGAAAGCGGAATGTATTTCTTGAACGACCAATCGGAGAGATTGTAGACGGCGATTTCCGTGGCATTGTCGTAAGCCATGCCGTAACCGAGGCCGTTTTTGGCATCGACTGCGACCCAGCTGGCAATATCCTGCGTTCCATGGGGTGGATTCAGCGCAAAGGATTTGCCCGTATAGGTCATGTCGCTGGCGTTGTAGATTGCGAAGACGGGCGTGTTGTACCTGCCACCGGTGGTCGGGTCGCGCTGGCTGCTGTCGAGCGATATGTAAAGCAGGCCATTGGCGTAATCGATATCGCCGATGTGGTTCAATCCCTTGGGCGCAGCAGCAGATGGATTTGATAGCGCGGTAGCGATCGCAGGCGAACGACGCAAGGTCGTATTGAAATTGAGATCTGTTCTTTCGAGGGCATTCGTGCCGGAAAAGTACCAGCTGGTTCCGTCCGTGGTGACACCCTGGCCGCGATAGGGGTCGACGTCTCCCGTAAAGGTTTTCTTCTCGACCATGATCCAGGGTTCGACCGCATAGGCTGGCGCCGACGTCATGCAGGCGAGGCTCGACCACAGGATCAGCGGTTTCACCATCTGATGTGCACGACGCGGCGCAGCCTTTGCGGATATGGCAGTGGCAATCCGCCTGCGCGCTTTCTGTCCGGCCAAATCGCCGTAATGATTTCTCGTTGAAGATCGCATTTTGGAGTTTCCTGTCGGGAGTTTTCGATAGCCACAGGAAAGCGACCGGCTCAAAAGCCGGCTAGCAACATGTGGCGGTGATGAAGATCGGTTCGCGGAAAGCGCAGAACTAAAATGGACTTAGCGCCATTGCCGCAGCAGAGGTGATGGTTTTCAGGCAGAAGGGCCTGATGTTTGCCCAATAGTGGTCAAATGTTTCTCGGTCGCTTTTCTGCTGCCCGTGGATGCGATTGGTGAAGGGCTTGCGTCGCGCATGGCCGATGGCGGGACGAGAGAGCGGCTAGATTTCAATGAGTAATTTCGAGTATTATCTGCGATGTATTTCGGATTTTCGAGGTGAAATACGTAATATTGCGACGCTGTTGCAGTAATCGATTTCACGGCCTGGTTTCGCTCATGAACATGTACAACATGTGGCAGATCATTGCGGATAGGAGTGGGAGAGTTTCTGAAATTTGGCATGTCAGCAACATTCTATACTCTTAATCGGCTGTTGACGTGGTTAGCAATCGCGTGTTCAATAATACGACTATTAAGGGAACCAAGTAACAATAATATGAATAGTATGAAGAATGGCGGTTCAACCTCCAAGATGTTGCTGGGAGGCTCGCGCATGGACGGGGGCGTAGGTGTCAGCCTCCATGCGAGAGTGCTCAATGAGATCGGCCAGAGCATTATCCGTGGCGACCTGCTGCCCGGCGATCAATTGCCGAATGCGGATGATTGGAGCGCGTCCTACGGTGTGAGCCGTACAGTCTTGCGCGAGGCGATCAAGGTCCTCATCGGAAAAGGCATGGTGGAATCGCGTCCGAGAATTGGAACGAGGGTACGTCCGCGGAAGGACTGGAACTTTCTTGATCCCGACGTTCTTCTGTGGCGCTACGGATCTCGGACGACCGCCGAGGAGGCGCGATCGCTGTTCGAACTGCGCCGCGCGATCGAGCCGGCAGCCGGCGCGCTGGCGGCGAAGCGCGCAACCGAAGCGCAGATCGCCGAGCTGCGGCGTCTTCTCGTCGAGATGGAAAGAGCTGGAGATGATGGGGAGCGCTTTGCCATCCCGGATCTGGCCTTTCATCAGGCGATCCTGCGCATGTCCGGTAATGAGCTGATAGGCTCGCTCGCTGCCCTGATCGAGACCGCGCTGGTCATCAGTTTCCGGCTTTCCGATGACAATCCGCAAGGCCAGCGGCATTCGCTCCCGCTCCACAAGCAGGTTGTCGACAGCATCGCTGCGGGCGACACCGAGGCTGTAAGCAGTGCCCTGACTGCCCTGCTCGATCATGCGGAGGAGGATGTGAGGAGCGCACTTGCCGCGCGGGCGGCCCGTCAGAAATAAAAGTTGTTCCGTGTCGGCTGGTATCCGGTGCCCTCGGCAAATACTGTTGCGACCGGAAGGGCTCATTCCACCCTCGCCGTAGAGGGTGATGTTCGGGTCTTGCGCAAACAGCCAGTTGGGCGCTTTTATGTAAGCGCATCCTACTGCAAACAAGGGCGGTCGCAGCAGCCAAGGAGGAGGGCTGGATGCGACTACGCGGTGGGTGCTGGTTCGTTCTGAACGTGGCATTCAAGGGGAGGACTCGATGGCCGCTATTCATCAGACGCAATATCGCGAACGCGTGCGTTCTGCGCATGAGGCCGTTGCCTTGATACCGTCCGGAGCAAAGATCGCCATGCCGATCGCTGCCGGCCAGCCGCCTGCCATCCTTGGGGCACTGGCCGAGCGCGCCCGAGCCGGCGCGGTAGACAACATCCGGCTTTACTACCTGCTCTGCACCGGCATAGCCGGCAGCAGCGTGTTCGACTTCGATCTGCGCGACCGCATCATTCCCATGAGTTACTTTCATGGAGCCGTGGATCGCGCCCTCGACAAGCGGCGAATGGCGGAGATGCTGCCTGCCGGTGACCTCGTGCCGTGCCATTTCAGCCAGGTGCCGCGCTCCCTTGTCGAGCATGTTGGCGTCGATACATTGGTCGCAACCGTCTCCCCGATGGATGCGGACGGGAATTTCAGCCTCGGCGCCAGTACCGATTATGCGCTTGCGGTTGCCCGCAAACCGGGAACCCGGCTGATCCTGGAAGTCAATCCCAGCATGCCCTATGTGCGCGGCAACTGCATGATCCCGGTCTCCAATGTCACGGCACTTGTCGAGAACGACGCGAGCCTGCCGGTGCTTGCCGCCGCTCCCCGCTCGGATGTCGACGACGCGATCGGCGCCATCATTGCGGGTCTGATCGATGATGGCGATTGCCTGCAGATGGGCATCGGTGCGCTGCCAGACGCTGTTTGCGCCGGCCTCTCACAGCACCGCCACGTCGGCATCCATACAGAAATGATGACATCGGGGCTCGCCACCCTGGTCAGGACAGGTGTGGTCGATAACAGCCGCAAGCAGATCCATGTCGGGCGAACCGTCTTCACCTTTGCCCTCGGCGACAAGTCTCTTTACGACTTCCTGAACAATAATCCCGATGTCGAAGCACATCCCGTAGAGTATGTGAACAATCCGTTCGTCATCGCGCAGAATGACCGCATGGTGTCGGTCAATGCGACGATGCAGATCGATCTCAATGGTGCGTGCAATTCCGAATTCGTCAATGGACGGCAGTTCAGCGGAACGGGCGGTCAGGTGGATTTCGTGCGGGGCGCCTATGCTTCGCGCGGCGGGCGCTCGATCATCGCCTGTCATGCCACGGCGGCCAAGGGAACGCTGTCGCGTATCGCTCCGACGCTGACAGGCCCGGTGACGACGTCGCGCAACGATATCCATATCGTCGTCACCGAATATGGCTGGGCCAACCTCAAGGGCAAATCCGTGGCGGAACGGGCAAAGGCGCTGATTGCGCTGGCCGCTCCCGATTTTCGCGAGGAGTTGGATCGGGCCGCTCACCAGGCGGGACTATACGCGCGAGACTAAGTCACCTGTTGTCGACGGGGGGAAAGCCGCAGATCCGCCGATGGTGAACGGATGGAGAGCCTTCAGCCTATGATCGCAAACAGCCTATCGGGCAGGCGCGCCGCCGATTCCGAAAAGGATCCTGGAATCAAAAAGGATCCGGAGGGAGACCGGATCCTTCGGCTTTGATCGGAGATCGACCAATCGGTGAAAGAAGCCCGATGGTCCTGCATCGGGCTTCTGAGGCCTGGCCCTAGGCAGGCCAGGCAAGTTGGTATTAGAAGCTACGCTGGAAGCGCAGGATACCAGCCCACTGATCCTGGTTCACAGAATCGAAGTTGGTGTAGGAAACTTCCGGCTCGATGAGCAGGTTCTTGACCGGGTTCCACTTGACGTTCGTGGTTGCGGCGAAG
>JBCNPI010000092.1:0-17749 GCA_039593415.1 Rhizobium sp. | reverse complement strand
ACCTGATCCCCTCGCCCTTCGATCGGCGTCTCATCCTGCGCATCGCGCCAGCGGTCGCGAAGGCTGCCGCCGACAGTGGCGTCGCCCTGCGTCCGATCAAGGACTTCGACGCCTATATGGACGAGCTCAACCGCTTCGTCTTCCGCTCCGGCTTCATCATGAAGCCGATCTTCGCGGCGGCAAAGGTCGCGGAGCGCAAGCGCGTCGTCTTCTCGGAGGGCGAGGATGAACGCGTGCTACGCGCCGCCCAGGTTCTGCTCGAGGAAGGCACAGCCGTCCCGATCCTTATCGGTCGCCCGTCCGTTATTGAAACGCGTCTGAAGCGATATGGCCTGAAGATCCGTCCGAACACGGATTTCGCCGTCATCAATCCGGAAGACGATCCGCGCTTCCGCGAATATGTCGAGCTTTATTTCTCGCTGGTCGGGCGCGCGGGCGTTATCCCCGAAGCCGCCCGCACCATCGTTCGTACCAATACGACGGTGATCGGCGCGCTTGCGCTCAAGCGCGGTGAAGCCGATGCGCTGATCTGCGGTCTGGAAGGCCGCTACGAGCGCCATCTGCGCGTCGTTCGGCAGGTCATCGGCAAGCGGCCGGATGTCCGCGATTTCTCGGCGCTCAGCCTGCTCATCTCGCAGCGTGGCGCGACGTTCTACGCCGATACCTACGTGACGTTTAATCCGACCGCCGAGGAAATCGCGGAATCGACAATCCTGGCGGCGGAGGAAATCAAACGCTTCGGCATCGAGCCGCGAGCAGCTCTGGTTTCGCATTCCAACTTCGGCTCGCGAGAGTCCGAAAGCGCGACCAAGATGCGCAACGCTCTGGCGCTCGTGCGCAATGCCGCGCCGGAGCTGGAAGTCGATGGCGAAATGCATGGCGACAGCGCCATTTCCGAAAGCCTGCGTCGCCATGTCATGCCAGACAGCGCACTGTCGGGCGAAGCGAACCTGCTCGTCTTCCCGAACCTTGATGCCGCCAACATCACGCTCGGCGTGGTCAAGACCATGACCGATGGCCTGCATGTCGGCCCGATCCTGCTGGGGACGGCGCTTCCCGCCCACATCCTCTCCCCTTCCGTCACTTCGCGAGGCGTGGTCAACATGGCGGCTCTGGCCGTCGTCGAGGCATCGCAGATCGCCTGATCAGGACATTCGCAGCCGCCTCACGGCGGCTGCGAGCTGCGATTTCATGAAAATCCTCTCGAAATCCATGCGTTTTGATGGATACGTTGTTAAGCTCGAAGGTATAAGCTCTCAGCAGGATCGAGCGCTTTCGAGAGCAGAACCGTGAATCGCGGCACAAAACACGCTTCCATTGCCTTGCTGTCTCTGCTGACGGCCACACCGACCTTCGCACAGGTCGACCTTTGCGACGAATTGCGCGGCCGCTACGTCGATATTAACGAAGTGATCGGCGCGAGCCAGGAAACGCGCCAGCTCTCGCGCGCCATCGTCCAGCAGAACCTGATGATCCGCCGGACAATGAGCGACCTGCGCAATCAGGGCTGCGTCGAAGACGGCAGTATGAGCCCCTTCGGAGAGAACAATCAGGGTGCCTGCGATGACATGCGGCAATCGCTCGATGAGATGCGGCATGATCTCACCGTGCTGATGGATCGGCGTGAGGAAAGCGTCGGACGCGTCGATGCCGTTGCCATGCAGCGCCGGCAATTGCTGGATACCATGCAGCGGAACGGCTGCAGCCTGCCGGCTTCGGCAACGCCGGACATCGTTGTCGACACCCGCACGCGACCAGATGCCTACGCACCCGAGCAGCAATCCCTGGCCCAGCCTGAGAGCTCGGTTACCGTCATCGAAACCCCAAGACTTCAGAAGAATTCCAGCCTGGAACAAAAGCAGGCGCCCCCAGCGACGGCTCCGAAGGTGACACAGGCAGCACCTCAGCAATTTCCGCCGGATCGCCCTTACGATCCTTCCGCCCATAAGGTTCGTCAGGTAGGTCCGCAGTTCCTCGCCACCGACCATGACAGCATCGACCTCAAGCATCCGAAAGAGGCCGGACCGCAGCCGACGCAATAAAGCGGCCAAGCGCTTCTCATCTCGGCCTGACCGGCCGTCCTGTCCTATTGCTTTCAGGCCGTACCCGCCTGGGGCAGCGGGGAGATAATGGCTTCATCGCCTGCTTCTGTGCGCAAGACCGTGCACGATGCGCCCTGCGAACGCATCCAGATCTATAGCGATGGTTGCCGTCTGTAAGGAACTCACGCCGGCTCGTACCGCACATAGGCGAATTCATCACCATCCGGTGACCAATTCGGCACATTGATACTTCCCTGCCCGCCGAAGAGCTCGAACAGCGTCGTGAGATTGCCGCCATCCATGTCCATCAGCCTCATCCGCACGTTCAGATCACGCGGATGATCGAAAACGTCGGGATCGTATGAGATCAGCACGACCTTGTCATTGTCAGGCGAGGGATGCGCGAACCAATTGCCGTAATTGTCGTGAGTCACCTGCTGCAGGCCGGTGCCGTCGGGATGAATGCGCCAGATCTGCATGAGGCCGGTGCGGCTCGAATTGAAATAGATCCATTGCCCGTCGGCTGAATAATCAGGTCCGTCATTGCGGCCTTCGCCATGCGTTAGCCGCGTCTCTTCGCCGCCATCGATCGAGATCGTGTAGATATCGAAGACGTCGTCGCGGATGCCGCAATAAGAGAACCGCTGTCCGTTGGGCGACCAGCCATGCCAGTATGACGGCAGATTGGTCGTAACCTGCCTCGGCGTGCCGCCTTGGGCGGGGAGCACATAAATGCAGGATTTGCCGTGCTGCGTCTTATCGGAAATCGCGATCAGCGACCCGTCGGGCGAAATCCCGTGATCGTTATTGCATTGCTCCGCAAAGCCGGTATCGACCTTGACGATCCCGCCGCTGCCGTCCAGCGGCAGCCGATAAAGCAGGCCGTCGCCATTCACCAGCAGATAGCGTCCGTCGGGCGAGTAGTTCGGCGCTTCGATCAGCCGATCGGTCTGCCAGACGATCCGGTTGGCACCCGTGCGGATATCATGGATCTCGACCGAGCTGCGCATTCTTCCCCTCCCAGGCTTCCTCTTCCGATCTCGGATGCCGCGATCAGCGATCGCGGAAGCGGTTGGTGATCGGATAGCGACGATCGCGGCCGAAATTCTTCTTGGTGATCTTCACGCCCGGTGCCGACTGGCGGCGCTTGTATTCTGCGAGATAGAGCAGATGCTCGACGCGATGCACGGTCGCAACGTCATGGCCGCGCGCCACGATCTCCTCGACCGACATTTCCTTCTCCACCAGGCATTCAAGGATATCGTCGAGCACCGGATAAGGAGGAAGCGAATCCTGGTCCGTCTGGTTCGGCCTCAGCTCGGCGGACGGCGCCTTGTCGATGATGTTGTGGGGGATAACCTCACCCGAGGGGCCAAGCGCACCCGGCGGCACATGCAGGTTGCGCCAGCGCGAGAGCGCATAGACCTGCATCTTGTAAAGATCCTTGATCGGGTTGAAGCCGCCGTTCATGTCGCCATAAAGCGTGGCATATCCAACGGACATTTCCGACTTATTGCCCGTCGTCACTACCATGGAGCCGAACTTGTTGGAAATCGCCATCAGGATCGTGCCGCGGGCGCGACTCTGCAGATTTTCCTCGGTGATGCCGCTTTCCGTTCCTTCGAACAGATCGGACAAGGCCGTCGTGAAGCCGGTGACGGGATCTTCGATCGGCACGATGTCATAGCGGCAGCCGAGCGCCTTGGCGCAATCCGCCGCATCCTTCAGAGAATCCTGTGAGGTATAGCGAAAGGGCAGCATGACGGTGCGAACGCGCTCCTCGCCAAGTGCATCGACGGCAATCGCGGCGCAGATCGCCGAGTCTATACCGCCGGAAAGGCCGAGTACGACCGATTTGAAGCCGTTCTTGTTCACATAATCGCGGAAGCCCAGCAGGCAAGCCCGATAGTCGGCCTCCTCGCCTTCCGGAATATGCGCCATCGGGCCTTCGGAGCAATGCCAGCCATCGCCATTCTTCCTCCAGGTCGTAATCGCCAGCGCGGTTTCGAACTGGCTCATCTGGAACGCCAGCGTCTTGTCAGCGTTGAAACCGAAGCTGGCGCCATCGAAAACCAATTCGTCCTGGCCGCCGACCTGCGCAGCGAAGATCAATGGCAGGCCGGACTCGATCACCTGCCGCAAAGCAACCTGATGACGGACATCGACCTTGCCGCGGTAGTAAGGCGAACCGTTTGGAACGAGCAGGATTTCCGCGCCGCTCTCGGCCAGCGTTTCGCAGATGCCAAGATCGTTCCAGATTTCCTCGCAAATCGGTATGCCGATGCGGACGCCCCGGAAATTGACGGGGCCAGAGATCGTCCCTTCGTCGAAGACGCGCTTCTCGTCGAACTCGCCGTAGTTCGGCAAATCGACCTTGTCTCTGATGAAGATGACTTTGCCACCATCCAATACGGCCACAGAATTATAACGCCCGGTATCATCCTGACGCGGAAAACCGACGACGACGCCAGGGCCACCATCGGCCGTATCGGCTGCGAGGCTTTCCACCGCCTTCCAGCAGGCGCGTAGGAAAGCCGGCTTCAGCACGAGATCCTCCGGCGGATAGCCGGAAATGAACAACTCCGTCAGCAACACCAGCTGTGCACCTTCGCGCGCAGCCTCAATCCGCGCTTCCCGCGCCTTGGCAAGGTTGCCCGAGACGTCACCGACGGTGGGATTGAGTTGCGCAACCGCGATGCGGATCGTGTGGGTAGTTTGGCTTTGCTCTGTCATGCCATACATTTAGCGATGGCGTCTTTCTTCCGCAACCGCCTTCCTTCTCCCACACGCACCAAAGATCGCTCCACCCGCGCAGGTAGCAAAGAGTGGCTTCTTAAATCGACGTACAGGGGTTGACGGAATTGCCGCTCGCCCGCAAGGAGATCGCCAAACTGCATGGAATGATCGCCGAAAAAGTTATCGCGTGAAGATCAGTCGGAGGAGCCTGCCGTCAGCAATCCGGGGCGCCCCTGCCGATATTGCGGCAGTCCATCGCTGATTTCGTAGTAGTCGCCCTTATCGGCGCAATAGATGTGATAGGCGAGTTTTAGGTCACTCGGCTGGTCGAACAGTCCCGCCATGATCGATATTTCGTCCGCGCCATCGGCCGCCCAGAACAGCGCCGAGCCGCAGATTTTGCAGAAGCCGCGGCGGGCGAACGTGCTGGCGCGATACCATGTGATTGCCTCTTCTCCCTCGATGGAAAGACTATCGATCGGGACATTGGTCGCGGCATAGTAGAGGCCGGTCTGCTTGCGGCACTGCGAGCAATGGCAGGCTACGACTTCGCGCAGTTTGCCGCGCGTCTTGAAACTTACGCTGCCGCAAAGGCAGGCTCCGGTATGTTCGCCCGTCATTGTCGCTCCCCTTTTTCAGGGAACCTTCCCGAGAATGATGGCCTGGTCAATCTCAAAGAAATGAAGCGTCGTTCAGCGGGATTGATCCGTCCAGCCCAAAGCAAACGGGCCGGCTTTTCGCCGGCCCTTTTTCTAGGTCATAAATGCGACTTCGTTCAGCCGTGCGCGCGCATGCGCTTTTCGTCACGGCCGCCCTTCATCCGCTCGGCGAGCAGGAAGGCAAGCTCGAGCGCCTGATCCGCGTTGAGGCGCGGGTCGCAGTGCGTGTGGTAGCGATCCTGCAGATCCTCGGCGCCGACGGCGCGGGCGCCGCCCGTGCATTCGGTCACATCCTTGCCGGTCATCTCGATGTGGATGCCGCCCGGGTGCGTGCCTTCGGCGCGATGGATCTGGAAGAAGCTTTCGACTTCCGACAGGATGCGCTCGAACGGACGCGTCTTGTAGTTGTTGAGCGTGATCGTGTTGCCATGCATGGGGTCGCAGGACCAGACGACCTTGCGGCCCTCGCGCTCGACGGCGCGGATGAGGCGCGGCAGGTTGTCGGCAACCTTATCGTGGCCGAAACGGCAGATCAGCGTCAGGCGGCCGGCTTCGTTCTCCGGATTCAGGATATCGATCAGGTTGATCAAATCGTCCGCTTGCAGCGAAGGACCGCACTTCAGACCGATCGGGTTCTTGATGCCACGGAAATATTCGACATGGGCATGATCGGCCTGGCGCGTGCGGTCGCCGATCCAGAGCATATGGCCTGAGGTTGCATACCAGTCGCCGGTTGTGGAATCGACGCGGGTGAAGGCTTCTTCATAGCCGAGGAGCAGCGCTTCATGGCTGGTGAAGAAATCGGTCTCGCGCAGGCTCGCATTGCTCTCGGCGGTAATGCCGATCGCACGCATGAAATCCATCGTCTCGCCGATACGGTCGGCAAGCTTGCGGTAGCGCTCGCCCTGCGGGCTGTCCTTGACGAAGCCGAGCATCCACTTCTGCACGTTTTCAAGGTTCGCGTAGCCCCCCATGGCGAAGGCACGCAGCAGGTTCAGCGTCGCGGCAGACTGGCGATAGGCCATCAACTGACGTTCCGGATTGGGGATGCGTGCTTCCTGGGTGAAGTCGATGCCGTTGATGATGTCGCCGCGATAGCTCGGCAGCGAGACGCCGTTCTGCGTTTCGATGTTCGAAGAGCGCGGCTTGGCGAACTGGCCGGCGATGCGGCCCACCTTGACGACCGGCAGCTGTGCGCCGAAGGTCAGGACGACGGCCATCTGCAGGAAGGCGCGAAAGAAGTCGCGGATCGTGTCGGCACCATGCTCGGCAAAGCTTTCGGCGCAATCGCCGCCTTGCAGCAGGAAGCCATTGCCTTCCGCAACATTGGCAAGATGAGCCTTCAGACGGCGAGCTTCGCCGGCGAAAACCAGCGGCGGATAGCTTGCAAGCTGTGCTTCGGTTTCCGCAAGCGCTGCCTTGTCCGGAAAATCCGGCACCTGCTGGATCGGTTTTTGCCGCCAACTGCTGGGTGTCCAATTCTGTGCCATCTCACTCACCTGCTTGTGCGCCCGATCTTGGCCGGGCGGCCCGTCGTCGTAAATAACGCGCGCTTATAAACCTTTGCCGCCCGCTTGCAAAGGCGGGCATACTACTGTGCTGATCTTTTATGGGCAGCCGATATCTGCGCGAAAACGGGCGCGTTACACGCGCTCGCCATTACGGATACGATAGCTTGGCGAATACATCGTCACCAGTTCTTCGGATGCTGTCGGATGCACGGCCATGGTGCGGTCGAAATCGTCCTTGGTGCAGCCGGCCTTGAGTGTGATGCCGAGAAGCTGCGCCATCTCGCCGGCATCGTGGCCGAGAATATGGGCGCCGATCACCTTGCGGTCGGCGGCGTTGACGATCAGCTTCATGATCATCTTTTCGCTGCGGCCCGAAAGCGTCGCCTTCATCGGCCGGAACTGGGCACGATAGACTTCGAGTTCCGGATAGCGCTTGGCCGCCTCTTCCTCGGTCAACCCCACCGTGCCGATCTCCGGCTGCGAGAAGACGGCTGTCGGGATGAGTTCGTGATCGGGCCGGGTCGGATTGTCCTTGTAGACGGTCTCGATGAAGCACATGGCTTCATGGATCGCGACGGGCGTCAGCTGTACCCGGTCGGTGACGTCGCCAAGGGCATAGATATGCGCAACGGAAGTACGCGAATATTGGTCGACCACGATCGCACCCTGTTCGTTGATTGCGACGCCGGCAGCCTCCAGTCCCAGATTTTCGGTATTCGGCGTACGACCGAGCGCCAGCATAACGGTATCGACCGTCAGGGACTTGTCGTTCTTCGTCCGAATGCTGAGCCTGCCCTCCGCCTTCTCGACGTTCTCGATGATGTCGTGACAGAGAATGCGGATGCCCTTCTCCTCCATGGCTTCATGCAGGCCTTTGCGCAGGTCATGATCGAAGCGAGACAGAATCTCCGCGCCGCGATAGATCAGCGTCGTCTCGACGCCGAGGCCATGGAAGATATTGGCGAATTCGACGGCGATGTATCCGCCGCCGGCGATCAGGATAGATTTCGGCAGCTCCTTCAGGTGGAAGGCTTCGTTCGAGGAGATGCAAAGCTCGTGACCCGGCAGCGCCGGATGCAGGTTCGGCCGACCGCCGGTCGCAATCACGATGGTCTCGGCGGTAACGGTCTGCCCGCTCTTTAAAAGCTTGACCGTGTGCGCATCCACCAGCTCGGCCCGCGTGTCGAAAATCTCTGCCTTGGCATTGTCGAGCCCTTTGCGATAGAGGTCCTCCAGCCGGGCGATTTCCTTGTCCTTCGCCTCGATCAGCTTCTTCCAGTCGAAGCTGCTCTCGCCGACCGTCCAGCCGAAACCGGCCGCATCCTCGAAATGCTCGCTGTATTGGGACGCATAAACGAAGAGCTTCTTCGGCACGCAGCCGCGAATGACGCAGGTGCCGCCATAGCGATACTCCTCGGCGATGCCGACCTTCTTGCCGAGCGATGCGGCCACGCGCGCGCTGCGCACGCCGCCGGAGCCGCCGCCAATGACGAAAAGATCGAAATCAAACGAAGGCATGGATCGCTCCTATAGACGTCAAGATGCGCGCGAAGCGCCATTGGGGGTCGGCATCCATATAGGGAGCCGAGGCACAAAAAGAAAAGCCCGGAATCGATCCGAGCTTCGAATTTGCAACCGCCTGTCGCTTACGCCGAAAGACAAAATTTGCCTTCCGGAACAAGCGCGGCAAGACCCGTCGCTTACTGCTTCGGCGCGGTCTGAGCAGCGGCGCCGGCATCCGGCGTAACGACCGGCTGCTTGACGACCTTCTGCAGGGCATCGTTGCTCTGCTTCGCGAGATCGCGCGAAATGCCCTGACTCCAGATATCGGCGGCCTTGTAGAGTTCGCGAGTGGCGAGCGGACCATCCTTGAGAAGCTTCTTGCCTGCCGGCGAACCGTAGAAATCGGCGATCGCCTTCAGTTCGTCGGCCGAGAAAGCCTTGGCATAGGTGATGGCAGCTTCACGTTCCAGATCGGCACGACGCGGTGCGAGCGCGAGCGCAGTGGCGTCGACGGTCGAGTTGATCGCATCGCCGAAATTCGGGTTTGCTTGGATCATCGTGCTCTTCAGCTGCTCGGCGAGATTCGGCAGAATATTGTCGAACTGATTGGTGATGCCGAGAGCGTTGATCGCGGCGCGCGCAGCCTTGATCTGATCCTCGGAAACTTCCTGAGCGTTGACGGAACCAAAGGCAATGCCGGAAAAAAGGACGGCTGCAGCGGCAAGACGGCCAAGACCCGCAAATTTGATCATGAGATGAGTGCTCCTATGTATTGTTCGCCTGCAACGTGCGCGCGCCGGCAGGGCCGGCAATGATCGCTTCTGTCGCCATATGAATAAAGAGCCCGTGTTCGACAACGCCGGGAATCGAATAGAGCTCGTCCGACAGCGCCTCTGCATCAGGAATGCGGCCGAAAGATGCATCGACGATGTAATGCCCCCCATCGGTGACAAAGAGGCTGTCGCCCGAGCGGCGCATGTCCAGCGCGCCGGAAAGCCCGATGCGCGATGCAGCCTTCTCAATGAGGATACGCGTGGAAACGAGCCCGAACGGATTGACCTCGATGGGCAGTGGATATGCGCCGAGCGTCTCGACGACCTTGCTCTGATCCGCAATGACGATCATGCGGGCGGATGAGGCAGCGACAATCTTCTCGCGCAGCAGCGCGCCGCCGCCGCCCTTGATCAGGGTCAGTTCGCCATCCAGTTCGTCGGCACCGTCTATGGTAAGATCGAGCTCCGGAAGCTCATCCAGCGACTTCAGCGGCACGCCGAGCTCATTGCAGAGCTTGGCCGTTCTTTCTGATGTGGGAACGCCTTGGATCGTGAGGCCGGCAGCAACCTTTTCGGCGAGCAGGCGAACGAATTCCTCTGCCGTGCTGCCTGTGCCGATCCCGAGCCGCATACCGCTCTCGACATAAGCCAATGCGGCTCTAGCTGCCTCGATTTTCATCTGGCGGGCGTCCATGCGCCACCTGCTCCCATTGTTACGTTGGTCTGCTGTTTACACGGCTCTCCAGTCAAACGAAAGCCAAAATAACGGCATGATATAGAAATCCCCGCGCCCCTCTGCCAAGGCTTCCAGGCTCCTTCGGTTGCAATTGCGCGCGCGATCTTTTAACTCCAAAAGACACGCTCTTTTCCACGCAAAGGCCGATTCCTCGTGAAATCTTCTCTGGTCGTATTCGATCTCGATGGCACGCTGCTCGACACGCACGCGGATCTCATCGTCAGCCTGAACCATACGATCGATGCGCTCAGGCTTCCGCCGGTCAGCTACGACGAGGTCACGCATCTCGTCGGCAACGGCGCGCAGGTCATGATCGAGCGTGCCTGCAAGCTGCACGGCTATACGCTGGCATCGGAAGAACTACCCGCCCTGCTGCAGCGCTTCATAACGCACTATTCCGAAACGATGCCGGGCGTCACACAACCATATCCTGGACTTTTGGCAGCGCTCAACACTCTGAAGAGCCAAGGCTACAAGCTGGCGGTCTGCACCAACAAGATGGAATCGCTGGCGCGCACGCTGCTCGAGCGGCTGGAACTGACCCATTATTTCGAGGCGATTACCGGCGGCGATACCTTCACCGTCCGTAAGCCGAATGCGGAGCATTTGATCGGCACGGTCGAACGCGCGGGCGGCGATCTGACCCGCACGATCATGATCGGCGACAGCATCAACGATATCCTTGTCGCCCGCAATGCCGGCGTGCCCTCCGTCGCAGTCCCGTTCGGCTACTCCGACGTTGGCGTCGAAACGCTCGGCCCGAACCGCATCATCTACCACTACGATGAATTGACGCCGGAACTGGTCGAAGGATTGCTTGCCGCCTGAGGCGCCTGATCCCTCCAACGAAAAAAGGCGACTTGATAGCCGCCTTTTTTGCTCCTCGTTCAGAACTCAGATCTGAGCCGTACGCGCCTTCGAGGTCGCATCGAGCGCCTTCTGCGTGGCGGCATCGCGATCGTAGACGTCGTTGAAATACTGGACGACACCGTCCTTGTTCGGCCATGCGGTGAAGTAGGCGATATAGATCGGGAACTTCTGCGGCACGGGGACGGCCTTGTTTTGACCGGTCGCAATCTGCTTGGCGACGTCGTCGACCGTCGTGTTCAGCACGGCAGCTGCCATCGCGCGCGGATCGGCAAGGCGGACGCAGCCATGGCTGAGCGCGCGCATATCCTTCTTGAAGAAGCTCTTCTGCGGCGTGTCGTGCATGTAGATCGCATGTGAATTCGGGAACAGGATCTTCAGTTCACCCAGAGCGTTGTCGCTGCTCGGCGGCTGGCGGACCGAAATGCTCTTGGTCGAGCCATACCAGTCGACGCTGGACGAAGCGACTGCACGGCCGCCGACTTCCACCTGATAGCCCATGCGATCGAGATAGTTCGGATCGGCGCGCAGCTTCGGCAGCATCTCGTTGATGATGATCGACTGAGGAACGCCCCAGAAGGGGTTGAACTCGACCGTCTGCACCTGATTTTCGAAGAAGAAGGTCTGGTGCTGCTTGCCGCCGACGACGACGCGCATCGACAGCTGCTCCTGGTTGTTATTGTGGTAATAAACCATGAAGGCCGGCTGATTGATGAAGACGTAGCGCGGTCCAAGTTCGTCCGGCAGCCAACGGAGCTGCTCCATTGCAATGATCAGCTTCTGGATCTTCGCGTCATTGTTCTCGCCGACCATGGCGCGAACGGAGGACGGGCCGATGACGCCATCAGCCGTCAGCCCTTTTTCCCGCTGGAAGTCCTCGACCAGCGAGACAAGCTCGGGCGTGTAGTCAGGTGTGCCCAGATAGGCATCGAAAAGGTCGGCATGGGCGGTCTTCAGCGCGTCGGAACCGCGATGCTGGATCGCCTTGACGATATTGGCCATCTCCGGCGAGCTGCCGCCCGGCTTCAAGGTGCCGGTCAGGGAAATGGAAATATGGTTGCCATCCGAACCGGACTCGGCACGCAGCTTCGCCAGTTCCGCCTTCAGCTGCATGAACTGCTGATTGGACGGATTGCGGCTGTTGAGATAGGCGGCGACATCGGGGCTCGCACGCAGCACATCCAGAGTTGCCGTCAGGTTGACGTCCTTGCGCTTGAAATCGTGATAGCCGGAGATCTTGTTCGGGTCGAGTCGGCCGCGAACCGTATCCTGAACGAACATCAGCACCTTGCTCGACAGCGCCAGTTCGAACTGCATGAGGGCGCGGTCGCGCATGACAGGGTCGGCGCTTGCGGTATCGGCGCTCGGCGGCGTCACCGCATAATCGGCGGGGTCGAGGCCGACGGAAGCGGCATCGGCGAGAACGCCCATGGCGGCCTTCGCTTTGTCGCTGACAGCGTGATCGGCAACCCAGAGGAGCGGCTTGGTTTGATCCGCATAATAGGTCTCGATCGCTTTGGCGATATCATTGGTCGCCATAATGCGCGCGTCCGCCAGGTAGCGACGCTGCGAAGCCTCGGTATCGACCGCAATGGGCGCTGGCGAAGCATCGGCAACGGCGCCGGTTACCACCGGATCGGCAAAATGCGCAGTCGAAACCGGACGCATCGCGTCCGCCTTGTAAGTATAATATTTCGGCGCATCGACGGTGGGCATCGGCGCCTTGGCGCGCGGCGGCTCTCCCAACGACTGTCCGGACTCCAGCGTCTGCGCCGGATTGACCGGAACCGGGGCCGAGACCTGGGTGCTCTGCTGACGCCCCTGGCCGCCACGGATAAAATCCATGAGGGTCATGGCGCCCGCGGAGGTCGCGCCGACTGTGGAAAGGCAACAGGAAAGAGCCAGGACGGAGGCTGTGGCTTTGACTGCAAGTTTCATTCTTTAATCGGGTCCCTGTATCGTGCGATAACTTCGAGCCGGACGGGGCTGTTTTCAACTCGGCCGCGATGTCTAGGACATCGTATACCCACTATTATGAAAACGGCGAGACCCCGCCTTTCGTTCAATGCCCCAGCTTCACATCACGAAGCAGCGGCGTTTTCCGCGGTTCAGTCCACACAAAATTATGAAATTATTGGTTAATCTTTTATTGAAATTTCCTGGGCTTTTTTAGCGCCGAAAATGCAGCTCTGCGAATATATGCGCAGCGTGTTAAAAAGAGCACGCCGGGCGGGTCTAAAAACATGATTTGTATGATCATGAAATGACGCCTTGATGTTTTCATGCGGCCCGTTCGGACCTATATGACGGCTATCCGTCTCATTGGAAAGCAGGATCAGGAACATGACGTCCACCCGCACCGAAACCGACACTTTCGGCCCGATCGAAGTCGCCGGCGACCGCTATTGGGGCGCGCAGGCGCAGCGCTCCCTCGACAATTTCAAGATCGGCTGGGAGAAGCAGCCGCTATCGGTCGTCCGCGCTCTCGGCATCATCAAGCAGGCGGCCGCACGCGCCAACATGGAGCTCGGCCAGCTCGACCCGGCGCTTGGCAAGGCGATCGTCGACGCAGCGCAGGAAGTCATCGACGGCAAGCTCAATGAGCATTTTCCGCTTGTGGTCTGGCAGACCGGCTCGGGCACGCAATCGAACATGAATGCCAATGAGGTGATCTCCAATCGAGCGATCGAAATGCTCGGCGGCGTCATGGGCTCGAAAAAGCCGGTGCATCCGAACGATCACGTCAATATGAGCCAGTCGTCGAATGATACCTATCCGACGGCCATGCACATCGCCTGCGCCGAGCAGATCGTCCATCACCTGTTGCCAGCTCTGCGGCACCTTCATGCAGCCCTGGAAAAGAAGGTCACGGACTTTGCCCACATCATCAAGATCGGCCGCACTCATACGCAGGATGCGACGCCGCTGACGCTTGGCCAGGAATTTTCCGGCTATGCCGCGCAGGTCGCCTCCTCGATCAAGCGCATCGAACTGACGCTGCCGGGCCTTTGCGAGCTCGCACAGGGCGGCACGGCGGTCGGAACCGGCCTCAATGCGCCGATCGGCTTTGCCGAGAAGGTCGCGAACGAGATCGCCAAGATCACGGGCCTTCCCTTCGTCACCGCCCCGAACAAGTTCGAAGCACTGGCCGCGCATGATTCCATGATTTTCAGCCATGGCGCCATCAACGCGGCCGCCGCGGCCCTCTTCAAGATCGCCAACGATATCCGCTTGCTCGGCTCCGGTCCTCGTTCCGGTCTCGGCGAACTGGCGCTGCCGGAAAACGAGCCGGGCTCGTCGATCATGCCGGGCAAGGTCAATCCGACCCAGTGCGAAGCGCTGACGCAAGTCTGCATTCACATCTTCGGCAACAATGCCGCGCTCACTTTTGCCGGCAGCCAGGGCCATTTCGAACTGAATGTCTACAATCCGATGATGGCGTATAATTTCCTGCAGTCGGTACAATTGCTCAGCGATGCCGCCGTCTCCTTCACGGATAATTGCGTCGTCGGCATCGAAGCGCGCGAGGACAACATCAAGGCGGGCGTGGAACGATCGCTGATGCTGGTCACCGCGCTGGCGCCGAAGATCGGCTACGACAACGCCGCCAAAATCGCCAAGACGGCGCATAAGAACGGAACGACGCTGAAGCAGGAGGCTCTGGCAAGCGGATTAGTGTCTTCGGAAGAGTATGACGCCATCGTCCGCCCGGAAACGATGATCGGCCCGAAGTGATATCACCGGACGGTGATCGTCTGGGCATGTGTTCCGATATTACAGCCCTGTGCATGGCTCTCTCTCCCCGCATGCGGGGAAAGGGCTAGCGTGGCCGGCTACAAGATTTCAGCTTAGGAAGACCCGCCGGAATCCCGAATGTCCTTTCAACGAACCCAGTTTTGAAATTTCGACATCGCAGCCAAGCAATTGCTTTTGACTCGAGCCGGATTTAGATCGTCTCCAAACATCTTCCCCGCCATCCGGCTTGAAAGGTTTCCCATATGGCTGACGATCTGTTTCCCCTCGGCGACGACACGACCCCCTATCGCAAGATTTCCGGCGATTACGTTTCCGTCGACACCTTCAGGGGCCAGGAAATCCTGACCGTCGATCCCGAAGGCATTCGCCTGCTCGCCGAAACGGCCTTTGCCGACATCAATCACCTGCTACGCCCCGGCCACCTGAAGCAGCTGGCCTCGATCCTCGAAGACCCGGAGGCGACCGACAATGACCGCTTCGTCGCCTACGATCTGCTGAAGAACGCCAATATCGCCGCAGGCGGCGTGCTTCCTATGTGCCAGGACACGGGCACTGCGATCATCATGGGCAAGAAGGGTCGCCGCGTCTGGACCGAAGGCGGCGACAGCAGCGCTCTCGCCAAGGGCGTACTCGACGCCTACGAAAAGAAGAACCTGCGCTACTCGCAGCTCGCGCCCATCAAGATGTTCGAGGAAAAGAACACCAGAAACAATCTTCCTGCGCAGATCGATATCTATGAGGAAGGCACCGACGCCTACGAGTTCCTCTTCGTCGCCAAGGGCGGCGGCTCGGCCAACAAGACTTTCCTCTATCAGGGCACGCCCTCTCTCCTGACGCATGACCGCATGTTGGATTTCCTCAAGGAAAAGATTCTGACGCTCGGCACGGCAGCCTGCCCCCCTTACCATCTCGCCATCGTCATCGGCGGCACCTCGGCGGAAATGAACCTGAAGACGGTCAAACTCGCCTCGACGCGGTATCTCGACTGTCTCCCCACGGAAGGCTCCGAAAGCGGCCATGCCTTCCGGGATATCGAAATGGAAAAGGAAATTCACAAGCTCACGCAGAGCCTTGGCGTCGGCGCGCAGTTCGGCGGCAAGTATTTCTGCCATGACGTGCGCGTCATCCGCCTGCCCCGCCACGGCGCCTCGCTGCCGATCGGTCTTGGCGTTTCCTGCTCCGCCGACCGCCAGGCCAAGGGCAAGATCACGCGCGACGGCATCTTCATCGAGCAGCTCGAGACCGATCCGTCCAAGTACATGCCCGAGATCGACGAGGCGAAACTCTCCGAATCGATGGTGCGCATCGATCTCAATCGGCCGATGGCCGACATCCTGGCCGAGCTGTCGCAACATCCGGTCAAGACGCGCCTATCGCTCACCGGCACCATCATCGTCGCGCGCGACCTCGCGCACGCAAAGATCCGCGAGCGCCTGGAAAAGGGCGAAGGCATGCCGGACTATCTGAAGAACCATCCGGTCTACTACGCCGGTCCGGCAAAAACGCCGGCCGGCTATGCGTCCGGCTCGTTCGGCCCGACGACCGCCGGCCGCATGGACAGCTATGTCGACCAGTTCCAGTCCTTCGGCGGCTCGATGGTCATGCTCGCCAAGGGCAACCGCTCGCGTGCCGTACGCGAAGCCTGCAAGACATATGGCGGCTTCTATCTCGGCTCCATTGGCGGCCCGGCGGCCCGCCTTGCGCAGGACTGCATCAAGAAGGTGGAGGTGCTAGAATATCCGGAGCTTGGCATGGAAGCCGTGTGGAAGATCGAAGTGGAGGATTTCCCTGCCTTCATCGTCATCGACAACAAGGGCAATGACTTCTTCCAAGAGCTCAACCTAGGATAATCTGGCGCAAATCATTTGTCTCAAGCGAAGGCGCCGTTGGCGCCTTCTTCTGTAAAATATACTTTGATTGCGAGCTTTTTAAATAAAAGCTTTACATTGCAGCGATTTTCAATAATTAAACCTTTAATATTTTCTCAAAGATTCTTTGCGTAAGTAAAGAATGAATTTAACCAATACATGTTACGGAGCTCATCTATGAGTACGGCGATTGCGCCCAAAGCGCAAATTCCCGACGTGGCAGGGCAGATTACCTACGCGATGCGATCCATGGGGATCGCACCTATTCCGCGCAATTATGAGCTTTTCTACGAAGCCTATATCGGCTCCAATCCCGCCCTCACGCGTGAGCTGGCAGCTCTCGGCAAGCGCGCCACGCAGGAAGAACTGGACGCGATCGGCGCGAAATATTTTCCGCATCACGCGGGCCGCGTCTTCGATGACGCACATGCCCGCCTTTCCATCGAGCTGGATGCCGTTCTGCGCGCATTGCGCCAGGAACAGACGACGCTCCGGAGCTACAACCGCCTGCTCGGAGAGACTTGCGAAAGCATAAGCTCCAGAAGCCACCACAGCGCCGAGTTGCTGCGCAGCGCCATCGATATACTCGCGACCGCAACTGGCGATACGGTGGCTCACGGCGAAAAGACCGTCGAGAACGTCGCGCATCACAGCGAGGAAATGGATCTGGTCCGCAAGGAACTGGATGAATACAAGCGCATTGCCAATACTGATGCCCTGACCCGGCTCTCCAATCGCCGCGCTTTCGAGGATCGCCTGATCTCCATCTTCGACAACGAGCTGACCCGGCCGACGACGGCGCTGGTGCTGGCCGACATCGATCACTTCAAGAGGATCAACGATACGTTCGGCCATCCGGTCGGCGACAAGATCCTTGCTACCGTTGCTTCCATCATCCGAGCAGATCTCCGGCGCGATGTCTTTATCGCCCGCGTCGGCGGCGAGGAGTTTGCGTTGATTCTGGAAGCAACCAATGTCGAAGATGTCACGAATGTTTGTGAACGAATCCGCCATAAGCTGGAGGTGACGCCGTTCAAGAATTCCCGCACCAAGGTCGATTATGGGCCGGTCACCCTGTCGCTTGGCATCTGCATGGCTTCGGAAGCCAGTGATTCCGGGGAATTGTACAACAAGGCCGACCTGGCGCTCTATTGCGCGAAGAATGCCGGTCGCAACTGCAGCAGCGTCTACCAGGAAGGCTTGCAGAAGGATTTCACCAAAAGTTGGCTCATCTACAAGAATTAGAAGCGAAGCCAACCAACCGCCGGCGCTGCTTTCCCAGGCATGCCGGCGGCTTG
>JBCNPI010000091.1:0-17879 GCA_039593415.1 Rhizobium sp. | reverse complement strand
CGGATCGAACCGCAGCGGGCAATCTCGTTGATATAAAGAAGCCGTCTCGAGTGCAGCATACCTATTCCCGTTGCTTATTTTTTGCCCAGGCCGCACAATTTAGGCACAGGCTCGCGAACAGATGCCAAAAAGGCATCAATGCGCACGAATTTTGATGCTTTTCAAAGCGCAAGGCAACAGCTCAAATGTAGGAAATGGGCGCCAACAATGATGTCCCATGGCAGATAGAGGGAACAGTCAGCCATGTATAATGCATTGAAGACAAAAACATTCTTCGCCGCCATAGGTCTAGCCGCAGCAATCATGGCGGCCCAGCCCGCAAATGCGCTCGACAAGGTCACCTACGGCACAAATTGGCTTGCACAGGCCGAGCATGGCGGCTTCTACCAGGCGGTCGCCGACGGCACCTACAGAAAATACGGCCTTGATGTCACCATTGTTCAAGGTGGTCCCAATGCCGCCAACCAGGCGCTGCTCGTTTCCGGTAAGCTCGATTTCTACATGGGCGGTCCGCAGCAGGAAATCGATGCGGTCAAACAGGGCATTCCGATCGTCGATGTCGCCGCGATCTTCCAGAAAGACCCGCAGGTGCTGATTGCCCATCCGGATGCCGGTGTGGAAAAATTCGAGGATCTCGCCAAGCTGCCGACGCTGTTCCTCAGCAAGGACGGCTACATCACCTATTTCGAATGGATGAAGGCGAATTTCCAAGGCTTCAAGGACGAGCAATTCAAGCCCTACAATTTCAGCCCGGCGCCTTTCCTGGCCGACAAGCAATCCGCACAACAGGGCTATGTGACCTCGGAGCCTTATGAAATCGAGAAGCAGGCCGGCTGGAAGCCGAAGGTCTTTCTGATTGCCGACGCCGGCTACTCGCCCTATTCAACGATGATCACCGCGCAGAAGGCACTGGTCGACAAGAACCCAGATCTCGTGCAACGCTTCGTCAATGCCTCGATAGAGGGCTGGTACAACTATCTCTATGGCGACAACAAGGCGGCCAACGAGCTGATCAAGAAGGACAATCCCGATATGACGGATGGCCAGATCGCCTATTCGATCGCCAAGATGAAGGAATATGGCATTATCGAATCCGGCGATGCCCTCGATAAGGGTATCGGCTGCATCACCGAAGCGCACTACAAGAAGTTCTTCTACGAGATGGTGCAGATCAAGCTTTTCGATGCCGATATCGACTACAAGAAGGCTTTCGACACGCAGTTCGTCTGCAAAGGCGCCGGGATGGCGCTGAAAAAGTAATATTTGCGCAAGGCAGCAGCGATGGAGCAAGAAGCGCCACCGCCGAATCGCGAAAGCAGCAACTGCTGTCATAGGCTGTTGCGATTGTCACGAACACGATCGCCCCTCTCCCGCAAGCGGGGAGAGGGGCTAGGGTAAGGGGCACTTCCTGCTCTAAACCCAATTGCTGAATTCGACAGAGAACCGGATATGACCCTAACCACTGTCCCCTCCGCGGAAATGCGCAAGCGGCCGCTTGTCGTCATGGAGCAGGTCTCCAAGGTCTTCTCCAACGGCACGCTGGCGCTTTCCGGCATGTCGCTCAATGTCGAGAGCGGCGAGTTCATCAGCCTGCTCGGCCCTTCTGGCTGCGGCAAGTCGACGGCCTTGCGCATCATCGCCGGTCTTGGCGGGGCTTCCAGCGGTGGGATCGACTGGCCGAGTTCGCGCATCAACGCCAAGGGTCTGCCGGAGGGCGATATCAGTTTCGTGTTTCAGGAGCCGACGCTGCTCCCCTGGAAGACGGTGTTCGGCAACGTCCATCTGCCGCTGAAGCTGCGGGGAGTATCGAAGGTCGAAGCTTACGACGAGATCATGGCGACACTGGCAACGGTCGGCCTGCAGGATTTCGCCGAAGCCTATCCGCGCGAATTGTCGGGCGGTATGAAGATGCGGGTTTCGATCGCCCGCGCGCTGGTGACGAAACCGAAGCTGCTGCTGATGGACGAGCCCTTTGCCGCGCTCGATGAAATCACCCGCCAGAAGCTCAATGACGACGTGCTGCGCCTCTGGCAGACCACGGGCATCACCGTCATCTTCGTCACGCATTCCGTCTACGAGTCCGCCTATCTCTCCAACCGCATCGTCGTCATGAAGGCTCGTCCGGGCCGCGTCCATGCCGATTTCCCGTTGGAAACCAGCGGTGAGCGCGATCCCCTTTATCGCTCATCGGAAGAATATCGGCGGGTCTGCGAGAAGGTATCCCTTTCCCTGATCGAAGCCATCGGCTGGCAGGAGGCCCATTGATGAGCGACAGCACCAGTCTGCCCGCCAGTCTTTCCATTGAATCCGCCGATCTCCCCTCGGCCGCAGCCGCCCGGAAACGCAATCTCGAACGGGCGCTCGGAATTTTTGTGCCGATCCTGACGGTACTTGCGCTTCTCGTCCTCTGGCAGCTTCTCGTCGTCGGCACCGGCATTCCGCAATATATCCTGCCAAGCCCGGTCGCCGTCGGCAAGGCGCTCGTCTCCGATTGGAGCATCCTTTGGCCGGCTTTGTGGGTGACGACCGAGATCACCTTCATATCGCTGATCCTGGCGCTCATCGGCGGCGTCGGCTTTGCGATCTTCCTCGTGCAGTCCCGTTGGATCGAACTTGCCTTCTATCCGCTCGCCGTCATCCTGCAGGTGACGCCGATCGTCGCAATTGCACCGTTGATCCTGATCTACGCCCCGACGCGCGAGGCCGCACTTCTGATCTGCGGCTTTCTCGTCGCCTTCTTTCCGATCCTTTCCAACATGGTCCAGGGCTTGAAGAGCGTCGACCACAATCTGCTCAACCTCTTCGACCTCTATGGTGCTTCGCGCTGGCAGGCCTTGCTGTATCTGAAACTGCCAGCGGCCCAGCCCTATTTCATGACGGGCTTGAGAATCGGCGGCGGCCTTTCGCTGATCGCCTCGGTCGTCGCCGAATTCGCCGCCGGCTCCGGCGGCCCGAACTCCGGACTGGCGTTCCGCTTGCTGGAAGCGCAATACCGTCAGAACATGCCGCGGCTCTTTGCAGCACTCCTGCTTCTGTCGGCGCTCGGCGTCGCGATCTTTGCGTTTACTTCCTTCATCTCATGGCTGAGCCTGCATCGCTGGCATGAGAGCAGCCTCAAGCGGGAGAATTGATGTCCCAAGCCTTCATGTCGCCGCCGAATGCGGCCCGCTTTGTGCTGAGCAATGCCACTGTTCCCGCCGTGACGCTAGCCGGCTTTCAGGCACCCTCCAACGAGGGGCTTGTCAGGGCCGACATCGTGGTTGTCGATGGCCTCGTCAGCGATATCCGCGCGCCCGGTTCTGCGCCGATCGAATATGCCAAGGTCGACATGCGCGACGGCATGGTCTGGCCGACCTTCGCCGACATGCATACGCATCTCGACAAGGGACACATCTGGGAACGGCGGCCGAACCCTGACGGCAGCTTCATGGGTGCGCTCGATGCCGTGCGCACTGACCGCGAGGCCAACTGGTCGGCAGACGACGTACGCAAGCGCATGGAATTCTCATTACGTTCTGCTTACGCCCATGGCACCGGCCTCATACGCACCCATCTGGATTCGCTGGCGCCGCAACACCGCATTTCCTTCGAAGTCTTCTCCGCAGTCCGCGAAGCGTGGAAAGACAAGATCGCGCTGCAGGCCGTTGCCCTCTTTCCGCTCGACAGCATGGTGGATGATGCGTTCTTTGCCGACCTGCTCCGCGTCGTGCGCGAAGCTGGCGGCTTGATGGGCGGCGTCACACAGATGAACCCGGACATCGACGCGCAGCTCGACAAGCTGCTGCGGGCCGCGGCCGACCACGGCCTCGATATCGATCTGCATGTCGACGAGACCGAGGACAAGCAGGTGCTGACACTGAAGGCACTTGCTGAGGCCGTGCTTCGCAACGGCTTCACCGGCAAGGTGACGGCCGGCCATTGCTGCTCGCTCGCCCTGCAGGATGAGAATGTCGCGCGCGCCACCATCGATCTCGTCGCCAAGGCCGGGATATCCATCGTCTCGCTGCCGATGTGCAACATGTATCTGCAGGACCGCCACGCAGGCCGCACACCGCGCTGGCGGGGCGTGACGCTTTTGCACGAGCTTGCGAAAGCCGGCGTGCCGACCGCGGTCGCCTCCGACAATACCCGCGACCCTTTCTATGCCTATGGTGATCTCGATCCGGTGGAAGTGTTCCGGGAAGCGGTGCGCATCCTGCATCTCGATCATCCGCTGGATACGGCCGCAAGGGTCATCACCACCTCGCCCGCTAGCATTCTTGGCCGTCCGGACATCGGGCGGATCGCCGTCGGCAGCCCCGCCGACCTCGTGCTTTTCAGCGCCCGGCGCTGGAGCGAATTCCTTTCCCGTCCGCAGTCCGACCGCGTCGTCCTTCGCAAGGGCAAGGTGATCGATCGCAGCCTGCCGGATTATCGTGAACTCGACAGCGTCATTGGAGCCTGACATGCCGGATTATCAGCGCATCAAAAAAGAACTCGAAGGTATTGCCGTCGAAGATAATCCGGCACTGGTGCGCCAGAAGAGCCGCGACTTCTACTGGTATTCGCCGATCCTCAAAGCCCAGCTCGACAATGTCACAGCCGATCTCGTCGTCACGCCGAAGACCGAGGAAGAGGTGATCCGCACGCTGAAAGTCGCCTATGCGCATGACGTCCCCGTCACTCCGCGCGGCGCCGGCACGGGCAATTATGGCCAGGCCATGCCGCTTTCCGGCGGCATCGTGCTCAATCTTGCCGCCATGAACAGGATCAAGGAGATCCATCCAGGCCGCGTTATCTGCGAACCCGGCATCGTCATTGCCGAACTCGACCGTCAGACCAAGGCCCATTCGGGCCAGGAACTGCGCTTCCATCCCTCGACGGCGCAGACGGCGACGATCGGCGGCTTCATCGCCGGCGGCTCCGGCGGTGTCGGCTCGATCACCTGGGGGGGCCTGCGCGATCTCGGTAATATCCTGCGCCTGCGCGTCGTGACGATGGAGGCGGAGCCCCGTACCCTCGATCTCACCAGGTGGGACCTGACCAAGGTCAGTCATGCCTATGGCACCAACGGCATCATCACCGAGATCGAGATGCCGCTGGCACCGGCCTATGATTGGGTCGACGTGCTGGTCGGCTATGACGACTTCATGGATGCCGTGCGGTTTTCAGATGCTCTTGCCAAGTGCAACGGCATTCTCGTCAAGGAGATCGCCCCGATCGCCGCCCCCATCCCACAAGACTATTTTGCCCGCCACAAGCCCTACATCCGTCAGGGGCAATCGATCGTGGCACTGATGATCGCGCCGCATGCGATGGACCCTTTCGTCGCCTTCACCATGCAGCAGAAGGGCGAGATCACCTTCCGCTCCGACAAGGTCGAGAGCATGAAGGGCATACCGCATGCCTACGAGCTTGCCTGGAACCACACAACGCTGCGCGCCTTGAAGGTCGATCCGTCCATCACCTATCTGCAGGTGCAATATCCGGGACCGGATCATGTCGCCAAAGTGCAGAAGATGGTGGAAATCTTCGGTGACGAGGTGCCCGGTCATCTCGAATTCATCAGGTTCGACGGCCAGATCCAATGCTCCGGGCTGCCCCTGGTGCGCTATACGTCCGAGGCGCGGCTTGAGGAGATCATCAGGATTCACCAGGATCATGGCTGCCCGATCTTCAATCCGCATCGCTATACGCTGGAGGAAGGCGGCATGAAGCAGACAGATGCGGTCCAGCTTGCCTTCAAGAAGGAAACCGATCCGAAGGGCCTGCTCAATCCCGGCAAGATGATCGCCTGGGACGATCCGAATTTCGATTTCAAATCCGGCAAGAACTACCTCTTCCCCGGCCTTGCGGCGCTGATGGAGGCCTCATGAAGGTCCTTGTCCTTCATTCCCATCCAGTCGAGGAAAGCTATGGAGCAGCGCTGCACCGGAAAACCATCGAAAGCCTGAGGAGTGCCGGTCACGAGGTGGACGATTGCAATCTCTACGCCGAAGATTTCGATCCCGTGCTGTCGCGTCGCGACCGCATGATCTACCACGACTATCCAGACAATACCGATGCGGTCAAATCCTATGTCGAAAGGCTGGAGCGCACCGAGGCCCTGGTGATCGTCACCCCGGTCTGGAATTTCGGTTTTCCAGCCATCCTCAAAGGCTATTTCGACCGGGTCTGGCTGCCCGGAGTCTCCTTCGAACTTGTCGACGGCAAAGTGCGCTCAAAGCTGCAGCGTATCCGCAAGCTCGGCGCGGTCTTGACCTACGGCGCCGATCCGTTCCGCGCCTTCATTGCCGGCAATCCGCCGAAGAAGATCGTCAAGCGCGTGCTGCGCGCCCAGATCAAGCCCTTCGCCCCGGTCGTCTTCCTTGCCCATTACGACATGAACCGTTCGACCGATATTTCCCGCAGCCGATTTCTGACGAAGGTTGGTCGGGAGATGGAGCGGTTCTAAACTACGCCGTCGGCCAAACGGTCCGGCGATACCATCGCGCGTCCGCCCGGGCGAACGAAGAACATGCGGAGCGCCAATCCCGGCGCTCGGCTTCATCCCGTCAGTGGAATTCCGATGCGCCGATCTTCCATCCGACGCACGTCCGCATGGCGCAAATTATCTCATGGACATGGGAGATGATGGCGCGGTTGCCCGGGTCGTCGATCATGGCGAGATCTTCGCGCATGGTCTGAAGCATTCGACTGATATCGAGAAGCTTGCGCACGATATCGTCATCAAATTCCTCACCCATATCTTGAACAAGTTCGGCAATGGAAGTTGTCAGGCCGTCGACCCATGCGACACGCTGCGCGGCATTCAACCGCGCAAAGCTCAGCGAGATATTATCGACTGCCGGCATTTGTCCGCCTCCGATCAGAGGAATGCCGCCTGTCCGGCTGGCAATCAATTCACAATATCGGCATCGTCACAATTCTTCCACTCCGATTGCGGCCTGCCAAGCCGTTTTAGGCAATAGAAGGCACATTCGCTCTCACAAATTCTGCCAATTATGCGGCAGGTGAAAGTGCTACAGTGCCTTTTAAACCAAAGCGGCAGCGGGCCGGGATCGATGGACAGCAAGCGTCGGCGTCAACTATAAATTCCGTCGAGTCCGTCAGATCGAGCACAAAATTGAAGACGATATTGTTAGGATTGTCAGGCGCCTTTTCTGCCATGCTCATCGCGCTCCTGCTGATGTTGCCGTCCGCAGCCGCTGCTGCTCCCGCGATAACCTGGCCGCAAGGATGGGAATTGCACGACTCACCGGTGCCCACATCAAATTCAGGGAGAACATTCGAGGGATCGAACCAGTGGGCGTCGAAGACCGACAATCAGGGTCAACTCCTTGCCGTAGTGAGCCTTACCGTACTTGAAATCAAACAGGGCGAAAAACCAACGCTGGAAAGCGAGACGGCATCATTGGTCAGTACAATGAATGCCAGCTACGCTGCGAAGGGAATGACATCGTCGTGTAAAGCGCCTCAAGATACGATGCTCGGCGGCTTTCCAGCCCGGCAGGTTCAATGCACTGTGCTGAAGGGCAACACAGATATTCTGGAGCAGCTACTGATCGTTGCCATTGGCCGGCACACGGCGCAGGGCTTGGGCTACACCGTGTCACCCGCCAATTTCGAAACCTATGAGCCTGATTTCGTCGCTGCCCGCGACAGCCTGCGGATTGACTGAAGCCTCGCTACCGGCACGAGGCGGATATCGTCGCCATAACATATTCGGATTATTCGGCGCGACTGGAGCGGCTTTCCAGAAGTGTTATTCCTGCGTTGATCCAAGTGAGGGTGACGCCGCCAAGATCGCCTTTCCGCCAATCTCCTTAAAGCACTGCTGCCGGCCGCTCGCGCGTTGAGAAGAGCGAGCTCAGCGCTTTGACTATTCTGGTCCGTTTCATTGAGTAAGCCGCACCGATGCCAGATATTGTGTGAAGAGCGCCGTCATGCCGTTCACGATGTCCGTCGGTGAGGACGCAGAGAGGATCGATCTCCGGGACGATCAGGGCGGCCTTGATCCCTCTGTTCGAAACGGTACCGTAGCCGGCTTTACCGCTCAGGAACGAGCCGGTTACACGGAGATGATCGCGGCGCAATAATGAAGGCTGAGCCCTTTCGGCAAATCTCCGATCACCTCGATTTTTGCCCTGTCACCGTGAGTTAACATGGTGACAGGGCGTGTCGCGGACACACGGGTGGCAATGGTGTCAGCGACCAGGGCGATGTCCAAATAATCCAAAAGAAATGGCTTGAACATTGGACCTTAGTCTGATCGGGAGCAGGAATTTTTGTCTCGCCCATCTGACGAGCTCGAACGGTACCGAATTCGTCATCGATCCTTGAACTGCAGCCAAGGAATATCTACCAGTCGATCAAGCCAACAATCTTCAGAAAGCCGCCCCTTGCCAATATTTCCCTTCTCTGAAGCCGATCCGATCCAACATTCCGGCCCGGTTCCGAAGACGTCGGACGTGGTGATTGTCGGTGGCGGGATCATTGGCTTGACCACGGCTCTTTTTCTCGCGAACCGAAATATTCCGGTGACCGTCCTCGAGAAGGGGCGGATTGCGGCCGAACAGTCCTCGCGAAACTGGGGCTGGATTCGAAAGCAAGGGCGAGACGCTGACGAATTGCCTATCGTGATGGAGGCGTGCCGCTTGTGGCGACAGCTGGCAGACGAGTGCGGCGAAGACATCGGATTGAAGCAGACCGGCGTGACCTACCTCGCAAGGTCGGAAAAGGACATGGCCAGCTTCGACGCCTTCATGAGGATCGCAGCCGCCCATGAAATCGATACCCGCCTTCTCGATGGCGACGAGGTTGCCTCATTGATCAACGGGATGTCACGCAAGTTCAAGGGAGCCATGACGACGCCGTCCGACATGCGGGCGGAGCCTTGGCGAGCCGTTCCGGCATTTGCTCGGCTGGCCGCCCGGAAGGGCGTCAGGATCATTGAGAATTGTGCGGCCCGAAGCCTCGATATCTCCGCTGGAAGGGTCGCCGGCATATGGACGGAGCAAGGCCATATAGCAGCGTCCACCGTACTCGTGGCAGGAGGTGCGTGGTCCTCCCTGTTCCTCAAAAAGCATGGCGTCTCCATTCCGCAGCTGAGTGTCAGGGCGACCGTGGCGGCAACGGAGCCTCTGCCCGAGTTTCATTCGGGTGCCGCGATCGAAGATCAAATTGCGTTCAGACGCAGACAGGATGGTGGGTACACTCTCGCCCCCGGAGGCAGTCACCTGCTTTATGTCGGTCCCGATGCATTCCGGCATGCGGCGAAGTATCTGCCAGCCCTCTTGGCCAATCCGTTCGGCACACGCTATCTGCCGCTTGCACCCTCCGGCTATCCAGATGCATGGTCGACGCCGCGCGACTGGGACCCGGATACCGAAAGTCCGTTCGAAAGGCTGCGCGTGCTCAATCCAGCCGCCGGCAGCTCCGAACTCGCATCGATAGTACGCGGTTTCAAAAACCTCTTCCCGCAGTTCGAAAACCTTCGTCTCAAAACAAGCTGGGCAGGCATGATTGACGCGATGCCGGATGTCGTCCCCATCGTCGATCATGTGACATCGATTGACGGGCTTTTCGTTGCAACGGGAATGAGCGGCCATGGCTTCGGGATCGGTCCGGGGATTGGCCGTGTCGTGTCCGACCTGATCCAGGGAAACGATGTCGGGCATAATCTCCACCGCTTCCGCCTGTCACGCTTCAGCGATGGAAGTCCCATTCGCCTCGGCCCGGCACTTTAAAGGCAGCGAGTTCCAGGCCGCCTGCCTCCGATCTCACCGTCCCTATTACCGCCAGCTATAATCACAGTTGCGTCGTCAATATCCGTGACGAGGCATACGGCCTGCGCCTTTCGATGCGGTTTCGACGATTTACGGCCCGCAAGTAAGCTGGCTTGCAGAGCCTGTCATTTCTTAAAATTCCATCAGCCCACGCCTTCTCGCCGGCACGAGCCTTTCTCCTGACCGGCGAGACCATTGACAGCCCGCATGCGTCCTGTATTCTGTTATAAAATTGCATATAACATAATTGTGGAACATGAATGGGAGAATTTCGATGAAGCTAAGCGCCGGCTTGCTGATTGCGGCTGCCCTGATTGCAACCCCATCGTTGCTGATGGCCCAGGAAAAAGGCGGTGTCATCAACGTCGCGACGATCGGCGAGCCACCG
Source organism: Rhizobium sp. (assembly GCA_039593415.1). Classification (GTDB taxonomy): domain Bacteria; phylum Pseudomonadota; class Alphaproteobacteria; order Rhizobiales; family Rhizobiaceae; genus Rhizobium. The sequence continues at coordinate 7,724 of JBCNPI010000091.1, read as the reverse complement.
ACGCTCGATCCAATGACCTCGACCGCCGATCTCGTCGGCATCGTCACGCAGCACATCTTCGAGACGCTCTACACCTTCGACAAGAACTGGAACATCACGCCGCTCCTTGCCGAGAGCCTGCCCGAGATCAGCGCCGACGGCAAAACCTACACGATCAAGCTCAGAACCGGCATCAAGTTCCATGACGGCAGCGTCATGACCTCCAACGACGTGGTCGCCTCGCTAAACCGCTGGATCAAGCTGGCGTCGCGCGGCAAGCAGGCGGGCGGCTTCATCGAGGCGATTACTGCGAAAGACCCGGCCACCGTCATCATCAAGCTGAAGCAGCCCTATGCCCCCTTGACCTCGCTGCTAGCCTTCAACAACTCCGCCGCCATTATCATTCCGGCCAGCAAGCAGGCGGACACTATGACCGATTTCATCGGCACCGGTCCGTATATGCTGAAGGAGCGCAAGCCCGACCAATATATCCAGCTGGTGCGTTTCGACGGCTACAAGCCGCGCGATGGCGAAAGCAACGGTTACGGCGGCGCCCGGCATCAATATCTCGACGAAATCCGCTTCATCCCGGTGCCCGACGCCAATACCCGCGTCGAGGCGGCCATTTCGGGTCAGTACGACTATATCGACAGTCTCCCGGTCGAATCCTTCGACAAGCTGAAGTCCGCTTCAGCGACCCAGCCGCTGCTCCTAAAGCCTTTTGGCTATCCGGTTTTCGTCTTCAATACCGCCGATGGCATCACGAAGAACGTCGCGATCCGCAAGGCGATCCGTCAGGCGCTCAGTATGGAAGACATGCTGGCGGCCGCCTTCGGAGCCACGAATTTCTATACGGTCGACGGCAACATGTACCCGGCACCCTATGTCTGGAGCACGGATGCCGGCGTCAAGGGCAACTATAACATCGCCGATCCCGAGGGCGCGGCAGCCGCCGCCAAGGCAGCAGGCTACAAGGGCGAGCCGATCCGCATCCTGACCAGCCGCCAGTACGAATTCCATTACAAGATGGCGCAGGTCGCGGCCGAGTATCTGAAACAGGCGGGCTTCACGGTAGACCTTCAGGTGGTCGACTGGGCAACGCTCACCCAGCGCCGCACCGACAAGGCGTTATGGGACATCTATATCAGCCACAGTCCCTTCCTGCCGGAACCGGCGCTGATCGGCACGCTGTCGCCAAGCTCGCCCGGCTGGTGGACCACGCCGACGAGCAAGGCCGCAATCGACGCATTCAATACAGAGGTCGATCCCAAGAAGCGCATCGCGCTTTGGGCGAATGTTCAAAAGACCATCTATGACGAAGCTCCCATGATGAAGATCGGGGATTTCAACGCAGTTGCGGCGATCTCCACCAAGCTTGAGGGCGTCAACCCCGCGCCGTGGCCCTACTTCTGGAATGCATCGATCAAGAAATAAGCCTCCCAAGGCGCTCGGGCGCCGGTCTCGGCCGGCGCCCGTTCCCGATGCTGTCCGTTTGCGGAGCTAGAGCAATTCCAGGAAAAGTGCACAGCGGTTTTCCGTTCGGAGTTGCGAGAGAACAAAGAAATAAGGTGGTTCCACTATTCGAAAAATAGGGAACCAATCTCGGAACCGACGTGATGATACGCTACATCCTTCAACGTCTGGCAGGTATGATCGTCGTGATGTTTCTCGTCGTCACGATCGTTTTCGTGATCGTGCGTGTGACCCCCGGCGATCCGGCCGCCGTCATGCTCGGCCCGGATGCGACAGCGCAGGATATTGCCGAACTCCGCACCCGGCTTGGCCTCGACCAATCCATCTTCATCCAATATCTGTTTTATGTCGGGCAATTGCTGAAGGGCGATCTTGGCCAGTCGATCTTCCTCAACATTCCGGTCGGCTCCGCCCTTCTCGAACGCGCCGAGCCCACCTTTTTCCTGACGCTGTTTTCGCTTCTGATCGCCGGTGTCATCGCGCTGCCGATCGGCATCTATGCAGCCTACCGGCGCGGATCGTTCATCGACCAGGCCTCGATGGCAATCGGCATGCTGGCGGCAAGCATTCCAAGCTTCTGGCTCGGCCTGATCCTGATGCAGTTCTTCGCCGTGCGCCTGGGGATGTTCCCGGTTTCGGGCTATGGCGGACCGGGCGCAACCTTCCTCGATCGCATGTATCATCTGACGCTGCCGGCCGTCGCACTCGGTCTCGTCTCCTCGGCGCTAATCCTGCGCTTCACCCGTGCGTCGATGCTCGACGTGCTCGGGGACGACTATATCCGCACCGCCCGCGCAAAGGGGCTCATCGAGCGCCGCGTGGTCCTCAAACACGCGCTGAAGAACGCGCTCATTCCGATTCTCACCGTTCTGGGGCTGACGGCTGCCGTACTGATTTCCGGCGCGGTCGTGACCGAGACCGTCTTTGGCCTGCCAGGTGTCGGAAGCCTCGTCGTCTCGGCGGTACTGCGCCGCGATTATCCGGTGATCCAGGGAGCTCTCCTCGTCATTGCAGGCCTTTACGTCCTGATCAATTTTGCGATCGACATGCTCTACCTGCTGGTTGATCCGAGGGTGCGCTACTAATGGCCGATATCGCAACCGATACACAGAAGCAGGCGCAAGGCGAGCGAAGCAAATTCCTTCGCCGGCTGCTGAAGCGCAAGACCGTCACCGCTGGCCTCATCGTGCTGGCGATCTTCGCGGTGCTTGCCATCCTGGCACCATGGATCGCACCCTATTCGCCCTCGAAGCTCTCGATCGTCAACCGGCTGAAACCGCCGAGCGGGGTCTACTGGTTCGGCACCGACGAATTCGGCCGCGATGTCTTTTCCCGCACCATCTATGCGGGACGGCTGTCGCTGCTCGTCGGCGCGGCCGTCGTCGCGCTCTCGGCTGCCATCGGCGTTACACTGGGCCTGCTCGCCGGCTTCTTCCAGAGGCTCGACACGCCGATTGCCCGTCTCATCGATGCGATGATGGCGTTTCCGGACATCCTGCTTGCGATCGCGCTTGTCGCAGCTCTCGGCCCGTCACTGACGACGGTCATCGTCGCGCTGTCGATCGTCTATTCGCCGCGACTGGCGCGCATCGTCCGCGCCTCGACGCTTGTCATCCGCGAACTCCCTTACGTGGAGGCGGCCAAGGCTCTCGGCATATCGACATTCCACATCATGACACGGCATGTGCTCAGAAACCTGCTGTCGCCGATCCTGGTGCAGGGTTCGTTTCTCTTCGCCAGCGCTATGCTCGCCGAAGCCGGGCTCTCCTTTCTCGGCCTCGGTGTCAGCCCTGAAATCCCGACCTGGGGAACCATGATCGCCGCCGGCCGCCAATATCTCGGCCAGGCCGACTGGATGACCTATTTCCCTGGCTTTGCCATCATTCTTTCCGTGCTCTCGCTACAAATGGTCGGCGACGGCCTGCGGGACATGCTCGATCCAAGACTTCGAAAGGACCTGTAAATGACCGGTGAAAAAGCGGGCAAACCGCTCCTCCTCACCAATGTGAAGCCTATGGCCTTCGGCGGCGATATACATGCCGGCATCATCGATATCCTCATCGGCGCCGACGGCAAGATCGCCGCGCTTGGCCCGCAGCTTGCCGCTGCCGGCGATGTCGAGCGCGTCGACGGCAAGGGCGCATGGATCTCTCCCGGCTGGATCGACCTGCATGTCCATATCTGGCATGGCGGCACGGACATCTCGATCCGCCCGTCGGAATGCGGCGCCGAACGCGGCGTCACGACACTGGTCGATGCGGGCTCGGCCGGCGAAGCCAATTTTCACGGTTTCCGTGAATATATCATCGAACCCTCCAGGGAACGCATCAAAGCCTTCCTCAATCTCGGCTCGATCGGCCTCGTTGCCTGCAATCGCGTTCCCGAACTGCGCGATATCAAGGATATCGACCTCGACCGCATTCTCGAATGCTACGCTGAGAACAGCGAGCATATCGTCGGCATCAAGGTGCGCGCCAGCCATGTGATTACCGGCTCCTGGGGGGTCACGCCGGTCAAGCTCGGCAAGAAGATCGCCAAGATCCTGAAGGTGCCGATGATGGTGCATGTCGGCGAGCCGCCGGCGCTCTATGACGAAGTGCTCGAAATCCTCGGACCCGGCGATGTCGTCACTCACTGCTTCAACGGCAAGGCCGGTTCGAGCATCATGGAGGACGAGGATCTCTACAACCTCGCCGAACGCTGTGCGGGCGAAGGCATCCGGCTCGATATCGGCCATGGCGGAGCGTCCTTCTCCTTCAAGGTCGCGGAAGCGGCGATCAAGCGCGGCTTGCTGCCCCACTCGATCTCGACCGACCTGCACGGGCATTCGATGAACTTCCCGGTCTGGGATCTTGCGACCACCATGTCCAAGCTGCTCTCGGTCGGCATGCCGTTCGACAAGGTCGTGGACGCCGTCACTCATGCGCCGGCCTCGGTCATCAAGCTTGCGATGGACAACCGGCTGTCGGTCGGCGAAAGGGCCGATTTCACCATCTTCGACCTCGTGGATGCCGATCTCGAGGCGACCGATTCAAACGGCGACGTCTCACGCCTCAAGAAGCTGTTCGAACCGCGTTACGCGGTGATCGATAGCGAGGCGATCACCGCCAGCCGCTATGTCCCCCGCGCTCGCAAGCTCGTCCGTCACAGCCATGGCTATTCGTGGCGCTAATCAAAAACATCAGGCTCGCATAGCAGGAGCATACGTGAACACGTCCCCAACACAGGCCGCTTCAGCAGCGCAGACACCTTACCAGCGACTGGCTGCGCTCGGGATCGAGCTTCCACCACCGCCGCCGCCGATCGCCAATTTCGTGACCCATGTCCGCGAGGGCAACGTACTCTATCTATCGGGCCAGGGACCACGGGAGCCGGACGGCCATCTCCATTCCGGTAAGGTCGGTGGTGATGTCAGCATCGACCGGGCCTATCAGCATGCGCGGCTGACGGGCATCAATCTTCTCGCCGTCATGCATGGTGCGCTCGGCGATCTTTCCAGGGTAAAGCGGGTGGTGAAACTACTCGGCATGGTCAATGCCGTGCCGCATTTCGAGGATCATCCAAGCGTCATCAACGGCTGCTCGGACCTCTTCATCGAGGTTTTCGGCGAGGCGGGCCAGCATGCTCGTTCCGCCGTCGGCTTCGGCTCACTCCCCGGCAATATCACGGTTGAAATCGAAGCGATCGTATCGCTCAACGACTAGTTTTTACGCAATTCCGGACACAAAACCGCGTCGCACTTTTGCTGGAATTGCTCAAAGGAGGATGAATTCAGTGGTTGCGCCAGCCCATCAGCTTTTCGATCCGCTCGGCAGCCGCGCGCACCTGCTCGCCGTAATGGCTGCCGTCGGAAACGGCTTTCTGTTCGGGAAGCACGATCGAAATGGTCGCGACACATTGACCGTCCCGGTCCACGACCGGCGAGGCAATACAGGCAACCGCATAATCGGACTCCGCCACCTGGATCGAAAGGCGTTCCTCAAAGGCCTTGCCCGCGGCATCGGAAAGCACGCCGGCATCGACCTCGGCCCGACCGGTCGGGGAGGTGCGGGCACAGTGCTTGAAAAGCTCGATCCTTTCCTCTTCGGGCAGATGGCCGACCAGAAGGCGGCCCGAGGCAGTCCAGTTGAGCGGCACGCGCGTTCCGACACGCGAAGCGACCTGGAAATGGCTTGGTCCATCCGCCATCGCCAGCACCAGCATATTGTCGCCGTCGCGGCCGCAGACTTGCACCGTCTCGCTCGCCTGCCGGCAAAGATCGTGCATTTCGCGGGTGGCGACGCTCATGAAATCGAGCGACCGGGCATAGGCAAGGCCGTAGTGATAGAGGCGTGCCCCAAGCCAGATGGAGCCATCCGCATTACGGCCAAGCATGTTCTTTTCGACCAGATCGTCGATGATGACATAGACGGTCGAAAGCGGCGCCTTGATCGCCTTGGCAATCGCATAGGCTCCAGCCGGCGCGCCGGTTTCATAGAGATAGTCGATCACCTGCAACGCGCGGTCGATGCCGCTTACACGCGAACGGCGCGCGCCTTTGGCTTCCGTTTCCCCAATGGAATCAGCGTCTTCAGCGTGTGCGGTGGGTAGGGTCTTGGCGTCCAAATCAACGCTCCTCGTGAGATTTCGAGAAGCTATTACATTACTATGTCATAGCTGTCGATGACAATCGGCAGTCGTCACTTTGGAGAGATAGAATGTCCGATGATATCCGTAGCAAGATCGGCCTGAGGCCCGTCATCAACGTATCAGGCACCATGACGAGCCTCGGCGCATCGATCGTCGTGCCCGAAGCCATTGCGGCAATGGCGGCGATCCTGCCGCAATTCGTTGAGATCAACGACCTCCAGCGCAAGGCCAGCGCCGTCATCGCGCAGCTGACGGGCGGAGAGGCGGGCTTCGTGACAGCCTCCTGCTCCTCCGGCATCAGCCTCGCCGTCGCCGGCGCCATCACCGGCAGCAACCTGCTTGCCATAGAGAAGCTGCCTGATGTTACCCCGGACAAGAACGAAGTCATCGTGCAGATGGGCCATGTCGTCAGCTATGGCGCGCCGGTAGATCAGGCAATCCGTCTTGCCGGCGGTAAGGTTGTCCTGATCGGCCAGGCCACCTCGACGCATCGCTACCATATGGAAAACGCCATCACCGAGAAGACGGCGGCAGCCGTCTATGTCGTATCCCATCATGTGGTCGATTACGGCCTGCTGCATCTTTCCGAATTCGTCGAAATTGCCCATGCCAAGGGTGTCCCCGTCATCGTCGATGCCGCTTCGGAATATGATCTCAAGCTCTTCCTGGCGCAGGGTGCCGACATCGTGCTTTATTCCGGCCATAAGTTCCTCGGCGGCCCGACTTCGGGCATCGTCGCCGGCAGGAAGGAACTGGTGCGCAACGCCTTCCTGCAGAATATGGGCATCGGCCGCGGCATGAAGGTCGGCAAGGAAAGCATCTATGGCGTCATGGCGGCGCTGGTGGCCTGGGAAAGGCGCGATCATGCCGGCATCCGCGAACGCGAAACCGGCTATCTGAACTTCTGGAAGCGGACCCTCGACGGCCGCCCCGGCGTCACCGCACTGATCGAGCCCGATCCCACCAACAACCCGCTCGATCGCATGCGCGTCATCATCTCGGCGCCGGAGGCCCATATCAGCGCCTGGGATCTGGCCGCAGCGCTTGCCCGCGGCAATCCACCGGTCATTGTCCGGGACCATGAAGTCGAGCACCATTATTTCTATCTCGATCCGTGCAACCTGCATCCCGGCCAGGAGACGATCGTCGCGACGAGACTTGCCGAGGAACTCGACAAGGCACGCGCCTCCAACGAGATCATCGCGACGCCGATCGAGAACCGCAGCCGGCATCGCTTCGACGGCGTGCTGAACTGGCCGGACTAAAGCTGTGGCAGGGATCGCAAGAAGGGAGCAAGCATGAGCACGTCGCAGGCAAAGGCCGCAGAGGCCGCCGAACCTATCCTCTCGGTCGAGAACCTCACCACTTCATTCCTGGTGGACGGCGCATGGAGGCCAGTCGTGCGCAATGTTTCCTTCTCGGTCACGCCGGGCGAGACCGTGGCGATCGTCGGTGAGAGCGGTTCCGGCAAGAGCGTCACCTCGCTCTCGATCATGCGGCTGCTGCAGAGCGATTCAAGCCGCATCGAGGGCAGGATCATGCTCGGTGGCCGCAACCTGCTTTCGCTTCCCGAGCATGAGATGCGCAAGGTGCGCGGCAACGACGTGTCGATGATCTTCCAGGAGCCGATGACTTCTCTCAAT
>JBCNPI010000090.1:0-18489 GCA_039593415.1 Rhizobium sp. | reverse complement strand
CCTGTCGGCACCTTCTCCCCGAGGGGAGAAGGGCATGCGGCAACAACCTCTTTTCATATGCAATTGCCCTGTTCATGACGGTGGCAGAATCTTCGGCAAATGCAGCGCCTTCAAAGCGCGCAATCTCCTCACCCGACGAAACCATGCGCCGCTTCCAGCGCACGATCATCCCGCATCTGGACGCCGCCTATAATTTCGCGCGTTTCCTGAGCCGGGACGCCGATGCGGCGCAGGATATCGTGCAGGAGGCATATCTTCGCGCCTATCGCGGCTTTGCCGGCTTTCGCGACGGCGATGCCCGCGCCTGGACGTTCACCATAGTCCGCAACTGCTATCATGCCTGGCTGCAGGAGGGCCGGCGCAAGACCCGCTACGAACAGCCGATGACCGACGAACGAGATCTGGAAGAAGGCTCACAGTCGGCCGATCCGGCCTCCGAAGAGGACACGCCGGAGGCAGCCTTCATTCGCAAATCGGAAACGCAACGGGTGCGCGCGGTCATCCACAGGCTACCCGACGCCATGCGCGAGGTCCTGGTTCTGCGCGAACTCGAGGACCTATCCTATAAGGAGATCGCCGACATTATCGATGCGCCAATCGGCACCGTCATGTCGCGCCTCGCCCGCGCCCGCCGTGATTTCGGCGAGATCTGGCGCAGCCTCGAAGAAAAGGGGGCGACGCGATGAGCGGCGGGGAACAAGATGATCATGGTGAGTGGGCTGACTTGCTGCACGGCTTCATCGACGGCGAGTTGGACGCCGCCAACGCGGCGCGTTTCGAGGCGCATCTGGCGACCTGCCCGAATTGTGCCGCAGAGATGGAGAATGCCGTGATGGTCAAGCGTCTTTCCGCACGCGAAGGCGTCAAATGGCAAGCACCGGAGGCCGTGCATACCCGCGTTCAGGCCGCACTTTCGCTGGAACAGGCCATGACGAAACGCGCGACGACGGCAGCGATCCAGACGGAGAGCCCATGGCATCGCGCTTGGCGATGGGTTCGCGAATGGAGCTTCGTGCCTTCGCTCGCTGTTCTGGCCGCGAGCCTCATGCTCGTGCTGAACGTGCCGCAGCAGAGCCAGACGATCGAGGATCAGCTTCTTGCGAGCCACGTCCGTTCGATGCTTGCCGATCACCTGACCGACATGCTGACTTCAGACCAGCACACGGTCAAACCATGGTTCAACGGCAAGATCGACTTCTCTCCCCCTGTGGTCGATCTGGCGGCGCAGGGCTTCCCCTTGGTCGGCGGCCGGGTGGATTATCTCGATAGCCGCGTGGTGGCGGCGCTGATCTATCGCCGGCATGGCCATGTCATCAATCTCTTCATCTGGCCTGGCGCCGCAGGAGCCCAAATCAATGCGGAGAAGGACGGCTACAATTTTGCCGAATGGCACGCGGACGGGCTGGTCTTTTGGGCCGTCTCCGATGTCGCGGCGCCTGATCTTTCCGCCTTCCGCGACGATTTCATCCGCGCGACGGCGCCATAAAGCAATTCCAGGAAAAGTGCGTAGCGTTTTCCGTCCGGAATTGCGCAAATAAACAACGCGATAGAGTGTTTTCGCATTTCGGAGAAAGCGAAAATGCTCCCAAGCAAAAAGGCCGGCCGCATCGCTGCAGCCGGCTTTTGCAATGGATAGGAACGCATCAGGCCGAGAGCTTGGCCATAACTTCGTCCGAAACTTCGAAATTCGAATAGACGTTCTGGACGTCGTCATCGTCTTCAAGGTTTTCGATGAGCTTCATCAGCGACTGGGCCTTTTCTTCGTCGACCGGCACGTTGTTCTGCGCGCGCCAGATCGCCTTCACGGTCTCGGCTTCCCCCAGCGTCGCTTCGAGCGCCTTGGCGACTTCACCGAGGGATTCGAAGGCGCAGATGATCACATGGCCTTCTTCATCGCTTTCGACGTCATCGGCACCGGCTTCGATTGCCGCTTCCATGACCTTGTCGGCATCGCCGGCGGAAGGCTTGTAGGTGATTTCGCCGACGTGATCGAAAGAGAAGGACACCGAACCGGTTTCGCCAAGCGCACCGCCGGCCTTGGTGAAGATCGAGCGAACGTTGGATGCCGTGCGGTTGCGGTTGTCGGTCAGCGCTTCGACGATGATCGCCGTACCGCCCGGACCATAGCCCTCGTAACGGATCGCATCGTAATTCTCGGTGTCGGCACCGGAAGCCTTCTTGATGGCACGATCGATATTGTCCTTCGGCATCGACTGGGCCTTGGCGTTCTGGATCGCCAGACGCAGGCTCGCGTTCATGGTCGGGTCGGGCAGACCCGATTTGGCAGCGACCGTGATTTCGCGCGCCAGTTTCGAGAACATTTTCGAGCGCACCGAGTCCTGACGGCCCTTACGGTGCATGATGTTTTTAAACTGTGAATGGCCAGCCATGGCACCCCTGTTCACGTCTTTTGTTGGGAATGGGCTGCCTTATAAGAGCGAAGCGGCCCTCATTCAAGTGAAAAGCCGGATAATGGCGGCGGTAGAAGCCTTGCGCCACCATTCCTATGGCTTGACGGCAAGCTTGCCTGCCCGAATATAATCAACGGTTTCCATGGCCTTGTTCAATCCTTCGAGCGAGGCGCGTTCGTCCTTGATCACCGGTCGTAGATCGGGCGACCAATCGTTGATGGCGCCGACACGCGCCAGGAAAGTGCTGCCGCTTCTCATCTGGTGAATGATCCGGCCTGCTGGAACGCAACCCTGTGTATCCGTAGTAACCGCCGGGTGACTATCAACCCTTAGCAACGCGGTCATTCCCGGTGCATCATGCAACAAGGCACAGACGCGTTGGGGCGTTGGTGAACTACCGTAATCAATGAACAAGGCCCCCGACAGAGACGTAATGCTGCAATTGCGTTTATCGGTCATTGCATCGATTGGGCATGACACGCTCCAACTGCCAGCGGCCAATAGGTTTGCGCTTTTGCCAACAGAAACCGTTCCCTGACTGAATTTTTCGATGCGGTAGCCATCCGATGTGGTGCTTACCGGATTTGATGAGACGCAGCCCGACAACGCCGCAGCTATTAATGCAGTGAAAAGAACCCGATTCATGCGCTTCCCTCAATGGTATGGCACAATCAATCATGGCCAGCGGAAGTTGCATAGGTGGGCGGGATATATATCTCAACGAAAATCGTCACAGCCCCTTGAGCACATAGATCAGCGGCTTGCGCGGCAAGCTCTTCACCGACACCGTGACGCTCGGTGTCGGCGCATAGGCGACATCGAAGTCGGAGCCGAACAGGGCCAGAAACTGATCGACCGGCGGACCCCAGCGATGCATGGGCAGGATCAGTGACGAACGCAGACGCTTGACCACGCGGCTCATGCTGTCGGCGCCCATGGTCAGCCCGCCATCGACCGGCACCATCACCACGTCGAGCCGACCGATCTCGGCATATTGCTGGTCGGTGAGCTCGAAATGCAGATGCCCGAGATGACCGATGCAAAGACCGGCCACCTCGAAGATGAAGATCGAATTGCCGTTGGCCTCAATGCCGCCGCCCCAAGCGCGAATATCGGTGACGACATTGCGGATCAGCGTATCGCCCACAGTGAGGCGGATCTTCGCCGGCTCTCCGGGTACGTCGCTCCAGCCGTGCAGCACATATTGGATCGCCGGATCGGGCGTCAGCGTATAGTGGCTCGGATGCGCCTTGTTCATTGTCACGACTTCGGGCGTATAGGGCGGCGAATAGGCGCCGCTGTAATCCGTGGCGATGGAAACGCCGCCTGGCGTTTCAATGAAGAGCGTTGCGTGACCGAGGAAGGTGATCTTCACGTCGCCGCTGTTAGGGCCATTGGCCGGGTCATTGGCGAGCGTCGGACCGGGAGGAGAAAAGCTGGCGAAAGTCGCCTTGGGGAGGCCTTGCGCGATCGCCTGGCATTGGCTCGGCTGCGGACGGGAAGGATTTAGCTGAGCGTCAGCGGCGCTCCAGGCGAAAATCATCGATAGGAAGAACGCGGCAAAGACAGGAAATCGCGGCATAATGCCATCCCCTCGAGCCAGATAGTGGCCGAAGGATGCGGCATGACCGGAAATGGGTCCAGCTGCAATCAGACAGGATTGCTCACAATCGCGTCATCATAGGATGATGCTGAATTACCGCGCCGCGATCAGCGCCAGAAATCCGGAATGGTTTCCGCAAGCCGCGGACCGAGCCGTAGCGGCGCGATCTTTTCGGCCAAGCCTGTCGCGTCGGAGATCTCGACGCCGACGCCGCAGATGGTAGCAGGCCCCGAGGCTGCCTCGAAGCGTCCTTTCGGCATCTTCGAGATGAAGCGGTTCAGCGGCTCTTCCTTTTCCATGCCAAGCGAGGAATCGTAATCGCCGCACATGCCGGCATCCGACATATAGGCCGTGCCGCCGTTCAGGATCTGCGCGTCCGCGGTCGGCACATGTGTATGCGTGCCGACGACGAAGCTCGCGCGGCCATCGACGAAGTGACCGAAACACTGCTTTTCGCTCGTTGCCTCAGCATGGAAATCGAAAATGATCGCATCCGCCTGCTCCTTCAGCGGGCAGGCATCGAGGATAGCTTCGGCCGACTTGAAGGGGTCGTCCAGCTCCGGATGCATGAAGACGCGACCCATGATGTTGGCCACGAGAACGCGCGCGCCGTTGCGGGCATAATAAAGACCGGACCCACGGCCGGGGGTGCCGGCCGGATAGTTGGCAGGGCGTAGGAACTGGTCGTGCCGCTCGCTAAAGACGACGGCTTCCTTCTGGTCCCAGACATGGTTGCCGGTCGTCACGACATCAGCGCCGGCATTGATCGTTTCAAGGAAGATATCCTCGGTGATGCCGAAGCCGCCGGCGGCATTCTCGCCGTTGACGATGACGAAATCGAGCTTCAGATCGGATACGAGCCCCGGAAGGCGGTCCCATACCGCGGTCCGTCCGGTCTTGCCGACCATGTCACCCAGAAAAAGCAGCCGCATTCGCTATCCAATCACTTCCGAAACGAAATTGAGTCCGCTCTCGGTCAAAATCGCGTCAAGACGGACATCATGCGGCTCTGCTGGCACTGATGGCACTTCTTGGCAATCGAATGCAATGCCGACCAGCCGCGGATTCAGGCCTTTTTGATGCAAGCGCTCGATCGCCCGGTCGTAATGACCGGCACCATAGCCGATGCGATGGCCGTTTCTGTCGAAGGCTGAAAGCGGCACGAGCATAATATCCGGATCCAGCACCTCCGCTTCAGGTCCCGGACCGGAAGTCCCGAATCCGACCGGAACCAATGGCACCCCGGCGACAAGCTCCCGAAAGACGATCGTGCTGCGATCAAGAATAACAGGCACACAGAGCCGCGCCCCACGCTCCCGCAGACGCGCCATCAATGGCCTTATATCCACTTCCGAACGGATCGGCAGGAAACCGGAGACGATATCTCCCGGCCTGATATCGATGGCGTCGCCGCCATGCACGACCATGGCCAGGCCCTTTTCAATACGGTCTTCTGCCGGAATGGCGTCTCGCTTGGCAAGGCGCTCGTTGCGGTATTGGGCTTTCAGCTCTTTGCTCATCTGATCTTCGCAAATATCTATGATATCAGGAAAACATAATGAGCCGGCCGCCCGTTGCAAAGCGCGAAAGCGACATGCCGTGGTCGCAGAAGGGAATGGGCTCCATCAGCCTTTGCGGATAATCGACAATTTTCCGTCGCCATCCACATGCGCGCGAACATTTTCATAATTCGGGAGTGCCGTGTGATTGGTCTCGATCGGATGCGAATGCGTCGCGGTGATGACCACCACATCCGCACCAGCTGCCTCACCTGCCTTGACGCCGGCCAAGACATCTTCAAACACCAGACATTCGGAAGGGCTGAGGCCGAGGCGCTGCGCGCCGAGAATATAGCACTGCGGATCAGGCTTGCCGACCTTCACATCTTCGGCGGTGACCATGAAGCGCGGCACCGGGATCCCGGCCGCGTCCAAACGCGCCAGCCCCAGGCGATAAGGCGACGATGTCACGATCGCCCAGCGCTCCGGCGGCAGCGATGCGAGGAAATCGACAGCACCCGGCAGCGCGATCACACCCTCCACATCGGCAATCTCGGCTTCGGTGATCTTCAGCGCTTCCGCGACCGGATCGACGCCAGGCAGATTCAGCTGGCCGATCGTATCCACACCGCGCTTGCCATGCATGGTCGGCATGAACTTCTCGACATCAAGACCCTGAGCGCGCGCCCAGTTGCCCCAGACACGTTCGGCGGCGGCAATCGAATTGATGATGGTACCGTCCATGTCGAACAGGAAACCGGAATAGGTCTTGATGAAGGCGGAATTCGATGCGGAGGACAAGGGCGGACCTTTCTGGATAGACGATGGGCGGCAAACGCGGCGGTCATGACATGAGCCCTTCCCGACTAGCGGCAGCCGTCGAAAGAAGCAAATAAATGCTGCGCAGGACGTTCAGGAAAAGTCACGCCGGAGACAGGTGACTGAGAAAGACGAGAAGGGAGGGGCGGCAGCAAGACATGCCGCCCGCCATGATCCGTTATTCGCCGAGGCGGCTCTTCAGACCCTTGATGATGTAGTTTGCCAGCGCCTCATAGTCGTCATCGAAATGGTGACCGCCATTCATGGCGATAACTTCGGCGCCAGTGCTCTTCAGCAGCGGGCACGCGACATCCTCGTCATCGTCCTTGCCATAGACGCATTGCACCATCTTCGGATTGACAGATTTGAGGTCGCTGACGGGATCGCCGCCTTTGCCCTCACTCGAAGCGCCGAGCCAGCCCATGACAGAGATCACATAGTCGACCTTCTGTGACAGCGACAGCAGCGACATCTGGACGATCTTGTCCTTGGCGGTCTGCGGCAGGCGATTGTAGCTTGCCGGGAGCACATCGGCGCCGAAGGAATAGCCGACCAGCACCACATGCTTGACCTTGAAGCGCTTGGTATAGAAGTCGATGATCCGGGCAAGGTCATTGGCCGTCTGCTGTGGATCCCGCTCCGACCAGAAATAGTGCAGGGAATCGACGCCCACGACCGGAATGCCCTGATCCTGCAGATAGCTGCCGACTTCCTTATCGATATCGCGCCAACCGCCATCGCCGGAATAGACGATTGCAAGCGTGTCTTCCGTCGGCGTCGTTTCCATGACGTCGAGCGGCAGGCCGAGCGGCGACTTCGAGCTGTCGATCGATTTGACCAGGTCGGCCAGCGAGGCCTCGAGCGTCGCGTAGGTATCGGTATTGTCGGAGTCCGTGGCCTGGACTTCAGGATGCTCTTTCTGGATATCCGTGACATGGTCGCGTCCATCCTTCGGAGCATTCGGCGTGAAGGTTACGAGAATCGGATTGGGCAAGGCGCCTTCCTGCAGGCCGAAGGAGATCATGTCGCCATCGGTCTTCTTCTCGGCCGGCGTACAGAGTTCCTGCTTCAGAGCGATGCCCGCCGTCGGGTCTACGGCAAGCGTACCGGCGACCGTTGCATCCGGCGTCTGGGCCGCGATCGTCAGCGCCATCGCGCCGCCGGCGCCAACACCGGCTATGATGGGCAATTGATAGGTGCTATCGGCAAAGGACCGCTGCACCTGCTGGCTCAGCGACTCCAGATCCGCAACGATATAGATGCACCCGTCGTTCTGACTGACGTCGTATTTGTTGAGCGAAGCCAGAAAGGACGGATAGTCGATGCCGATGACAAGCGAGCCATTGGCGACGAGTTTGTCGGCTACCGCCTTTTCCTTGTCACCCCAACCGGCAAGATCGGAAATAAGCACGACTTCGTTGGAGACTTTGCCCTGCGGACGCATGATATGCGGCGCTGGGATCATGCCCAGATCGTATTTGGTATCGTCGGCTTCCGCGTGCGCCGGACCCGACACCAGCAGGCTCGTCGACAAGATACATGCGAAAGCCAATGACATTGCGTATTTCAAGATCATTTCCTCACGACCCCTTTTAGTCCGCCCCCGATGAGGAATGTGGCATCCATCAACGCGATCATTGGACTGACACCTCCCGAAACCGCCAGATAGCGCGGCTGCCATTCGGGATGGAATTTGGATTTGAAGGCACGAAGCCCTTTGAAATTGTAGAAGCGCTCGCCGTGCTCGAAGACAGTCCCCCCAACCCTGTCCCAGACCGGCGCCGATTCCCGTCTCGACATGCCCGATAGCGGCGCCATGCCGAGGTTGAAGCGGTGAAAGCCCTGTCCCCTGAGATATTCAAGAATCTGTACGAACAGAAAATCCATCGAACCCTTGGGGGCCTCGGGCGAAAAACGCATCAGGTCGACGGATCCCTCCTCCTTGGTCTCCGTCATCAGAATATTCGCAAAAGCGACGATTTTACCATCCTTTTTCAACACGCCGATCGGCTGTGAGCACACATAATCCGGATCGAACGCGCCAAGCGAAAAGCCCTTTTCCTTGGCATTGTGATCGGCAAGCCATGTATCGGATACATGGGCAAGCTCATCCATGAACTGAGGTATATCTTGAGGCTCGATAACGGCAAATTCTAGTCCGTCGCGAACCGCGCGGCTCGCAGTCTGCCTGAGGTTGGCCCATTTGCCGCCCTTGAGCTCGAAGTTGGCGAGGTTGACCACGGCCAATTCGCCGAGCTTGAAGGCGCGCAGACCCGCATCTGCGCAATAGGACAGAAGCGCCGGCGAAATCTGATAGAACACGGAACGGCAGCCTGCCGCGCGCGCAGCCTCGACGAAACGCCAGATGAGATCGGGCAGCGCCTGGCGCGGGCCGACCGGATCAAAGAGGGCAATCCACGAGCGGCCCTGCTTGCCGTACATGATGAAAGCATCGCCCTTTTCCGAGAACATGATGTTCTTGTCGCCCATGCGCACCAGATTGGCGTCGGCCACACCCTGTTTTCGGACGATTTCGACGGCACGCGCCACCGCATCGTCGGTCACCGGCTCCAGGCGCTTGGTTGCAGGACGCAGGAGGCTGAAGATCGCGATCGCCGATGACAGGATGGAAATGCCGAGTGCTGCGCGAAGCCCGCGCGGTGCCTCATCGGCGAATTCGAACTGCCACCAGAGCTGATTGCTGTATCCGACATCGCGGTAAACGAAGAACAGGACCACGATGGCGCCGATACAGATCACGGCGATGGCTGTCAGCCAGCCGGCCGTCAGTGTCTGGTTGAGCAGCGAAGCGGGCCGGCTGAACAGGCGGCGGCTGATGACGAGGCTGAAGACGAAGAAGGCCAGCAATCCGGCCTCGACGACGGCGATGGCCTTCAGCAGCGACAGAAGCAGAGCCAGCAGCGCCGAAAAGCTCGACACCCACCAGGCGCCGTCGAGACGCTGGCTGAGACCACGCGCCGCGACGATGATCGCAAGTCCGAGAAGGCTCGAGAGGAAATGTGCACTTTCGACGAGCGACAGCGGCAGGTAATCGGACAGGACGATCAGGTTCTGGTCCGGCGTCGGCGTCACGCTCGAGAAGACCAGCATCATGCCGAGCAGCAGCGCGAAGGCCGACAATAGCTGCGGCATGAGGCGGGCGCCGATGCGGCGCATGCTGGAAGCCGCCGGATGATCCACGAAACGGCGCAGCTCCGCCACGGATACCGCAGCGATCGCGATGATGAGAGGAATGACGTTGTAGATGACGCGATAGAGGACGAGCGAACTCAGCACGGCATCTTCATTCACCGCGCTGCCGAGCCAGGCGATGATGATCGTCTCGAAAACGCCAAAACCGGCCGGAACATGGCTGAGCACGCCGAGGCCGACAGCGATGGCATAGATGGCGAAGAAACCCGGCCATCCGATGGAGGTTTCCGGCAGCAACACATAGAGCACGGAGGCCGATGCTGCGATATCGAATGCCGTGACGAGGAACTGCCGCGACCAGGTACGCGAATCCGGCAGACGCACGGCGATCGGTCCGATGCGAACCTCGCGGCCATTGCGGCCGGCATAGACGACGAAAGCCAGTGCTGCGAGAATGACTATGGCGATCAGCCGCAGCCACAACCCGTCGACGCTGATCAGCGGGCCGATCTCGTCGGCTATGACGAGAAGCGCGATAGCGCCGACAGCCGCCAGACCAAGACCGAAGGCGAGCGTGACGAAGGCGATGACTCGGGTGATGTCGTCGGGCGACAGCCCGAGCCGGGTATAGGCGCGGTAGCGGATCGCACCGGCGCTGAGCGCGCCGAAGCCCGCGGTATTGCCGACCGCATAGGCGCTGAAGGAGGTCAGCGCCACATGCGGGAACGGCAGCCGTTTGCCGATATATTCCAATGCGTTCTGGTCATAATAGATCAGGGAGACGAAGCTCAGGCCTGTGAACAGCAGCGCCAGCAGCACGGAAGAGATCTTCGTCGTCGTCAAGGCGTGAACGACGTCGTCGTAGCGCACTTCGGTGGTCAGGTCGTAGATCGCGTAACCGGCGATGCAGAAGACGGCGACGGTAAGGAGAGCGACGATCAGGGCGCGGTAGCGGTTCAGCAGACCGACGATACCGCGACTCTCTTCCAATTCCTCGTCGGCATTTTCCAGATCGATTGGGCTCGACATGCTCTACCTGTTTATATTGACCTTCTCGGTCCCGATTGTTCGGATGTCCAGTAACACCGGCGATGTGTTTGCGCGTCGCCGTATACACTTCTTTCACAGGCCCGTTATGACGCGCGCTCCATCATTCCAAATTTAGGCAATTTTGGCGCGGGCCCGCTCCACCAGCAATGAATCGATCGTTATTCAAAGGATTTTGTCATTCCCACGGCCTTTAAGCTTGTCCCTACGCGCAAAAATGATCTTTGCACCCGGCTCCGAAGGCAGCTCCGTATCAGGAATCGGCTGCACGGTCACCTGCCCTGCCGCGCCTTTCGAATGGAGATTTCCGTGTCGCCGTTTGGGCGCAGGAAAAGCAGATTTTGCTGGATATCCCAGAGCGCATCACGACGCTAAGTAGATTTCCGCCTCATCCAGTCAACCGGATCGCGGAGTTAGAAATCGGGGGCGCAGCGGCAAATACAAAATCGGCTCATCCACGCCAGTTTGCGTGGATGATCTCGTGATCGCCAGGAAGGATGGCGGCGAGCGCTGGAACCATCTGAACAGCCTTCCGATCAAGCAGATTCACGACCGCTGGATCAGCGCCTATGCCGGCTATGCGCTATCCATCCTCGATCAGCTGAAAAACGATCTGGAAAGCTGAAAGGGGGACGGAAGGTGATCGGCGGAAGCTGAAATCTAGACGATGCCGTTCCGGTGCAGCAGTTCCTTCAGCTTGTCGCTCGTCCCATCCTCGTCAAGCGGCGTATAGACCACCAGCTTCATATCGGGCCGATCCATGACCGCCAACGCCGTATATTCGAATGTCATCAGCCCGCCTTCGGGGTGGCGCAGCCGCTTGTGCCCGGCAAGGGGCCGCAACACGTCCTGTCTCGGCCACCAGGCACGGAACTCGGGGCTTGCCCGCATCAAGGTGGCAATCAGCCGTTCGAAATCGGGATCGCCGGCATAACGGGCGCTGTCGGCGCGGAACATCGCTAGCGAATTCGCCGCCACGCTCTCCCAATCGACGAGAAGTTGCCGATGGGTCTGATCGGTAAACACCCGATGGACGCTGTTGCGCGCACCGCCCTGCAACAGGCTGTAATCGCCGAAAAGTGCGACAGCCGCCGCATTCCAGGCCAGCACATCCCAGCGACGGCCGAGAACATAGGCCGGCTGGCCGGCAAGGCTTGCAAGCATGCGCCGCAGCGCATCGGGCACATCCTCCGGCCCGCGCGACGGCAGATCCGCAGAAGGTCGATCGCTGAGGGTAAACAGGTGGCGCCGCTCGGCCGGATCAAGCCGCAAGGCATCCGCCAGCGCCGCGAGAACCTCCGTGGAGGCACGCACGTCCCTGCCCTGCTCCAGCCAGGTGTACCAGGTCGTACCGACACCGGCGAGAAGTGCCACTTCCTCGCGCCTGAGCCCAGGCGTCCGCCGCCGGAACCCTTCAGGAAGCCCAACGGCGGAGGGTGTCAGCTTTTCTCGCCTGGAACGCAGGAAGGCGCCGAACTCGCGACGCCTGGCTTCCAGAATGGTCTGGTTCGGATTGATGGTCATCCCTTATCATAGCAGGATCAATACTAGGATAAAGTCAGAACTGTTTGCGGCCTCCGTAAGCTGCCAAATATCAGCTCATCGTTGATGTGGAGACGAATGCAATGAACATGAGCGGTAAGACAGTCCTGATCACCGGTTCGACCGATGGCGTCGGCCGCCGGGTTGCCGAAAGGCTGGCGGCAGCGGGTGCCCTCGTGCTGGTGCACGGCCGAAACGAGGCGCGAGCCGAAACTCTGGTTTCCCGCATCCGCGATACGGGCGGAAAAGCGGCCTTCTACCTTGCGGATTTCTCCTCGCTGGATGAGGTCCGGACTCTGGCCGATGCTATCGAGCGCGACCATGATCGCCTCGACATCCTGATCAACAACGCCGGCATCGGTACCAGCGGCGGAGATGCGGGGCGCAAGACTAGCCGCGACGGAAACGAGCTGCGTTTTGCCGTCAATTATTTAGCCGGTTTCCTGCTGACGCGCCGCCTACTGCCGCTTTTGCGGGCGGGCGACCCGGCCCGCATCGTCAATGTGTCTTCCGTCGGCCAGCAGCCTATCGACTTCGACGACGTCATGCTGACACGCGGCTACAGCGGCGTGCGCGCCTATTGTCAGAGCAAACTGGCGCAGATCATCTTCACCTTCGATCTTGCCGAGGAACTGATGGGGTCCGGCATCACCGTCAATTGCCTCCACCCGGCGACCTATATGGATACGACGATGGTGCGTCAGGCTGGCGTTGCACCGCTAAGCACCGTCGAGCAAGGCGCCGATGCCATCCTCAATCTCGCAATGAGCGATGCACTGGCCGGACGCACCGGTCTCTATTTCGACGGACTGCGTCCTTCGCGCGCCAATGCCCAGGCTTACGACGCAGCTGCACGCGCCAACCTGCGGACACTCAGCCAAAGCATTACCGGCCAGGTCTGAGCCCCTTACCTGCTTATCCACTCGCAACCCCTTAGAAAGGAGACACCTATGTCGTCTCAACATGCCGTTATTGTCGGTGGTTCATCCGGTATCGGCCTTGCGGCTGCTGCCAATCTTCTCAAGAAAGGATATCGGGTCACGATCACCGGCCGCGATGCCGCAAAGCTGCGCGCAGCGGCGCAAAGCCTGGATGGCGATGTCACCGCAGCCATCATGGACGCCGCCGACCTCGCCGGTCTTTCCGCCGCCTTCGAGACGATCGGCCCGCTCGACCATCTCGTCCTGGCATTGGGCGGAGGCAACGGCGCCGGCCCCTTCGCCACAGTCGACCTTGCCGATGTCAGGAAGGGCTTCGAGCAGAAGACGATGGCGCATTTCGCCTGTGCCCAGGCCTGCCTGCCCTATCTGTCGAAGCAGGGCAGCATCACTTTCGTCTCCGCCGTGTCAGCACAGGCCGCCATGCCCGGAACTGCGGGACTCGGAGCCATCAATGCCGCCATTGCCGCGCTGGCGCCGATTCTCGCCGTCGAGCTTAAACCGATCCGGGTAAACTGTATTTCGCCGGGAGTCGTCGATACGCCCTGGTGGGATTTCCTGAGCGCGGATCAGAAAGAGCCGACATTTGCCAGCTTTGCGGCCCGTACACCCGTCGGTCGCGTCGGCCGGCCTGAGGAAATAGCCGAAGCCATCGCCTTCCTAGTCGGCAACGGCTTTGCCAGCGGCCATACACTGATTTGTGACGGCGGCATCCGCCTCGGTCAATAACATCCGGAGCCATCGCCAGCCGGTAGCGGCGATGGCATCCTCAGCTGTTTCGGACACCCGCCTGCAGATGCGTGAGAATCTCGATTAGCCTCGGCGCCATATCGCGAATTTCGGCCAGATGGATCGAGCTGAGCCGCTGCAGAACCTCTTCGGACTTTTCCGTCAACTGCAAAGTCTGGCGGCGCTTGTCAGCGGGATCGGGGTGGCGGGTGACATAGCCGCCATCGATCAGCCGCCCCACAAGCTCCGTCGCCGTATGCGGAGCAATCAGCAGCTTTTCCGCCAGCATGCCGATCGTCATCGCCTCGCCGACGCGGTTTCCCCTGATAGCAAGCAGCGCCTGATGCTGCTGGGGCGGCAGACCCGCCTCATGCGCCGCCGAGGTGCTGAAATCCATGAACTTGCGCAGGGTATGGCGCAACGTCGCAAGCGCCTCGTAATCCGCCTGCGAAAGGCTTTCATTCAAACGTCGCACCATCAAATCATCCTCTTTGCCGCTGCTCGCGATCCCAGTTGATTTATATCGCATTACGATATATTTGCCATCTCGAAGCGCGGAACGGCTGAAGGATGGCCGCGCACGCTTAGCACAGAAGGCCCCCAATGCAGGACAGCACTACCCAACAAAGTCACAGCCACGATTTCTCCGGCGGGGCCTCCCGCAAGGACAACGGCGATTTCACCACGGACAAGCGCGTCCTGGTCCTGATTGCCATGGCGCTCGTCGTGGGCACCGGCGGCGCATTCGCCGCCTGGGTGCTGATCAACCTCATCGCGCTCGTCAGCAATGCCGTCTGGCTGTTCAAGATCAGCACCGAGCCGCTATCCTTTGCTGTCGTGACGCGCTCACCCTGGATGGTCGCCGCTCCCATTCTCGGCGGCCTCGTCATCGGCCTCATGGCGCGATACGGCTCGGAAAAGATCCGCGGCCACGGCATTCCAGAAGCCATCGAGGCGATTCTGATCGGCGGCAGCCGCATGTCACCGAAAGTGGCGGTGCTGAAACCTCTATCGTCGGCGATCTCGATCGGCTCCGGCGGCCCCTTCGGCGCAGAAGGCCCGATCATCATGACCGGCGGCGCTATCGGCTCGCTCTTCGCACAGCTCTTCCATATGAGCGCCGCCGAACGCAAGACCCTGCTCGTCGCCGGCGCCGCAGCCGGCATGACCGCGGTCTTCGGCACGCCGATCGCCGCCGTCATGCTCGCCGTCGAACTATTGCTGTTCGAATGGAAGCCGCGCAGCTTCATTCCTGTCGCGGTCGCAGCCTGCGTTTCCGTCGTCTGGCGTCCGTTGCTGATCGGCAGCGGTGCATTGTTTCCCGCCCATTTCGATATGGCGCTCTCCTGGTGGGGCATCCTCCTCGCCACCGGCCTCGGCATTGTCGCAGGCCTGCAATCCGGCCTGCTGACGACCCTGCTCTATAAGATCGAGGACGCTTTCGAAAAGCTGCCGATCCACTGGATGTGGTGGCCGGCCCTCGGCGGCCTCGTCGTCGGGCTTGGCGGGTTGATCGAGCCCCGCGCGCTCGGCGTCGGTTACGACATCATCGCCGATCTCCTGCACAGCCGCATCGCAGTCGGTGCCGTGCTTGCGATCCTGCTGGTCAAGGCGGGCATCTGGCTGGTTGCGCTGTCTTCGGGCACGTCGGGCGGCGTCCTGGCGCCGCTGCTCATCCTTGGCGGCGCGCTCGGCTGGCTGGTCGGTCTTGTCCTGCCCGGCGGTCCCGGCTTCTGGGCGATGCTCGGCATGGCAGCGATGATGGGCGGCACGATGCGAGCCCCGCTGACGGGCACCTTCTTCGCCGTCGAGCTGACGGGAGATACGAGCGCGCTGGTGCCCCTGCTTGCCGCCACCGTAGCGGCCTATGCCGTCACGGTGTTGCTACTGAAACGATCAATTCTGACGGAAAAGATTGCCCGCCGCGGCCAGCACATTACTCGCGAATATGGCATCGACCCGTTCGAGCTCACCCGCGCCCGCGACATCATGATCGGCAAAGTCGATACCTTGCCGGCGTCCATGCGGCTGTCTGAAGCGCTGGCGCAGATGACGGAGCGGCCGGATGCGCATCGCTTCTATCCCGTCGTCGGCGAAAACGATCGCCTCGTCGGCATGATCTCGCGCGCCGACGCCCTGCGCTGGCAGGGCAAGCCGGAGCTCATGGATCAGTCGCTGTATGACGCGATTTCGGATACATCCCTTCCGGTCGCGCATGCGGAGGATACGGTCGGCCGCGTTGCCGACATCATGCTCCAGGCCGATACGGGACGCGTTCCCGTTGTCGAGCCGCAGACCGGCCGCCTCGTCGGCCTGATCGCCCGCAAGGATCTGCTGCGGCTGCGCAGCGCAACCAACCGCGCTGAACTCGAACGCGGTGCCTACCTGAGATCGAAAGGTTAAAGGGAGGAGGAGTGGCGCCAGCGCGGCAAAAGAACTGCGCGGCGCCTTCCTTTGCTATCGGCCGGAAAATCGGCCACCAGCCTGAAAATTTGAAGCGCGATCCACGACGACCGATGGATGTTTACGATCCTGGGTGCCTACAAACGTAGGTGGGCACCGTGTGTCCAGGCCCACGGGCCTGGTCAGGGACAGCTCCCTTTGGATCGAGTATGGCCCCAGGGATTGTGGTTCCTGTCGGGAAGCGCAGACCGCCTGACCTATATAGAGAGATTTCGGGTCTTATGCCAGTGGCCGGCGGCCGGCATCCGCAGAAAATAAACTCAAGCCTGCTCGACGCTCGGCCGCGCGAGAAGCTTTTCGGTGATGCCGTGAATGCGGGTCGTCACCTCGTCGATGACGCTCGCCAGAGTTTCCTCCGCGCGGGCATTGGCGGCAAGCGTCGTATCCCGATTGCTGGTGAGCGATTGCAGCTCGGCTTCGAGCGTAGAGACACGGCGCGTCAGCTCCGACACCTCGTCCATGATCATGATGCCGGCCATGACGGTCAGCCTGAGGTCACCGATTTCACCGAACTGGCTCTTCAAATGCAGGACATAACGGTCGAAACGGCTGGCGAGATCCGTCAGATGCTCTTCCTGGCCCTCTTCGCAGGCCATCCGGTAGGCTTTGCCGTCGATCGTTACCGTTACTTGCGCCATTCGACTTTCCGATCATTGCCGCGCTGCGCCGGCTGCCTCCCAGGGGATCAGCGGTCCAGCACGGCTCTTATGGTTTCCATCGCCGTAACCAGCCGGCGCGACACTTCACGATTAACTTCTTCGAGCCGGTTCGCACGGAACTCGGCTTGGTCCAATTCCTGCGCAAGGCGGGAACGGTCGGCATGGACCCGCCGCACCTCGCCTTCTATGTCGCTTTGTGCTCGTTCCCGCTCGAACCGTCCGTCAACCGCGCTCTCCAAAGTCGAGAGCGCCTGGCGCAACTGGGCGAGCGCCGCGTCCACCGTTTTGCCTGAAGGTGTCATACCCTTCGCTTCTCCGCGCAAGGCCCGAATCAAAACATCCGGCCACTTGTCTGATTTCGCAACAATATTCAACTCGGCAACAGCACGTCAATAAAGGCTGTCATGTGGCAGCCCCCCTATTCTGTGGATGAACGCCACCTTTGCCGGCCACACAGGCCTTGTCGCATGATTGTCGTCTTTTGTAAAAGTGAACGGGCAAATGTCAAAAAATTGCCTCTGAAGGGCCGGATTGAGCCCTCGATTTGTTGACTTGCTCGCCCTAACTGCTATGTCTCAGCCGCCTGAGGCGACGTTGGAAATGGCGTTCGGAAGAGCGCCTCCCCTGCACCCGCCTTTCAACCGATGGCCTCCCTCCCAAGCGTGCGGTCATCCCCCGAACCCGGAACATTGCGGAAAAACCCATGAACTCTCGCGAACAACACGACCGGATGGCGAATGCGATCCGTTTCCTTGCCATGGATGCTGTCGAGAAGGCCAATTCCGGTCACCCCGGTTTGCCGATGGGGATGGCTGATGTCGCCACCGTTCTCTTTGGCAAATATCTGCGCTTCGACCCGAAGAACCCGCTTTGGCCGGACCGCGACCGTTTCGTCCTGTCGGCTGGCCACGGCTCGATGCTGCTTTATTCGGTTCTCTATCTCACCGGCTATCCGGACATGACGGTCGAAGAGCTCCAGCGCTTCCGCCAGCTCGGCTCCAAGACCGCAGGCCATCCGGAATACGGCCACGCCACCGGTATCGAAACCACCACCGGCCCGCTCGGCCAGGGCATTGCCAATGCCGTCGGCATGGCGATCGCCGAGCGCAAGCTGCGCGAGGAATTCGGCCCCGAGCTACAGGATCACCACACCTACGTCATGTGCGGCGACGGCTGCCTGATGGAAGGCATCAGCCATGAGGCGATCGCGCTTGCCGGCCATCTCAAACTCAACAAGCTGATCCTGTTCTGGGACAACAACTCCATCACCATCGACGGCGCTGTCTCGCTTTCGGATTCGACCGACCAGGTCGCCCGCTTCAAGGCCGTTCACTGGAACACGATCGAGATCGACGGCCACGACCAGGCCGCCATCGCAGCCGCCATCGAAGCAGCACACAAGTCCGACCGCCCGACGCTAATCGCCTGCAAGACGATCATCGGCTTCGGCGCTCCGAACAAGCAAGGCACTCATAAGGTCCACGGCTCGCCGCTCGGCGCCGAGGAAATTGCCGCAACCCGCATCGCGCTCAACTGGCCCTACGAGCCCTTCGTCATCCCGAACGACGTCCTCGGTGAATGGCGCGCTGCCGGCGAACGCTCCATCGACACCCGCGAAACCTGGGA
>JBCNPI010000009.1:0-56217 GCA_039593415.1 Rhizobium sp. | reverse complement strand
TGCATCCCCACGAAGTTGGATCGCTTGTGCATCGGCTTCCGCCTGCAATCGCACGGCGTCGGCCTGTGCCTCCGCATCGGCCCGGCGGGCATCAGCGGCGGCTTGGGCCTGCGTAACGGTGATCTGCGCCTGCACCTTTTCCCGCTCGGCGTTCTGCCTCAATTTCTGCACCTCGACCTCAGCCAGCATGCGCTGCTCTATGCTGTTCACATAAGCGTCGGAAAAGTCGATATTCTCGACCTGCACACTGTCGACCTGTATTGGCCCTTGAATGTCAGCCTCGATCGCCGATTGAACATCAGCATTGAACTGCGCCCGGTTCTGAATGACTGAGGCGGCGGTGAATTTGCCGAACACCGTTTTCACGTCCTGCGGTGCACGGCGCGAAACGAGTCTAGATTCCAGATTGGTGAGTGAGCCGAACTCGGAATAGACCTTCTCGACCGCCTCGGGTGGAACGTGCCAGGAGATCGTCACGCGCATGTTGGCCGGCTGCTGGTCCTGCGAATAGGCCTGCATCTGTTGATGCTCGTCGCTCTGACAGGTCGCGCCGTTTTGACAAGTCCAATAGGTCACCTGCTGGGTGACGGGAATTTTCACAACAGTCTCGATCCATGGCAGCTTGAAATGTAGGCCCGGCTCGGCTGTGCCAACCATGGCGCCGGTCCGAAGGATAACGCCACGCTCCCCCTGGTCGATCGTGTACCAGGAGCCGAAGATGATCGTCACAGCAACAATGACGACGACAATACCCAAAAGCGCCGTCATCCAGCCCTTGTATGTCATGGACGCTACGTCAATTTCTCGGTTCGACATTGGCTTTCTTACCTTCTCTTCGATGGCGGAGACATAGATGAGTCGGCACGAAAATGCACCGGTACCTGTAGCACCGCGAAATCATCCGGACTCCGGCGCGATGTCCTCGCAGCCTTCGGCCTGAAACAGCGCCGCTCGTTCGGATGCTCTTTGTGTCGATCAAGGTTCCGGCAAGGGGATGAGAGATTCCACCCAGCGCCCCGGTATATGCTCAAGCGTCATGCCTTCCCTTTCGACTACCTCATGTGATTTGGCTACGGTGACGGGAAGCGGCTTCTCAGCACTGCGTGTCGGGTTTCCAGACGCGTTAATCCGGATTTTTGTTTGAAGTTGATCCATTCAATCACGAGGAACTCTCTTAGGAATTCGCGATATCTAGATCGAAACGGGGCACGACCAAATGTAAGACTGGTGAAATCGCGACGCAAATGAACACACGCTGGTCGGCATCCACCTGTCGCGGGCTTCAGAGGTGATATTGGAAACCCTGCCGACACCCACAAGGCCCCGTTGACCAAGGAAGATATAGAGAATGTGCTCGATGCCTTGGCAAGCGCACTGTCTGAGCTGCCTGTCGCGTGGCCCGAGCATCTACGTCAGCCGGATCCGGTGGCGCTTCGGTCCACATTCTCGACGCATAAGTCCGCTCATTTGATTTTAATCACGGTTCATCGCGGCTCCCGGCAATATGCTTCGGCACCATCAGGAGGCATCGTTTCGTGGTTAACAAATCCGTCGGCAGGCCGATTACGCAGCCTGAGAACCCACACGCACTCACGGCACAAGTGTTAGCCGAGATGCTTCAGGTGTCAGTGACCAATGGGCTTTCGAAAGAAGAGGTCGACCTGAGGCGTCGGGTGTTCGGACCAAACAAGATTGCGGCGCGACCGGCGGTAAAGCGGTTGGCTTTGCTGCTACATCAGTTCACAAGCCCGGTCGCTTATTTGCTGGCCGCCGCGGCAGCCTTGGCCTTCTATTTCAACGAGCTGGAAGAAGGGTTTGCCATCGCCGCTGTCCTAGCAGCGAATGCCGCCATCGGTTTTTTTACCGAGCTCAAGGCGGCGCGCTCGATCGAAGCGCTACGTGCTTTGGATACACAGACGGCACGAGTGCGCCGTGACGGTCTCGTTGGTCGCGTGCCCTCTGATGATTTGGTTCCAGGCGATATCGTGCCTTTAGAAGCGGGCGACGCTGTGTCCGCGGACATACGATTGATCGAAGGCTCGCGCATAGCCGCAGACGAGTCTGCGCTGTCCGGTGAATCAACGCCAATGGAAAAGCATTCGCAAGCTGTGGCGCAAATGGCGCGGCTTTCAGAGCGCAGCTCAATGCTGTTCAAAGGAACAGCAGTCACCCACGGAAGCGGCATCGGCATCGTCACGGCAACAGGATTTGCGACAGAGCTCGGCAAAATATCCTGGCTCGTCATAGAAGCGGATGCGGGCAAGTCACCGTTGGAGCGCAAGCTTGCCCGTCTCTCGGCTCAGCTCGCGGGAGCAACATTGGTCGTTGCCGCGCTTGTCGCCGTCCTTGGCATCCTCGCTGGTCGCGACAAGTTCCTGATTGTGGAGTCGGCAATCGCACTTGCGGTTGCTGCTATTCCCGAAGGGCTGCCGATCGTTGCCACGCTTGCACTCGCGAGGGGTATGTGGCGGATGGTGCAGGAAAACGCTCTAATAGAACGCCTTTCCGCCGTGGAGACGCTAGGTGCCACCACACTGATATTGACCGACAAAACCGGCACGTTGACCGAGAATCGGATGGTGGTGCAACGTCTCTGCACGGCAGAAGGGGAAGTGAACCTCCACACCGAGCACGACGATAAAGCCCTATTAGCAGAGCTCCGTGCGGACTGGCAACTCGCATTGCTGCTACGGTTGGCCGTCCTGTGCAACGATGCTGATCTTGAGCGAGTGGACGCGGCAGGAACCGGGGATCCGATGGAAATCGCCCTCTTGCGTGTCGGCTTGCAAGGATCTTTCAGACGCTCGGATCTCTTGCTCGACCATCCCCTTGTGCGTAAGCATGCTTTCGATCCCACCCAAAAAATGATGGCAACGATCCACTCCAGCGCAGCCGGCGTTCTTGTCGCGGTCAAAGGCGCGCCAGAAGCCGTCATCAATTGCGCGACTCATGTTGCAGTCGGCAATGGTGAAATTACTCTTGATGAAAAAAGCCGGTCGAGATGGCTTGATCGCGTGGAGCTCCTTGCGGGTCAAGGCTTGCGGGTGCTCGCCTGCGCAATGAGATTGCGGCCGCAAGAGCCGTTCAGCCCGTTTGATCAGCTTGTCCTTGTAGGTCTAATTGGTCTGCAGGATCCAGCTCGTGCGGATGTACCGCAAGCGATCCGCCAATGCCAGCAGGCTGGAATACGGGTCGTCATGGTGACCGGAGACCATGCCGCGACGGCAAAGAGCATTGGCCGTGCCATAGGCCTCGGTGAATCAGCTGCAAATGTGGTCGAGGGAAAATCAATCGATGCGATGCTGAAGTCAGGGCAACCGATGTTGCATGACGTCGGCATTTTTGCGCGTGTGGACCCCTCTGAAAAGCTCGCTCTCGTGCGAGCCTATCAGGCTGCGGGCGACATTGTCGCAATGACCGGAGACGGTGTAAACGATGCACCAGCATTACGGCAGGCGAAGATCGGCGTTGCGATGGGGCTACGCGGAACCGACGTCGCGCGCGAGGCGTCGGCAATGATCTTACTCGATGACGCCTTTTCGACCATCATCAAGGCGGTTCGGGAAGGACGCGTAATCTTCAGTAACATCCGTCGAGCCGTTGCCTATCTTTTATCGTGCAATCTGAGTGAGCTGATTGTGGTTGGTGCGGCGGTCGCGGGTTCTCTGTCTCTAACTTTGCTACCGTTGCAAATACTGTATCTCAACCTCGTGACTGATGTTTTTCCCGCGTTCGCGCTTGCGACGAGTGAAGGTGAGAACGGAATCCTCGACAAACCACCGCGTGATCCGAAGGAACCGATCCTTGGTCACAGGCAGTGGTCCAACATCTTGCTGCATGGAATGCTTCTCAGCGTCGCTACTCTTACGGCTAATAAAGTGGCCATCATACTGATATTTGATCAAGCTGCCACAGTGACGATCACATTCCTCACCCTTGCCTTCTCGCAGTTATGGCATGTGTTCAACATGCGCAATCGGACGGATGGAGTCATTTTCAATGAAATAACTAGGAACCGTTTTTTATGGCTCTCGCTGGTCTTATGCATCACGCTATTGGCGATACCACCGTATTTTTCCCCAGCTGCCCACCTCTTGCATCTTGTTCCACTGAGTACCGAGATGTGGTTCATAGTCTTGATATCAAGTATTCTCCCACTCTTCACGATACAGGTCGCGGCGGCTTCCACTCGAATACTCGTTTCCATCAGGCGATGACAGATACATTTTCGATTAAACTGATCAATAGTGAGCTAATGCGGGCGCGACGAATTCTTGTTGGCCGCATTTACGAACCATTTGCATCCGCATTCTTGTCAACATTCTCATCGGGTTCTAGGGCGAGCAATCGACCAACCTGAAAAGCGGTTCATCTGCTCCCTGCGATTTTCTTCTCGTTTCTGACAGCGAATTTCTTGCCATTTTGCTTGTGAGAACTGCACGCCACGAGCGAGCCCATCATCTTTGGTAAGCTTCCATTCAAACTTCACAAAAGATTTCCCCAATTGCCGACTTGACGCGGGTCAATGCGGCCGCCGGAACAATCAATACCTTTTCTCGGACGTTGCTGTAGGACGCAGTTCGAATGCAAACCCGCGAACAAAAATCTGAAGGAGCCGACCCGCAAATTGGCGCCCCGGTATTTATCGCCAGAGGGTTGACCAAGATCTACGGATCTGGTGACTCACGCGTGGTCGCTCTGGACCATGTCGATCTCGACATTCGTCAGGGCGAGTTCATTGTTCTTCTCGGCCCCTCTGGATCAGGAAAGTCGACGCTACTCAACATATTGGGTGGGCTAGACGCGCCAACGTCGGGCAAGGCAGCTTGGCGCGATCATGAGTTGACCGGGGCAAGCGACGAGGAACTCACACGCTATCGGCGCGAGCACGTCGGCTTTGTGTTTCAATTCTATAACCTGATCCCGAGTCTGACGGTTGAGGAGAATGTCCGACTCGTGGCCCAGATTGCCATCAATCCGATGAAAGCAGCCGACGCGCTCGACCTCGTAGGACTGACTAATCGTGCCAACCATTTTCCTTCTCAGCTATCGGGGGGAGAGCAGCAACGCGTGGCGGTTGCGCGCGCAATCGTGAAGCGACCGGATATTCTTCTTTGCGATGAGCCAACCGGGGCACTTGACGTCGACACCGGCCAGCTGGTTCTTGCAGCAATTGCCAAGGTGAATGCTGAATTTGGCACAACGACCGCAGTGATTACTCATAACTCGGCGATCGCTGGGATGGCGAACCGCGTGTTACGTCTCAGTGGTGGGCGCATCGTCGCCGAAGTGTCAAACACGGATCGAGTTCCCGCAGAGGACGTCACATGGTGAATGTCCTGGACATCAAGGTTCTGCGTGATCTCCGGCAAATGCGGCTCCAGGTTCTCACCATCGCGATGCTCATCGCGGCGGGCGTGGCAGTCTTCGTGATGTCGGTATCGAACTATCTGGCGCTGGTCGGTGCCATGGAGGCGCATTATCGCGATGAGCGCTTCGCCGACCTCTTTGCCAGCGTAACGCGTGCGCCGCTCGCCGTTGTTGCAAAGCTGCGCGAAACTGACGGTGTCGGTACTGTCGTGCCGCGCATCGCGAAGGCGATAAGAGTGATACGTGAGGACGAGAAGCTGCCTATTGCCGGTCGTGTCATCTCGCTGCCGGCTACAGGTCAACCTTCGCTCAACCGCCTTTACCTGGTGCAGGGTCGCTGGCCTGATCCTCTCCATCCGGACGAAGTCATCGTAAATGAAGCCTATGCGGAGGCACGCGGCGTCCAGATGGGAGAGGCGATCGATGTGGTCCTGAACGGTCGCCTACAAGGCTTCCGTGTGGTTGGCGCCGCGCTGTCGCCGGAATTTGTATTTGCCACCCGTGCTGCAGTTCCACTTCCAGACGACCGGAACTTCGTCGTCCTATGGGCTACAGAGGATGCAATCGCCAGCGCATTCGATATGAAGGGGGCATTCAACGATGTCCTGATGACACTGTCGCCCAACGCGCGCTTAGGCGAAGTCTTGGAAAAGGTCGATCGCGTACTGGCGCCGTACGGCGGCACAGGCGCCTATGATCGGACTGATCAGCCATCACACCGCTTTCTCGATGACGAGCTAGCGGAGCAGGAGACCATGAGTATTGCAATGCCTTCGCTTTTTTTCGGTATTGCGGCCTTCCTGCTCAACATCGTCATCGGCAGGATTGTAGAGGCTCAAAGGGGACAGATCGCTTCGCTGAAGGCGCTGGGGTTTTCTAACATTACGATCGCGGTTCACTACTTCAAGTTTGTCACGGCCATAGCACTCATCGGATCCATCATAGGTTTGGCTTTGGGGCGATGGCTTTCTACCGGGGTGATCGGAAGCTATCGCGCCTTCTTCCGGTTTCCGCTACTGGAGCCGCGACCCGAGCCATGGCTTCTCGCATTTGCCACTCTCGTCAGCGTCATCGCGGCAAACCTTGCTGCTGCAACGGCAGTTCACCGGCTCGCAGTGCTTGGCCCAGCTGAGGGCATGCGACCTCAAGCTCCGTCCAGCGCGCAAGCGTTCTCCTGGGTGCGAACGATCGGGAACCAGCACATTCCTCTCCAATATGTGACAGTGGTCCGGGCCATCCTCGGACGGCCCGTCAGGACAGCTTTGACAATCTTCGGCGTTGCCCTGGCCATTCCACTCATTTTGTTCGGCCTTTTTTGGTTCGATGCAATCGGCTACATGACCGACGTGAGCTTCGGACGCGTTGAGCGCGGCGATGCGGTTCTTACCTTCACAGAGCCGGTTTCCTCGGATGCTCTTTTTGAGTTGCGTGCCGTTCCCGGGGCGTTAAAGGTTGAAGTTCAGAGAATCGTACCCGTCAGATTGCTGGCGGGGCACCGCACCTACCGTACTTCGGCTATCGGCGTGGATTGGCCGTCCGAGCTCAAGGTTCCGAGAGACAGCCGCCTGCAGCCAATGGACGTTCCCCCCGATGGCATTATGCTGAGCCGTCAGATTGCGAGACAGCTCGACCTCAAAGTCGGTGATGGTGTTCCGATGGAGGTTCTTGAAGGCATCCGGGTCATAAAGGAAGTTACAGTTCGCACGATCTCGGACGATATCCTGGGGACGTCTGTAATCCTTAACCGCACCGCACTCAATCGTCTGATGCAAGAGGGATCTGTGGTGAATACCGCAACCCTGAAGATCGATCCTATTCAATCCGCACTGCTTTGGTCGAGAATAACCCTGATGCCGAAGATCGAGGGAAGCTCGGTCAAGGCGCTCTGGTTCGTGCTGTTCAACGATACGATAGGTGGTTTGTTGTTGACAGGTGCGCTCATTCTGTGCGGCTTCGGAATACTCATCGCGATCGGAATAGTCTACAACAGTGCCCGTATTTCCCTTCAGGAGCGCGCTTGGGAATTGGCAGGTCTTCGCATAATCGGGCTGACCCGGCGCGAAGTATCGGCGGTCATCATCAGTGAGCTTGTTGTCGAACTCACCGTGGCGGTCCCCGCCGGACTTCTAATCGGACGTTACCTAATCGAGTTGATCGCCTCAATGCGAGCGAGCAAGTCGTTTCAAATTCCTCCCGTCATCAATCCAAGCAGCTATGCGACGGCTTCCCTCCTGGTAATCGGCGCGGCATTTCTCAGCTTCATCGCCATCCGTCGCAGCATCGAGGCGCTGGATCTGGTATCCGTCCTTAAGACCCGAGATTGACGATGAGGCGACAAAAAACATCCATCGTTACTGGTTTGGTCCTTCTCGTGGCGGTGGCGTTTGGCCTCTACTGGCTATTCATGCCGCAGCCGGTCCTTGTTGAGACGGTTCCGATCGTAACCACGAGCTTTAAGGACACGATCGACGAAGATGGACGCACCCGCGTGCGAGACCGCTATCTTGTGTCTGCGCCCTTGTCAGGACGACTGCAGAGATCCGCGCTGGAAGCAGGCGACGCGGTGCGCGCAGGACAAACGCTCGCTATTATAACACCGGCCATTTCTCCGCTACTCGATCCTCGCATCAAGCTCGAACTGGAAGCGCAGGTCGGAGCCGCCGAGGCGGCGGTAGAAGAAGCTGGATCACTTTACGAAAATGCCAAGGTGCTGACGTTGCAGGCCAGCGCAAATCTCGAGCGCACGAAGCAGCTTGTCGATCGGAATGTGGCGCCCCGCGCACAATTGGACCGGGATCAGTTTTTGTACCTGTCTGCACAACGGCAGGCCAATGCGGCTGAAGGCCGGTTGCATGCCGCTACTCATGTTCTGGAGCAGGCACGCGCGGCGCTAAAATCTGCGAATAACCCCGAACCGGGCGAGAGTTTTCCAGTTGTCTCGCCTGTAACTGGCCGCATCCTGAAGGTCATTCAGGAAAGTGAGACTGTCGTCTCGTTGGGTGCCCCCTTGCTTGAACTGGGCGATCCGGCTGACCTGGAAGTCGCAGTCGACCTACTGACAACCGACGCTATTCGCGTAAAGGAAGGCGATAAGGTGATCGTCACGCGCTGGGGCGGCGACGCTGATCTGCAAGGGGCAGTCCGCCGCGTTGAACCGTCGGCCTTTACCAAAGTCTCCGCTCTTGGCGTCGAAGAACAACGTGTCTGGGTAATCGTCGACATAGCGTCGCCGCGCGAGACATGGATCAGTTTGGGAGACGGTTACCGTGTCGAGGTGAAGATTATCGTTGGTGAAACCGACCATGCGACTGTCGTGCCGGTCGGAGCGCTGTTCCGCCGCGGCGATGCCTGGAATGTCTTCGTTGTGGAAGACGGCAGAGCGCAGATCCGGCAGATACAGGTTGCGCACCTCTCGGCAGGACTTGCCGATGTGGCAGAAGGCGTGCGCCCTGGCGAAATTGTGGTCCTTTATCCACCGGCAGCCCTAGCCGAAGGACGCAAGATCAAGCTGCGGTGAAGCGGTTCGCTGTGTGCCTGCCAGCGCGTTGATCCTCGCCCGGTCCATTGATCCGCATCAAGGCGCCTCAAACAGGAGCGGTGTCTTTAGATGAGATCTATTCAGCCGGGAGTGAAAAAAATGTACGCTCGAACTTCCTCGGACATCCAGGTATGGGATCCTTTTGTCCGGATAGCCCATTGGACGATTGCGTTGGGATTCTTCGCCGCATATCTGACCGAAGACGCCAGACAAGTGCATATCTGGGCCGGTTATGTAGTCGGTGTTTCGATCGTTGCTCGCGTCGTCTGGGGATTCATCGGAACCCGCCATGCGCGTTTCGTCGACTTCGTTACCGGCCCCATTACCGCTAGCTACTATCTCTGGGATCTAACGCGCGGGCGTGCAAAACGTTATATTGGACATAGCCCAGCCGGTGGGGCAATGGTTATCGCACTCCTTGTTTCCCTAACTGCGACGGTTTCAACTGGTCTTATTGGATATGCTCAAGAAGGCCGTGGACCCTTGGCACCGTTATATGTACCGACATCTTCTGCGGGCGCCCAGACTCTCACCGGTGAAGAAGATAAAGGCGACAAGCGACGTGACGAGAATATTATCAGCGAACTTCACGGAGCAGTTGCCAATATTACCCTTGGCCTCGTCATCTTCCACATACTCGGTGTCATCCTCGCAAGCTTCATACATCAGGAAAACCTTGCTCGTGCCATGGTCACCGGACGCAAACGTGGCGATCGAGAGCCGCCGATGGACGCATCGCACGGACGTCCATCCAGCGAATAAGAGGCGCGCAAGACCTGCATCAAGGCGCATCGAAGGTTTGGCCTCATGGGATTTGTCAATCTTGATCGATTAAAGTCCGTACTTTTGGTGATTGCAATCACAGGGTTGCTTGGTGGGCTCGTGCTCCACTTCTCCGGACGATCAGAGCAAGCCGACATGGTTTGGACAGCAGGTGTCCTGCCGATCCTTGCGGCCCTTATCGTGGAGAGTATTCGTGACCTTCGGCGCGGAGAGGTCGGTCTCGATATCGTTGCAGCACTGTCGATGTCTGCCGCGGTCACCTGATCGCCATGAGACCCGCCAAGGAGAGTACCTACGCAGGCATCGTCCGCCTTGTGGAAGAGGCTCAGCAATCCAAAGCCCCCATGTCGCGCCTGGCTGACCGCTGGTCACTGGGATTTCTCGCCATCACTGCCATCACCATCGCACTCGTCTGCGCGGCCTGGTGGTTCACGCAAGACCCGATCCGAGCCGTGGCGGTGTTGGTGATTGCAAAACCCTGCCCTTTGATCCTGGCTGCCCCAGTTGCGCTCGTGGCTGGTCTTTCGCGGGCGGCACATTACGGCGTGCTGATCAAGGGTGCCAAGCCTCTTGAAACAATGGCGCGTATCCGCACGCTTATCCTAGGGCGCCGTGTTGCAGGAAGTGAATGTCGCCGTCATTTTGAATGCCCTGCGGGCCCTGCATGTCCGGCCGAGTGCGAGAAAAACTCCAGAGAAACAAATCACGGGAGCTTCTCGTGATGGCACGATACGAAAATGCCGCCTGAATAGCTTCGCTGGATTGATGAAGAAAGGAGCCCAAGATGACTTACACGATTGATCGTACGCTCAAAGGAAGCAGTTTCGAGGACGCCGTCATGCGCACGAAGGCGGCGCTATCCAGACATGGCTTCGGCGTATTGGCGGAGATCGACGTCAAGGCGACGATGAAGAAGAAAATTGACGTTGACGTCGACGCGTACCTGATCCTTGGCGCGTGTAATCCGCATATGGCATATGAAGCCATGAAGCTCGAACCAAAGGTAGGAGCCATGTTGCCTTGCAATGTGATCGTGCGGGCAATTGGCGCTGCCGAAGTGATCGCCGAACTCTGAGCCTCTGCGCGAAAGCATCGCCCCAATAAAGTTGACTTCGACTAGACGGCTGTTCCAACAAGCGCGCCGATCCCGGCCGTCAGGACCATGGCGAAGGCACCCCAGAAAGTGACACGAGCACTTGCCTTTAGAATGTCGGCGCCCCCTGCCCTTGCTCCGATAGCGCCAAGAAGCGCCAGGAAAATCAGCGACGCGACGGCAACCGAGTAGACCAGGGTCCCCGACGGCGAAAGCACAACCATGAGAAGGGGTAAGGCAGCTCCCACGGCGAAAGTTACTGCCGAGGTCAAGGCGGCTTCGATCGGGCGCGCCGCCATATGCTCGACAATTCCAAGCTCGTCGCGCGCGTGGGCGTCCAACACGTTGTTCGCGGTCAGTTGCACGGCCACCTGCCTTGCCAGATCGTAGCTGAGGCCTCGTCCAACATAAATATGGGTCAATTCGTCAAGCTCAGCCTCTGGTTGGGTTTGAAGCTCCAAGCGCTCGCGAGCAAGATCGGCCGCCTCGGTGTCCGCCTGCGAGCTGACCGAGACGTATTCGCCCGCCGCCATCGACATGGCGCCTGCGACGAGGCCCGCCACGCCTGCCACTAGCACCTGTGATGTTCCTGCCGACGCGGAGGCGACTCCCATAATAAGACTGGCAGTCGAGACGATGCCATCGTTTGCACCTAGAACAGCTGCCCGCAGCCAGCCAATGCGGGCGACAAGATGGTTTTCAGAATGCATCCTGCTCATATATTCACCTCGATCGCCGAAAGTTTCTGCAAGTACTCGCTATCATTGGAGCAAAAGTGAGAGGCATTCAACAGAACGGGTGCGCTGATAATCATTAGAGAGTCTTTCAAACATCTTCGTAAGGTAGACATGAACTCGTGAAGCTCTTCAGATTCAAGACCCTACTCAGCCAGCGCGAGTATTTTTCCGCATTGACCATAGTCAATTCTGTCTCGTGCAGCATCATAACGCTCGCCCGATCCGAGTGAGGGCCGATCCTCTCGGGGCAGGCTGGCGATATTTCCGGGGCGCCTCATGGGGAACGGAATTGTCTGCTGGCCACTGTTGATCGGCATCAGCGGCACACGCCTCCGGTGCGGAAACTTGATCCCATCGTTGAGCGTAACTGGCGCCAACGAATGCGTTAGATCAATGCGACCTGCAATGAAGAGCGATAAATCTTATATCGTAAAAGACAGGAGATTGATCAGACATGACGCCACAGTATTTTCTTCCGCTGGCGACGTATCCCGATCCGAGCTCCGGATTGATCATTTCAAATGCCATCGCGTTCGCCGAATTCTGTGGCGCCAGCCTTAACGTCTGCGCTCAAAGCGTCCAAATTCCACACATCTCTCATGCATGGTCATCGTTGCTTCTCGATGCGCCAAAGATGATCGAGCGCGCGGAAAGCTTAAGTCGTGATCAGGCAGCAACGTTGATCGCCGCAGCGGAAAATCTGGGCGCAAGCGCCAAAATCAAGTTCT
This sequence comes from Rhizobium sp., assembly GCA_039593415.1. GTDB lineage: Bacteria > Pseudomonadota > Alphaproteobacteria > Rhizobiales > Rhizobiaceae > Rhizobium. Next base: position 43,968 of record JBCNPI010000009.1, on the reverse strand, counting down.
CTGCTCGAACGTTGAAGAGCGCCTTGCCCCTGCTGCACGAAACGGTGGCCACACAAGCGCGCTTCTTCGATCTGGCTATTCTTGAAAGCATCGCCAGTGTCCCGGATACGCGCATCGTTGCGGAAGCCGTCATATTCGACTCAGGCCGACCGGCCATCATTTTTCCCAACAGGACTGTAGTCGGCAAGATCGATCATCTGGTGATTGCATGGGACGAGAGCCGCGCAGCCGCTCGCGGCGTCAGCGATGCGAACCGACTCATTCGGAAGGCTAAAACAGTCTCGGTCCTATCAGTTATTGGAGAAAAGTCGCTATCAACCGACAGCGGATCTCGCCTTGCTGAAATCTTGAGGTCGAGTGGCATCAGTGCCAGAGCAACAGTCGTGCAAGCGAGCAGCTCTTCCATCGGCCAGAGCCTCCAGCAGGCTGCACTGGAACTTGGTGGGGATTTTTTGGTCATGGGAGCATTCGGACATTCTCGACTGCGAGATTTTGTCTTGGGCGGGGCGACTGGCAGCGTCTTGGAGGGGCCGCTCTTGCCAGTCCTGATGTCACATTAATGAAACAGCACACTAGCGGCTATCGCATAATGGTGGAACGGGAGCTTTTTTATCTCGGTCCAGGCTTCATTCTGAAATGTCGACCTCAATCTCCTTAAGCTCCCGATGCCGAGTAGGTGCAATGCCAGCGTCTCACAAAACGGCTCGCCGTTTCCCGTGCGCATTCTCGCGACTACCCGGACGCTTTTCTTCCGTTTCGACGACCGGGACCTCCTGATTGTCGGCAACTGCACGGAGCGCTAGGGAAACCGTGCCTGAAGCTTCAGCGGCCGCGATCGTTGCGATTTGTTGCGGATCCGCTTCCAACGTAGCGGTCTTTCCAACCACCGAGGTGCCGTCGGCCTTTTGTGAGATAGTCTGATCCACGGCAAGAACGCGTATGTTCGAAAGGATCGCTCGGCTGATCACCTTGCCGTCCTTGCCCGAGGAGCCCGGTCGGACATGGCTGCGCCATAGGGAACGCCCGTTTCGGGAGCGTGCAGCCGTGCGGACCACGCCTTGCGTTTCAATAATATCGGCAGGGGCAGGCGGCGGAACTGAAGAAGCGCGAGCGTAACGGCCGCACCGATCAGGGCTGTGTAGAGCATGAAGTCGAGTGCGAGGTCCGATCCCAACCAGAGCACAGCCAAAGGCAGAAGCTTGGCGTCGCCACCGCCGATCCAGCCAAGCGAGAATAGCGCGAACGTACAGACCAGGACGCCGGAGGCGATGAGAATGCTGGAGAAGATCGCGGTAACACCCAGTCCCGCCGCAGGGGCCAGAAGGGCAAACGAGGCCGTCAGTGCCAGCACGAGGCGGTTCGATATTGTCATTGTCGCCACATCCTTGATGCCGGCATATGTCATCATTCCGGCAAAGAGAAAGACTGCGAGCCACGCTGCCTGTGTCGAGATCATGTTCGATGCCTTTCATGCGTCGACTGAAACTGTCGCGTAATGTGCTCCTTGCAGCGCGCGATAACCATTCGACCTGATGGTCTAAACATGCCCAGCCGGGACCTTGCGGACTGGACTAGGCCGACTGGCCGAATCGCCAGCAGTCAGCTCGGGATCTATCTTCCGGACTGGAAACTCGGGTATCTGGTCATGCGAATGAGCAAGAGAAACAAGACTATAAACATGCGAGGGCCGATCTGCCGGCGGCACACCGGCCGACGCCCATTGCTGAAGGACGAAGGCGGCGCAGTGGCGGTTATCGCGGCAATTGCGTTTCCCGTTCTGGTGGGTGCCATGGGGCTTGGGGCCGAGACCGGCTACTGGTATCTGGAAAAGCGCGAACTGCAACACGCAGCGGACGTTTCCGCACATGCGGCTGCCGTACGCTATCGCGCCGGCGATGGCCAAGCTGCGCTCGAAACCACAGCGGGCAGAATAGCGGGTGCTTCCGGCTATTCGCCCGGCACTCTCTCCGTCAGCACCGGACAGGGGACAACCGCCGGATCGACCGACGTAACGGTCACCTTGACCGAGACGCATCCGCGCCTTTTTTCGTCCATCTTCGTCGACGGACCCGTTACGATGAACGCGCGCGCCGTTGCTGAAATCAAAGGCGGCTCAAAAGCATGCGTGCTCGCCTTATCAAGCGCGGCCTCCGGCGCCGTCACGGTAACCGGTTCGACGCAAGTTAGCCTGACCGATTGCAGCGTGATGTCCAATTCAACCGCAGCCGATGCGTTTCTCATGAAAAACGGCAGCGCTCTTATGTCGACCGATTGCGTCTACACGGTGGGCGACGCAGTCGCGACCACTGGTCTTACGCTTACCGGCTGCAGCCAACCCGTCGAAGGAGTACCTCCGGCGCCCGATCCCTTCGCATCTGTTGCTGAGCCGGACGCTTTGCAAATCAAGCAGCTTCCCTGCCGGAGCGTCGCATACGTCTCGGATTCCACATATAGTTTCGATCATTTGGCGGATGGCACAGCAGCCATCAGATTCTGCGGCGGATTGCAAATTCAAGGCACGGTTACGCTGAAACCTGGCCTGTACATTATTGACGGCGGCGACTTCACCGTAAATGCGGGGGCAAACCTCTCCGGCGACGGTGTCACCCTGTTCTTCACCAATGGAGCCGCAGCAAAGCTACTCGGCAACGGCACTATCCATCTCTCCGCGCCAACCAGCGGATCCTATGCCGGCCTTCTCTTCTTCGGAAGCCGCCATGACACGGGCGTCTTGAACGAGGTGACGGGCAATTCCGATTCGACCTTGAACGGAAACATATACCTGCCGACCGGCCTTATCGATTTCACCGGCAACTCGACCATTTCCGGGGGCTGCACCCAGATCATAGCTGACCAAGTCACGTTCACCGGCAATTCGACGATGGAAACCTGCGCCTCGTCGACGGACGAGATCCTAATAGGTCAGACGGTGTCACTGATCCAATAGCGGCGTTCAGGTGCGAAAGAACTGATCAAGTGGTGACGTCGCCTTAACCGTCTTGTTGGGATCGACTTGATATTCGGGTTGTTATGACCGAAACCCCGCATGCCCACTTCAGACGCCACCAGTTTCCTGCTGAGATCATTGTCTATGCGGTATGGCTGTATTATCGGTTCCCGCTCAGCTTCCGCGACGTCGAAGATCTGTTGGCGGAGCGCGGCATCAATGTCTCATTCCAGACGGTCTGGGAATGGGCGGCGAAATTCGGCCTGAAGTTCGCTCATCAGCTCCGACGGCTCACGAGGCAACTTCGCCGACAAGTGGCAACTCGATGAGATGGTGGTAATGATCAAGGGAAAGAAATACTGGCTGTGGCGTGCCGTCGATGCAAATGGTTATGTCCTCGACGCTCTGCTGCAAAGACCGAAGGAACAAGGCAGCCGCCCTGCGTCTGATGCGCAAGCTGCTCAAGGGCCAGAGTACCACCCGCGGTGCTGGTTACGGACAAGCTGCGTTCGTTTTGGCCGCAAAGGCCGAGTTGATGCCGAGTGTAGAGCATCGCGCGCACAAGGGATTGAACAACCGAGCAGAGAATTTTCATTTGCCGCCAGGGCGGCGAGAGCGGCGAATGATGCGCTTCAAGTCCGCGTGACAACGTCAGCGTTTTGCCTCAACTCACGGCCAGATCGCCAATCTGTTTCTTCTTCACCGCAAATACTTGACCGCCGCCGACCATCGCCAGCTTCGCACTCACGCCATCTCGATCTGGCGTGAAATCGCTGGCGCGATAGCTGCCTGAAACACCGCACACACGCCCTCGACGCGGGTTCCACCAGTTAAGACGATGGCACCGATTTGCGTCTTCTCACAATTCCGGCAAAATAAGCTGAACAACGGTGAAATCATTTTTCCGTCGAAAATGCAGCGAGCCGTTGTGCGCTTTCGCGACCTCAGACGCGATTGTCAGGCCAAGTCCCGAACCACGGGATCTAGGCCCTTTTTCGAACGGGGCAAGCAGCGATTGGGGATCGGCATCGAAACCGTCTCCGTCGTCACGGATGATGATGCTCACGCCTGTTGCAATAGGTTTGACCTCCACTTCCAGCCTGGAGGCCGCTCCGTGAGCCAGGGCATTATTGATAAGGTTGGAGATTGCCTCCCGGAGGCTGACCGGATCGACGGAAAGAACGATATCAGGGCTCGCAGGCTTGAAGCTGATGTCTATTTCCCGCGACATCGAAAGCGGCACCACTTTCGACATCACGAGCTTGACAAACTCATTGATCTCCACCGGATCGAGCCGGGCTGAATCCATACGGTGAAGGATCATCGCGTGATCGAGCAATTGCCCGGTAAGGCGTCCCAACTCGTTGCTCCGATCCTTTATCCGCGAGATTGAATCCCTTATTTCGGTATCGGACTTCGCATGTGACAGTATCTCGACCTGCGCGTCGAGTGCAGATAACGGCGTGCGCATCTGATGAGCGGCATCTCCGATGAACCTCTGGAATATCGCGATGCGCCCGGACAGCCGGCGCATGAATTCATCGATGGATTGGACGAGATTGCTTATCTCGACCGGGGGTTCGGCATGAATGGGTGACAGATCGTCTGGATCTCGTGATTGGATCTCGTGCTCGATCTGTATGAGCGGCTTCAGGGCAAATCGCAGCGAGAGCGTGGTCGCCGATACGGCCAGCAGAAACATCACGGCGATCACACCGAGGGCCTCGTATGTCAATCTTCGGGCGAGGGCCGTGCGGGCATGTATCGTCTGCGCCACCGTGATCTCCGCCCAGCCGGTAACGGCGGGATTTTCGATTTTCTTCGAAATAGTGGCCATGCGCACGGGCTGATCTGCATAGACGCCATCCTCGAAAACCAACTCCTTCTGTGTCTGCTGAGGCACCGCTGCGGGAGAAAGATCCTCACTGCCGGCAACGACGATCCCGCGCGGGTCTACAATGCGGTAAAAGACAAGATCGTAGGCTGCAAGGCCTGAGATGGCTGAGGCCGGAGGGTCCAGCGTCACGACACCGCCTTGCACAAAGACGTTTTCTGCAAATTGGACTGCACCGTTTCCAAGGAGCCTGTCATAGGCTTCTTGCGCCGCGGTACTGGCAGCAAAATACGCCATGCATCCTAAAATGACCGCTCCGCCGGCAAGAACACCCGCAACCAGCCCAAGTATTCTGACCCTGATCGATCGACTGAATTCACGCATGAACAATTTGATACCCAAGGCCCCGCAGTGTTCGGATCTCCACCGAAGAGCCAACGAGCTTCCGCCTTATCCTGGCGACGAACTGCTCGACGGCGTTGGAGCTGGGATCCTGATCGAAATTGAAAAGCTGATCGACCAGTTCCTCCTTGGAGAAAATTCTCTCCGGCCTTGAAGCGAGTATTTCAAGAACGGTCAACTCCCTCCGTGTGAGGCTGAGCGGCTGGCCATCGACGGCCGCCACGCGCGCCTTGCGGTCCAGCACGAGAGCACCGAAGGAAATGCGATTATCCGGCAGCCCGTCGTTGCGCCTCATCAAGGCTCGCGCTCTCGCTTCCAGTTCACCGTAGTCGAACGGCTTCGTCAGGTAGTCATCGGCACCGAGATCGAGAGCACTGATTTTCTCGTTGACTTCCGAGCGTGCCGTCAGCACGAGAACTGGGGTTTTCACTCTGCGGGAGCGAATGCTGCGCAGAACATCGAGCCCGTCGCAGCCGGGCAACGTCAGGTCTAGGATGACCAGATCGTACATCTGGACATTTAGAAGATCGATGGCATTGGCTCCATTTGTTTCCAGGTCCACAGCGTGGCCTGCGTTTTCCAGGCGGATGGAGATCGCCTTCGCGATGTCCTCGGTGTCCTCCACGATCAAAACTCGCACGCTCTCACGCCTCCCTGCTGCTTGAGTCAGACAAGAGTCAGAATAGCTTGCTAACGTCCAAATCGCACTAGAGGAGTTGCAGACTATATTTCGGGGAGGATTGATGGACATGCGATCTACTGGCGTGACGCCGGCACCTTTGCTGCGCGTTGAAGGCGTCACCATACAATACAAGTCGCCTGATGCGTTGATCACAGCGACCCGCCGTGTGAGCTTCAATGTGCATAATTCCGACCGCTTCATTCTTCTTGGGCCATCGGGTTGCGGAAAATCCACCCTGCTGAAGGCGATCGGTGGCTATCTTCCGGTGACGGAAGGTAAAATCACCATAAAGGACCGCCCGGTTACCGAGCCCGGTCCAAACCGCATGATGGTTTTTCAGGAGTTCGATCAGCTGCTTCCGTGGAAGACCGTCATTGAGAACGTCATATTCGCTTTGACCGCATCTGGCCGTCTATCAGGTGCAGAGGCGCGTGACCGCGCAGAGTCCTACATCGAAAAAGTGGGACTGGCCAAGTTCATGAACAACTACCCGCACATGCTCTCGGGTGGCATGAAGCAGCGCGTGGCAATTGCACGCGGGATGGCGATGGAGCCCGACGTCCTTCTCATGGACGAGCCCTTCGCTGCTCTCGACGCGCTGACGCGCCGCAAGATGCAGGACGAGCTGCTGCGACTGTGGGACGATACCAAATTCACCGTTCTGTTCGTCACCCACTCGATTGAAGAGGCGATACGCGTCGGCACGCGCATTCTGTTGCTGTCACCCCATCCCGGCGAGGTCAAGGCCGAGCTCAACAGCATCGCGCCGGATCAACTCGGGACTGCCAGACAGGCTGAACTTGAGATCCGCATCAACGACATGCTGTTCGCATCACACTGACGGGGTGACCAAAATGACCGATCTTTTCACCTTTAGACCGGAAGTCATAAATGACGTGAATTCCGGTAACGCGCCCATCGTCGCCAAGTCTGTCAGTGCGTTCGAACGCGTTTATCGACTGGGTTTCCTACGGAAAGCCTTCATTCTCCTGGTTCTGGCCGCGATTTGGGAGATCTATGGCCGCTGGCTCGCCAATCCTCTTCTTTTCCCGACATTCGGGCAGACGGTTGACGCCTTTATCGCCAATATCGTCAACGGCGTCATTCCGGATCGTATGATCGTATCGCTCAGAACACTTGTCATCGGTTATGGCATTGGCATCGTTCTCGCGTCGCTGCTGACCACGCTGGCGATCGGCTCACGGCTGGGGGCGGACCTGCTCGAGACGTTGACCTCGATGTTCAATCCGCTTCCGGCGATCGCGCTTCTACCACTGGCCCTTATCTGGTTCGGCCTCGGTTCGGGCAGCGTCATCTTCGTTCTCGTTCACTCGGTCCTGTGGGCAATTGCACTCAACACCCATGCCGGCTTCCGCTCCGTCTCTCCGACACTGAAGATGGTCGGCCAAAACTATCACCTTAAGCGCCTCAAGCTCGTTCGGCTCATCCTGATTCCAGCGGCCTTCCCCGCCATTTTGACTGGCCTGAAGGTGGGCTGGGCGTTCGCCTGGCGTACCCTGATCGCGGCAGAACTAGTTTTTGGCGTGTCGTCGGGTTCAGGCGGACTTGGCTGGTTTATCTACGAAAACCGCAATCAGCTTGAAACGGCAAATGTGTTTGCAGGCCTGTTCACCGTCATTCTGATCGGCCTTTTCGTCGAGAACGTCATTTTCGCAGCCATCGAGCGCAAGACGGTTCGTCGCTGGGGGATGCAGCACTAGCCGCCAAACGAAGAATTCATGTTTACAAGGAGGAGAAAGACATGAAACTGAAACAAGCATTCCTAGGTCTGATTGCAGCCGGCCTGCTCGCAACTGCCGCGCATGCGGAGGTCAACGAAGTCAGGATTTCCAAGGGCTTCGGCATTCTCTATCTGCCTTTGATCGTCATGGAGAATCAGAAGCTTCTCGAGAAGCACGCCAAAGAGGCTGGTCTTGGCGACGTGAAGGTTTCCTGGCTTTCGCTGGATGGCGGCAACGTCATCAACGATGCCATGATGGCCGGCACCCTGGATTTTGCCGGAACGGGTGCTCCAGGATTTGTTACGCTGTGGTCCAAGGCAAAAGGCATTCCCAACGTCGAGGTCGTCGGCGTTTCGGGAATGAGCTCCACGTCGCTGTGGCTCAACACCAATAAGCCCGAGATCAAGTCGCTCAAGGACTTCACGAGCGCCGACAAGATTGCGCTGCCGGGCATCAAGACGTCGCTTGCCGCCGTCGTGCTGCAGATGATTGTCGCCAAGGAGTTCGGCGAAGAGAACTACGCGAAACTCGATCCTCTCACGGTTAGCCTTCCTCACCCCGAAGCGCTGGCGGCTCTTGTTGGCGGAAAAACCGAAATCAAGGCTCACTTTACGTCGCCTCCCTTCCAGTATGTCGAAGCCAAGTCGCCTAATATTCACCGGGTGCTGAGCTCGACAGACTATCTCGGCAACATCACGCTCGACGTCACCTTCGCGCCGAAGAAGTTCGTCGATGCCAACCCCAAGATGACGCAGGCTTTCATCGATGCTCTCGATGAGGCCAACGAACTGATTGCCAAGGACAAGAAGAAGGCGGCGGAAATTTTCTCCAGCAGCTCCAAGGTCAAGGTGGAGCCCGCGGATGCGCAGGAGATGATTGAGGACAAGGACGCGAAGTTCGATACGACCCCGAACGGGGTTATGAACTTCGCCGATTTTATGCATCGTGCCGGTCTGATCAAGAATGAGCCGAGCAAGTGGAGCGATATGTTCGTTCCGCAGCTTGCGGATCGCAAAGGCAGCTAAGCTCCTCTCAGCGAGGGACGAGACATTCCGTTGTCTTGGCCCTCGTAAAGCTCCCCGACGCTGGGTACGACGCCTGACAAGTGACCGCGCGAGATTTCAGTCCTCGGTTAATCTGAGGGCTTATCGACCAGTACCACCTCTCGGGACATGATCCCCGGAGGATCTTGCAACGGCTCAAATGACCGGAAATACATTATCGTCAGCATTTAACGCCGGAGACTCATCCTTGATAAGCAACCGCTGTCTCGAGAGATGGGGGAGCAAGTCGAAGTCTCACTTGCGCTTCTTCAACGCTCGCGCTTGCGGCCTTGCGAGACAACACCCCCACCCGCTTGAGACCGCGAACTTCATACGGACCCGGACGACACCCGGCAAAAAGCCTTCAGGCTTTCATTGATCCACACATCGATGTCCGTGACCGGGATGGAGTGCCGCTCGTTAAACGTCCCTTCCTTATCCCACGCAACACCCCGCCCCATGGCAAAGGCTGCACGGTATTTGCGCATCATGTTGTGCGGATCCTTCGCAAGCTCCTCCATCAGGAAGGGCACGCTCCACTCGGAGCGCCGGAAGGGACGCCCGAGACCAGACTCCAGCTTGTCAGCAACCTCCCCGTAAGTGACGGTATCTCCTGCCAGGAACACGATCTCGTTGCGGATGCGCGGTTCTGCGAAGACGATTTCCGCCGTCAGCTTGCCGATGTCATCGGGCGTTGTCAGCGTCACCGCCGTATCGAGGCTTCCCAGCGCGTGCACCTCGGAATTCTTCAGGTCGACGACTCCGAACTCCGGCTCGAACAGGTAGCTCATGAACATTCCAGTCGAGATGATGACCCATTCGGTCTGGCTCTGAGACCGCAACAGTTCGCGGACGTCCAGCTGCGCGTCGAAAATATCTTGCGGACTGCCGCGGCCGATCACGTCGAAGTCGACGCCGAACTGCCAGGGGAAGTAGCGCGGGATACGGGCCTGCAAAGCGGCCTTGGCCAGCTTCATGGGCGTGTCGATCCCGGCAGCGTAACCGGCACAACCAATCACCGTATCATATCGTGTGAACAGCGAAGCGAGTTCGTCGATTGAACTCTTGACGAGGTCGCCGACCACGATGTCGATGCCGAGCTCGCGGAGCTCTGCGATGGCGCGCTGCTTGTCCGGGTCATCCGAGGAGACGGTGCTGGCGCGCAGTAGGACGCTGATCGTCATACCCTTTGCGTCGCGGGCCCGGCGTGCCAGATTGCGAAGGACGGGTTGCCCGAGTTCCCCGGCTCCGAGCACTAGGATGGACTGAGACGTTGTGGTGTGCGGTATATTGCTCATCATTTTCCCTTATCGACATTGCATTGAGGCCATGATCTAGCGATGCGCCCGAGCACATGAAAGAAGGTACATGCGTGATACTGTGAACCAGACTTTGAGCAGAGATGACGTTCTCAGATACTCCCAGGCGGTCTGCGACGGGTTGAGGGACGACGACGATGGCGTGCGCCGCGAAGTACTGGCCCATGCCGGGAACCGATGGTCGCTTGGCATTATCCACACGCTCGGCGTCTACGGGAGCCTGCGACATGCCGAGATCGGGAGACGCATGCACGGCGTTACGCAACGAATGCTGACACGGACACTGCGCCAGTTGGAACGTGACGGTCTGGTCATCCGAACAGACTTCGGGGAAAACCCGCCGAGGGTAGAATACGAGCTTTCCGGAATGGGCATGGAGTTGCTCCTACGCATGATCCCCTTGTGGACATGGATTGTCGAAAACGCGGATCGCTTCCGGAGGTCCAGGGAAGCCTTCGATGCCAGGAGCGACAGCAATTAACCTTCTCGCCAACCTGAGGTCCGGCTCAGGTCGATCTTGAAGGGACGCCCCTTTCAGCATTGTGTCACTGTGAGGCCATCGTTCGGGGCGGTGCTTCGAACGATGGCCGAGCAACATCTCGGTGTCGGGCAGATCGACATAGGCAACAGCGTATTCGCCAGCACCGATATTTCGCGCGACGGTCGAAGTGCTACGGGCCTTGAGCCGCACCGATGGTCCACACTAACATCTATGCGTCTTCGACGGCAGCCGGGCCATATTGGTGATCAGAGCGACCGGATGTCGGGCCGGCGGCATCAATTCGACAACGAGGTTGGAGTTCGTTAACGCTGTTCCGCGCGTCTAAGAAAGGCCGTTCTGGCGTTTCAATCTGAAGAGAAACGAGCGCCATGTCTTATGGCGCCCGCCAGGCGATTATGCAGCGACCTGGTGCGATACCTCCTCGTAACGCAGAACTTTCTTCAGCTCGCGCTCGATGTTGGCAAGCTGGGCAGCTGTCGTTGCCGGCATCGGCATGCGCGGCAGGCCGGCTTCGGCACCCTGCAGGCGGATCGAGGTCTTGATGTTGGCTGGCAGGTTGTCCGCCGAGATGGTGTTCCAGAACCGCAGCAGCGCCTCGTGGATTTCCTTGGCGAGCTTGTGATCGCCGCGCTGGACGGCGTTCCAGAGCGCGATGCAGACGCCGGGAACGGCTGCCGGGTTGGCAGCGATCGTGCCATGGCAGCCGATCGCGAAGGAAGGATAGAGCAGCGCGTCCACGGCCGAATAGACCTTGCAGCCTTCCGGGACGTTCAGCATCAGGTCGGCCATCAGCTTCAGGTCGCCCGCGCTCTGTTTGACGCCCTGGACGCCCGGCAGTTCGGTCATCAGGCGAACGAGCAGAGCCGGGTTCAGATAGTTCCACGGCACGACGTTGTAGATGATGACGGGCACTTCGGTTGCTTCGGTCAGTGCCTTGAAGTGTGCGAAGGTGGCGTCTTCGTCCGGCTTGAAGACGTAGTGAACCGGAGTGACCTGAAGGCCCTGGACCGACAGATGCGAGATCGCCTTGGCACGACGGATCGCTTCACGGGTCGAGTTAGCGATGATGCCAGCGACGACCGGGATTTTGCCATTGACTTCCTCGACGCAGATTTCCATGAGGCGTGTGAATTCCTCAATGTTCAGCGTATGGCCCTCGCCCGAGCTGCCGCCGACGCAGACGCCGTGAACGTTCTTGGACAGGTTAAACTTGACGATACCGCGGAACGCTGCTTCGTCGATTTCGCCTTCCCTGGTAAAGGGGGTGACGATCGGCGGGATGATGCCGGTGACTTTATCGAGGTTCATGACCAATGCTCCTGTTTTGATGGTTGGGATTTAAGTCTCGTGCTGATGGCGGCAGGCAGTCGGGAAACCGCCGGATCGGCGCCATTGACGTCTTCCGTGTCAATCAGAGCGCTTCCGCAAGCGCCCTCATCCAAATGGCGACCGCCGCGGCACCGCCGTCAGGTACACCGAGGGCGCGTTCGCCGAGGTACGCGGCACGGCCTAGCTTTGGAGCCATGGTTTCGGTCGCCTTGGCACCGTCTTCGGCTGCTTTGGCGGCGGCAAGCCAGGCCGCCTTGGCATCTGTGTCGCCACCTGCCTTGAGCGACTTCAGCGCCGGATCGAGCGCGTCGAGCATGGTCCGGTCGCCGGGCATGGCGCCGCCGATCTGGCTGATGGCGGCAACCGCGATCTCAAAGGCGGCGGTAAAATCAGCGAGCTTGAAGGAAGCGTCCTTCGCAAGATGCCGCCCGGCACGGGTCAGCGCGATCGCGTAGAACGGTCCGGAGCTGCCGGCAATGGCGCGGCGTAGCGCATTGCCGATCGACACGAAGGCATTGGCGGGATTGACCCAAGCGCTTTCCGGCAGGTCGCGGATCGCCTGCGCACCGCGCAGCATACTGGCACCGAGATCGCCATCTCCGGCCTTGCTGTCGAGATCGGTGAGATATTCTTCCGCCTTCTCGAGCGCGTCAGCAACTGCAAGGCCGACCGGGCGGAGCTTCGCAACATCGAAGGACGTGCCTTCGCAGAGGATCGCGTCGTCTTTTATGACGGCCTGAGCCTTCACCATCTGGATCTCTTCAGGCAGCTTACCGGCACCCGGCCAGGCGAAAGCACCGGTTGGCGCGTCGAGAAGATCGGTATCGCCGGGCTGCAGCAGCAGAAGCGAGATCGAGCAGCCGGGCATTTCGATCGCGGTCAAGAAATCGCCGCTCCAGGCGCGGTTTACTGTGATGCCCTTTTCGCGAAGCTTGGCCAGCGCCCGGCGGGCGACGATGGCAAGCTCCATCGGCGGTGTCGCGCCCATTCCGTTGACCATCAGCGCGACGCACGCGCCACGCTCGATCTTCATGTCGGAGACGATCGTTTCGATCAGCCGGTCGGTCAGTTCGTCGGCGAACTTCATACCAGTCCGCTCAATACCCTTTTCGCCATGGATACCAAGGCCGAGCTCGATCTCGTTATCGGCCAGCGTGAAGCCGGGTTTGCCGGCGGCCGGCACCGTGCAGGCGCCGAGCGCGACGCCCATGGTGCCGATCCGGGCGGCAGCAGCACGCGCAATCTCGGCCACCTCGTGCAACGACCTACCGCTTGCGGCAGCGGCGCCGGCAATCTTGTGCACGAAAACCGTGCCGGCGATACCGCGGCGGCGGTCGCGGCTGAGGAGACCTGCCAGGGCCACATCATCGGCAACGACGACCAGTTCAGTCGGAATGCCCTCGACGGCGGCAAGCTCGCCTGCGAGCCCGAAGTTCAGGCGGTCGCCGGTATAGTTCTTAACGATCAGCAGCGCGCCGGCAGGACCGGCCGTTGCTCGGATTGCGGCCAAGACCGCATCGACGCTCGGCGAGGTGAAGACCTCGCCGGTGACGGCAGCGGTCAACATACCCGGTCCGACATAACCGGCGTGGGCCGGCTCATGTCCCGCGCCACCGCCGGAGATCAGCGCGACAGGACGGCTCGCCCCCACCGGAAGGCGGGCGCGGATTACGACGTTCTCGGTATCTAGGAGAGCAAGCCCTGGATTGAGCGCGACGGTCCCTTCCAGCATCTCCCGCACAACCTCCGACGTCTTGTTGATGAGCTTCTTCAAGCGGAATTCTCCATGCTTTGTGTGTTCAGGCCTCGGGAGCAATTTTCCCCGGATTGAGAAAGTTTCGCGGATCGAGCGCCTCCGACATCAATCTTCCTGGTGCGTTGGCAGAACGCGCAGCGCCAGAGCACAGACCGCGGAGAGAACGGCGATGCCGGCCATGTAGAACATGACGGGCGTAACGGACTTGTATTCGGTGAGCAGCGTCACGGCGACGAGCGGCGAGAGACCACCGCCGAGGAGCGGGCCGATCTGCTGCACCAGCGACAGGCCGGTATAGCGCACGCGGGTCGGGAACAGCGCCGAGAACAGGGCGCCCTGCGCCCCATACATCATGCCGTGTCCGAGACCGAGGCCGATCGCAACGGCGAACCAAATCGTTGCGGCGCTCGCTGTGTCGAGCATGCCAAAGAAGAAGAAGGCGAAGACGGCCTGCAGCAACGCGCCGGCGACATAGATCGGCTTGCGGCCGATACGATCGGACAGGCTGCCGAAAATCGGAAGCGTGATGCACTCGACGGCGCAGCCGAACAGGATGCCGTTCAGCACCAGTTCCTTTGGCAGGTTCAAGGTCGTGACGCAGTAGGTGATGGCGAAAACGGCATAAATGTTGAAAAGACCGCTTTCGGCGATCTTGGCGCCAATACCGAGCAGCACGTTCGGCCAATGGTTGCGCAGCACTTCCGCAACCGGAAGCGCGGCAGGCTTTTCCTTGGCGACAGCCTTTTCGAAGGCAGGCGACTCTGCGATGCGGAAGCGGATGAAAAGCGCCACGCCGACCAGGAGGACGCTCGCCAGGAACGGTACGCGCCAGCCCCAGGAGAGGAAGGCATCCGGGTTCATCGTGGCGCTGATGAGGCTCAGTAGCGCGATCGGAATGAGGAACCCGGCCGGCGTGCCGATATGCACCAGCGACGAGTAGAAACCGCGATGTTCCCTGGGTGCGTTCTCGATGGTCATGACCATACCGCCGCCATATTCGCCGCCAAGGCCTATCCCTTGCAGGAGGCGAAGTGTGACCAGCAGGATCGGCGCATAGATGCCGATCGCATTGTAGGACGGGATCAGGCCGATCAGGAACGTGCCAATGCCCATGATCAGAACGGTCAGGAGCAGCATGGTTCGACGGCCGACGCGATCGCCAAAGTGGCCAAATAGCAGACCGCCGAGCGGGCGTGCGCAATAACCAACAAAGAAGGTAGCGAAGGCGGCAATGGAGCCGACCATCGGGTCGCCGCTCACGAAAAAGATGTGGTTGAAGACGAGTGCCGTTGCCGTCGCATAGAGCGTGAAGTCGTAATACTCGACCGTCGTGCCGATCGCGCTTGCCAGAGCGACCTGTCCTGGCCCGGCGGGCGGCAATGCCGCTTCGCCTGCATTCGCGGCGTGAGAATTATAGGTTTCGTTCAGCATCGAAATAACCTCCCTAGTAAGAATGCCGTCCCACATTCCAGGACGCCATGTCAAAACATCAGAAGCCTCTGTGTCAAGTCCATAATTTCGGAGGCGCGCAATTTTTTCGTAAGGCCGTACAAATGCTCCGGATTATCGGCATTTCCATGACGTGTTTGACTGCAGTACCATTGACCTGTATCCTCCCATGACTTCCGAAGCTGGCGATATACCGCCACACTGTCCCGCATTACGGGACACGCGAAGGGCGCTCGTGTTCCGAAGCGACGAGCAGCGAACGATGGGTATGAACCGATGACACGCGATGGTCGAAGCACAGATTTGAGCGACGCAATGATGGCCGCCCCTGACCTTGACATCAGGCACCAAGCTGACGTTATCGTCCGTTCCATGGAAAAAAGGACGAAGAGCTTGGATTCGCGGGTCGAGATGGTGGCATCGCCCTCCAAGGAGCCCGATGCGCATAACTTAAAATCACTGTTTAAGATTGCGGACATTCTCGACTGTTTTTCGCTCAATGAACGGGAACTCTCGGTCAGCGAGATCGCACGGCGCACCGGTATGCCGAAAAGTACCACGCATCGCATCATCGACAGTCTGCGTGCCGTTGGCTTCCTCGATCAGAACGCGTCGCGCGAACGATACCGATTAGGCTTAAGATTATTCGAATACGGCAGCACGGTGCTCGGCAGCATGGAGCTTAACCGCGTCGCCAATCCGTTCATCGAAGCCCTGACGAAGCGCGTCGGCGAGAATGTCCATCTCTGCGTCTTTAACGGCAGCCATATGCTCCTGGTCAAACGCGCCGCCAAGGTGATCAGCAAGCAGAACACGCTGACACTGATGGAGGAGTCGGCCTGCTATAGTACCGGCGTGGGAAAGGCGACCCTGGCCTTCCAGCCGGAAGCTACGGTGCGCAAGATCATCGAGGCCGGGCTCGTGGCGTTCACTCCGTTCACGATCACCGATGGCGAAAGGCTGCGCGACGAACTCGCCGAGATCCGCAGCCGCGGTTTTGCGATCGATGACCGCGAGCATGATGCCGACGTGCGCTGCGTCGCAGCCCCGATCCGCAACGCCAACGGCCGCGTGTTCGCAGCCGTCAGCATATCCGGTCCGTCGAGCCGCATGACGGACGAAAAACTCGTCGCCTTTTCGGCTGTGGTCATCGACAACGCCGCTTCGATCTCCGCCCAGCTTGGTTTTTCGGATTTTCCCGAAAGTGGCTGAGCGGCTGTGGCCCGTTAGGCCGGTTGTAGGCCTGTGCTCAGGGCCTGAACGAAGGCGTGGGAGGTGCACGGCTTGAGAAGAAAGAAGAGATGGGCCTCGCGCTTGGCGCGGCGCCACGAGACGTCCCCCTCCCAGATGCTGGCGTAACCTCTCCGCACGCCATTTCAATTCGGTTGGCGTGCCCGGATGAGGCGCCTTGAAGCCGTTGATCATCCAAGGGTCGAAGGGTGTATGGCTCCGATCCCATTATCCGCTGTTACGGTAAAGAAGCCAGGGTCTTGGAAAAAGCTAAACCCAACGCTTTCGAATTAGCTTGCGAAGCGAGAGCACCCTGCCCCGAGTGATACGGAAACTGCTGAGTATATTTACCTTCGCAGGAAATTGGACACCGTGAGATCTAGAAGTTGGTCACCGCGGCCGTTCGTCACCGGTTGAAGAGCCCAAAGGCTGAAGCCCTTGACCTGCAGGGCCTCCACCTTCGGCGGCATTGCCAGTTCTTCGGTGTTGGTAACGACGTCCAAAAGTGCGGGCCCATCATGGGAAAGGAATTCCGCGACGGCTTCGGTAAGGTCGCCCGGATCCTCGACACGGCGGCCACAAATGCCTGCTGCAGCTGCCATAGCGGCGAAATCCGGATTTTTGAGGGCTGTTCCGGCTTCCAGGAAGCCTGACGCTTTCATCTCCAGTGCTACGAAGCCAAGCACCGAATTGTTGAAGATGACGACCTTGACCGGTAGATTCTGCTGAGAGAGCGTGAGGAAATCGCCCATGAGCATCGCGAAGCCACCATCTCCGGAAAGGCTGATGACCTGACAACCGGGGAATGTCGACTGAGCGCCAATTGCCTGTGGCAAAGCATTTGCCATCGAGCCATGCACCAGAGAGCCGATCATCCGTCGACGACCGTTCATCTTCAGGTAGCGGGCCGCCCAGATGGTAGGCGTCCCGACATCGAACGTGAAGATGGCGTCCTCGGATGCTGTTTCGCTTATCAGTCTTGCCAAGTACTGTACATGGATCGGCTTGCGCCCCGGCTTTCCGACGGCGAGGTCATCAAGCCCCTCACGAGCTTTTTCATAGTTCTCAACGCTGTCGGAGAGATGCGAGTCGTCGGTCTTTTCAGCTATCTTGGGCAATAGGGCCGTGAGCGTCGCCTGGACGTCGCCCACCAAGCCGAGTTCCAGCGGCGCACGCCTGCCAAGGTTCTCGGTGCGGACATCAATCAGTCCTCAAGCGGCTTGTCGCAAAGGCCCTCCTACTAAATCCAATGACTTCAGGCCGTGTCCTTCATGCGGATAAGTCCAATCAGCGTCTGATCTGAGGCTTGATTCGCGAAGCCATACAGGAAATGCGAAAACAGCCATAAAACGCATTCCAGTGACGTAGCGGAATTTGATCGTTTGGTTGTCACGCGCTCGGATTTCCTGCGTGCCTCAGTAAAGCGGGCTCTCCGGCTGACGCTGCCACGTTCATCACTGGGTAGTCGTTTGCTGTGTTGTTGGTTGAACTGCGCCGATTAGACCGGTCTGGGTGTGTTCCCAATAAAAGTATCCGATGATTGCTAAGATCACCAGTCCTATGACGGCGACCGTAATCTGCGTATTTATACCCATACCACTACTCCGTCGTTAAGCGCATATAACAGTGTCTGATGCAGAGCTCGACCTACACACCCTGACGTGCTCTATGGGTTTGCCTCTCCTCAAATTCACCCGATCGCTATTTGATCATCAAGCGTCTCAATTCCCGGCGCAGACCACGCGGCTTGCTCGATCGCCTGTCGCTCCAGCCAACTGTGAACTTTTCCCTTAAGCGTAACGCTACCATTGGAAACTTCAACGCTGACGGATTGGGATTCAAGTGCAGCTTGACGCTTTAACGCATCCTCGATGCGCCTCTGCACGTCGGCGGCACTGGCACTTGGCGCGAGTTCGATCATGTTCGAAACACCGGTGACTCCAGCAAGATCACGAACACTTTCGGCTGCTGCATCCTTCTGGTATTGCCATTCAACCTTCCCGGTGAGCGTAACCCAACCCTTCTGGACTTGAACCTGAATAGCGGCCTTCGGTACAGAAACATTCCAGGAAAGCATGTCCGCTGCGCGTCGGGCAATATTCTCGTCAGCGGTTTTGTACAAGCCAAAGACCCTCACTTCGATTTCCTGTGCAATTCCGCGAACTCCATTGACACGTTTGGCAACTCGTTCGGTCGCTTCTTTTTCTGAATACGAGCTCACATGGCCGAAAAGTGTGACAATGCCCCCGTTAACGGCAACGCCAATATTTGCCGCTTCGATACTCGGCTCGAATTCAAGTTCCTCAAGAATGTCTTTTCTTAGGGCAATATCATCCATGTCTTCCTCCTCTTGATTCTAGATGCTTACAAGCGCCACGCGATACCTGGAAGGACGCGCTCGCTGGCCCCCACGTTCAGATTGGGCGGCCAGTCCCGCCTTCTGTTGGAGCAAGGCTGCACGAAGCGCATCAACACGAACGCGGGATTGCTGAATTCGGACCTGCGCATCACGAATAGCAACCGAGCGGGCCATCCGTGGCCCTTTCATTATCTCGGGGCCTGCCCCGCTCACGCTTATCAAGCTCACGAGGCCGATCGAGCAGACGATAATCACGATAAACTTTCGCATCCTTTTCTCCATTAAGAATAAAAGGTTATCCGCTCCGAAGTTTGCAAAGGCGCTTCTCCAATTCGGGGCGATGGCGACCACTTTCATAGATTATCGACAACGCTTCCATTCAATGTTGATTTGCATCAAAAATTTATCGCTTTGGGATTTGTCGGGCTACGCGTGCAACATTCGAATAAGTGTCATAAAGAGGCGCAAAGAAAGTTCTGGCCCTCGTCTGAGCATTAACGAAACGACCGATTTGGGAAGCCGCCAGATCGCAGGCCATTGGTGGCCTTTGCCGAGCAATCGCAGCGAACGTCGACCTACAATTGATGGGTGCATATTGACGAGGATCGGAGCAAACCAATCACAGGATGACCCAACTTCTTATCTGAACGTTTGATAGCAATGCCTCTGGCATCCGATGTCTCTGTTGACATTCTGGCTCCACTTGCGCAGCGATCTAAAGGAGCAGCATCTATCGGAAGAAGTTACGAAAACTGTTCAATAAATAACTTGGAAAAAACAAGATATTTTGGTTGACCTATGTCAATGACGATTACGGTTTCTGGATGCAGGCTTTAATATGGTCTGTTGTATGGAGGTCAGTTCAATGCATGTTTCCGAAGCAATGCATAGAGATATCCAGTCAGTTTCGCCGACCATGTCCGTCAACGAGATTGCCAAGCTCATGAAAGCGATGGACATAGGAGCAGTTCCAGTTACCGAAAATGATCGGATGATTGGGATGATCACGGATCGCGACTTGGCCTTGCGTGTTCTCGCGGACGGACGAGACAGCGCGAAACGAACGGCACGGGAGGTGATGTCACCCGGGGTCACGTTTTGTCATGCAACCGATCGCATTGAGGAAGCGGTCCGCGTGATGGAGAAGCACAAGATTCGGCGTTTGCCGGTCATAGATGCCAGAAACAAGATTATCGGCATGCTCAGTATCGGCGATGTTTCCCATAGCGGAGGCAAGCCACTCACCGACCAATTAATGAAATCGGTGAGTGAACATCACGCGTGAACATATGGTGGAGTGCACAAGAGCGATAACACCTTTTGCCGGAGTGACACACCCACGCCAAGCAATAACGATGCCTGACAGAGATGAATACAGGATTTGAAGAATGCCCTATGCAAAGAATTCTGATCTACCGCTTTCGGTGCAACATGCTCTACCCGCTCACGCCCAGGATATCTACAGGGAGGCTTTCAACCACGCGTTCAAAGCCCATGCCGGGGACCCACGCCAGGAAGAGGCGGCCCATCGGATTGCGTGGGCCGCAGTCAAACGGTCTTATGTCAAGATTGGAGACAAATGGACAACACTCTAACGGCGAGTTTCAGTGAATGCGCAATCGCACCTGGCGCGACTTACCCGCAAAGATGTTTACTGATCGACTCAACTGTACTTGCCTGATCGACTCTGGTATCGGGTTCTTTCTCGAACATGACGTGCCCCAGCTACAAAGCGTCAAAGTTGCCGCCCACAATTCCATACACCTGCGGACCGGAAGCCTAAGATCAATCCAGCCATCTTGAGCGAGCCGATTTTCGCGGCACCAATGGCTGCCTTGCAGCCGGATAGCCGACGATTATCGGAGCAACGGGCATGAAATCCCGAGGCAGTTCGATCATCCTTCGACCGCTCTCCGTTTGCAGCCAACGCTGGGCAAAGCCGATCCAGCAGGATCCAAGACCTTGAGCATGTGCCGTCAACATCAAGTTCTCCGCCGCTAGAGCCGCGTCTTCAACCGCCCAACTTGCGCTATTGGCGGAGATAACGATAAGAGCCGGCGCGTGATAAAAAATATCAAGATCAGGATCTTCGAGACGTTTTTGCAGCGCTACTGAAAATGCGTTTCCCTTTGCCGGTTGCAGCGCATATTCCTTGGCCGCGGCGGATATCCGGGCAAGCAAGGATTTATTTCGGATGACAGTAAATTCCCAAGGCTGCTCGTTTACTGCGCTTGGGGCCTGAATAGCCGCCTCAATTAGTTGTTCAAGTATCGATCTGTCGACCAGCCGCTCCTTGAATGCTCGCGTCGAACGGCGCCCATGAATTGCTTCGTTAAGCTCCATTTTGGCCTCCTTTCGATTTCCATTTTCCGTCATTTTTATAGGCATGCATTGATTTGCATCAGCTCCGCCGGACTATGCGATTGATTAGTGCGGGAGGACTGGATGCACCTATTCTGCAGTCGCTATTCAATTGCGCGTCCTCGCATCCAAGGTGATTTGATGTCGATCAAAGCCTCCATGAGGATCCCTGCTACTGTTTAAAAAACAGGAGAAGATTTCTATGTTTTCCAATGTTCTCGTTCCGATAGATGGCTCGTCACTTGCTCTTTCTGCGGCAGAAAAGGCGATCGCCTTTGCGCGTGACGCGAATGCCACGATCACCTTTGCAACGGTTACGGAGCCGTTTCGTATCTTCTCCGTGGAAAGGGAACACGTCTCCAACACACGGGAAGAATACAGAAAGCTAGCCAATGCCCAGGCTGCCGAATTTCTGACCGAAGCCGAGCTAAAGGCACGCGCTCAAGGTGTGGTGTGCCACTCAGTCATACTGGAGAGCGACGAAATTCATTCTGCAATCATCGATACAGCGCACAGCCATGGCTGCGATCTGATCGCGATGGCATCGCATGGACGGGGCGAGATCGGCACATTGCTGCTCGGCAGCTTCACCATCAAAGTTCTGAGTCATTCGCGCATCCCGGTGCTGGTCTATCGCTAACGGCATCGGACAGATTTTCGAAGGAGCGGAAGAAATGCGACTTTTTGCCCTGGAGGATTCGCGCGTTCTTGGGGAGGCTGTCGCGGTCCAGCTCGGCATTGTACTCGACCCGCATGAAGAACGCCGCTTCGAGGACGGAGAGCATAAGGCGAGGCCGCTCGTCAGTGTGCGTGGTGAAGATGTATATATTATACAAAGCCTTGGCGGCGATCAAACAATGTCGCCCAACGACAAGCTATGCAAATTGCTCTTTTTTGCCGCCGCGTGCAGAGAAAATGGTGCCATGCGGGTCTCCGTAGTCGCACCTTATCTCGCTTATGCGCGCAAGGATAGGCAGACCAAAGCCCGTGATCCCGTTACTTTGAAATATGTTGCAATGCTTTTTGAGACTATGGGCGTTATGCAGCTGGTGACGGTGGATGTGCACAATGGCGCGGCATTTCAAAATGCTTTTCGATGTTCAACCATCAATCTGACTGCATTCGATCTCTTCTATCCTGAAATCAGCAGGCTTGTGCAGGGTGATTCCGTCATCATCCTGTCTCCCGACGCCGGCGGCATCAAGCGAGCGCAATTGGTCAGGGAATCGCTTGCACGCTTTCGCGGTAAGCCAGTCGGTTTCGCAATGATGGAAAAACGTCGAAGTCTGGATATCGTTACGAGCGAGCTATTTGCGGGCACAGTCGAAGGTGGATCTGTGATCATCGTAGACGACCTCATCGCAAGCGGAACTACAATTCAGCATGCGGCTCAGGCCAGCATGGCCCGTGGTGCCAAGACAACGATTGCCCTTGCCACGCACGGATATTTCAGTGATAGCTCTGTCGCGCTTTTTGAAGATCCTGCAGTCGGCCATATCCTCGTCACAGACAGCCTCCCGCAAGCAGCGCTTCAGCAAGCGCTCCATCCAGAGATATTGACGGTCTGTCCCCTCGCGCCTCGCCTCGCAGAGTTGATCCGTCGCCTGCGAGCCGGTGATAGCGTTACAGAGCTTACCTCTGTCGAGAATAGCTAAGGCTCCTGTCTACCAAGTTAATGTATTTAAGCGCGAGGGGGCGCCACTTGGCAGAGTCGCGAGGTATCCTTTCCAAGAGATGTGCCATACACAAACGCGCCCGGCGCAGCGTTTTCGATGTCCTATAGAAGTGCATCAGGCGCTCGGTCGGCTTACCACCCAGTTCGCCTGCAAGGGTTGCGCACAGAACGCCGCCGATCCACGAATAGCCGACGATATCACATTCCATGCCAAGCTGGACGATTTCGGCATAAGGGTCAACAATCCGCATCATTCGGTTAAATTCCAGGCAATCGATGATCTGCAAAGGCTGCCCCAACCAGACGTGCTCCGGCCGCAGATCACCATGACCCTCGCGGAACCAGCCCAGCGCAATCCTCTGACACAATTCACCACTGCATTTCGTCAGCTCCTCCCGCATTTTGACAAGAATCGGCGACAGCAATATCGCAAGATCGAACTCCGGGCGACAAAGGACTTCCGCATCGATATCCAGCTGCTCGAACAAATAGGTTATATGATCCGTGGCAACAACCGGTTCGGGCGCCAGGCTTGCGTAGAACCGCGACAGCAATCGCGCGAGGGCCTCGACCTCAGTATGCTCAATCGCTACAGCCCGCATGCGACGATCAAGCATATCGCGGTCGGAAAGCCGGCGCATTTCTACAATCCAGTCGATAGTTTCGCGCCCTTCGCCGATGCATAAATCGCCAATCGCCGTCCGGGAGATCGGTAACACGGAGAGATAGCTTCCGGCGGCCAGCCGCCGGTTAAGCCGAAGCTCTTCCATGCAGAAGTGGCGCCTCAGCTCTAAAGACGAAAAATCGAGAAAGGGATAGCATACGGGTTTCTTCAGCTTATAGACACGCTCGGCGCCAAGAAACAGCCATGACATATGCGTCTCACGTATTTCACATGTGCCGCCTCGAAGGCGGCACAGATCGCTCAAGAGCTTTCTCTTTTCTTCAAAATGATTTTCTTGATTATCCAGCATGGGGAGATCAAACATCCGGTATCTATCGCGAGCATTGATCAACCTCAAAAGTGATCAAGACTTTGACGATCACGGAATGTTCCTAACCTTTCTTGACATTCATCAACGCAGCGCATTCAAGGAAATACTTGTATGGAGATACAGCTTCAGACTCGATATGCCTTGTTTTCTCCGCTGCCAAGACGCGCAAGTGAAGCAGGAATATCGCAAGTATTCAGATATAGAGCGATAAGCTATGTTCAAAGACAGACAGGATGCCGGCCGAAAACTTGCTTCAGCTCTTCTTCAATATCGAGGGAAAGATGTCGTCGTCATAGGCCTGCCACGTGGCGGAATGCCAGTCGCAGTTGAAATAGCAAAGGCGTTGTCGGCGCCGATGACAATGATATTCGTCAGGAAAATTGGAGTGCCCACATCCCCCGAGGTCGCAATGGGCGCGGTTGTCGATGGAGCGCATCCGTATGTCTTCAAGAACGGGGATGTTATTCACCGCGCCTGCATTTCGGAAGCCGTCTTTCAATCCGCGATGGATACGGAGTTGAAGGAAATCGAACGTCGCAAAGCCGTCTTCGGGGCGGTCCTGCCCCACATCGAGATCGGGGGAAAAACCGTGATCCTGGTGGATGACGGCATAGCCACCGGCGCAACGATGAAGGCGGCGGCGATGGCAATCGAGCAATATGGCGTCAGGCGCGTGGTAGTTGCCGTTCCCGTTTCGCCAGAAGAGGTGATAGTTGAATTCGAAGAGCGGATTGTCGAGGAAGTGATTTGCTTGGAGACCACCTCATCCTTCGGTGCTGTCGGTTGCTTTTACCTCGATTTTGCACAGCTCTCTGACGATGATGTGATCGCCTGCTTCCGCCAACTCGCATCTGCAGAGCATTAAGGCGCGGCTGATGGTCAAGCCCTCGTTCCAGTACGTCCCATAGGCCGTTCGGCACCCTCCGCATTTAGATCACATGGGCTGCTTCTCTTGCCCAATGACTGATGCCATGCGTTGCTCGGCCTGCGCCACCTTCTGCTTGACGGTTACGAAGCTGTCAGGGCTGACCGAAATGCTGTCGATGCCGCATTCGACGAGAAAGGCAGTAAAGTCCGGATAATCGCTCGGGGCCTGCCCACAGATTCCGATCTTGGTTCCGGCCTTACCAGCTTCCGCGATCACGTGGGCGACCATCCATTTTACAGCTGGATCCTGCTCATCGAAGAGATCAGCAAGGTTGCCGGCATCTCTATCGACGCCGAGTGTCAGCTGCGTGAGATCGTTAGAGCCAATGGAAAAGCCGTCGAAATAGTGAGCAAAATCCTTCGCCAGAATGACGTTGGACGGAATTTCGCACATCATATAGATCTTTAGCCCGTCGTCACCACGCTTCAGGCCGTTTTCGGCCAGGACCTGTAGTACTTTTTCCGCCTCGGCGACTGACCGGCAGAAAGGGACCATGACAACCACATTCGCAAAACCGAGTTCGTTTCGGAGCTTGCAAATGGCACGGCATTCCAATGCAAATCCGTCACGATAGAGTGGTGCATAATACCGGGATGCCCCACGAAAGCCGAGCATCGGATTTTCCTCTTTGGGCTCGAATTGGGTTCCGCCCAGAAGCCCGGCATATTCATTCGTCTTAAAGTCGCTCAGGCGCACAATCGCCGCCTTCGGATAGACCGTCGCCGCAATACGAGCCAGGCCGCAGGCGAGATTGTCGATGAAATAGTCGGTCTTATCGTCGTAGCCCTGCGTCAGGGCCGCAATCTCTTTTTTTGCGGCCTCATCCGTCAAGCTGTCGAAATGAACGAGTGCCATTGGGTGGATGCGGATCGCATTGCTGATAACAAATTCCATGCGAGCAAGGCCGACGCCATCGGAAGGGAGACGCCACCAACGGAAGGCGGCCCCCGGATTCGCGAGGTTCAGCATGACTTCCGTCTTTGTGGCAGGCAACGCCTCGACATCCAGCGTTTCGACTTCGTATTCGGCAGATCCATCATACACGAAACCCTGCTCACCCTCGGCGCAGGAAACGGTGACTTCCTCGCCGGTATGGAGAAGAAGCGTGGCGCCGCCGGTTCCAACCACCGCCGGCAGACCGAGCTCGCGGCTGACGATCGCAGCATGAGACGTGCGCCCCCCGTGATCGGTGACGATTGCCGCCGCCCGTTTCATGATCGGTACCCAATCAGGATCCGTCGTCGCCGTCACCAGCACGGAATTGTCGATGAACTGGTCGATATCCTTTGCAGTCTCGATAAGGCAAACATGGCCAGATATAACCGCGTTGCCGATGGCCAGGCCCTCGACCAGCTTCCGGCCCTTGCGTTTGATGGTGTAATTTCGAATGATACTTGTCTTGTGCGTGGATTGAACTGTTTCCGGCCGCGCTTGTACGATGAAGAGGTCGCCTGTCTCCCCATCACGAGCCCATTCCATGTCCATGGCGCAACCATAGTGGTCTTCAATCAGTATCGCCCAGCGAGCAAGCTTGAGCACCGTATCGTCATCGAGCGCGAAACTCATCCGCTCCACTTTCGAGGTCGGTACATTGCGGGTAGGCTGATCAGCAGATCCAAAGATCATTTTCTGTGCTTTTGCGCCACACCGGCGTTCAATGATAGGCTTGAGGGAGCCGTTCTGAAGAAATGGCTTGAAGACCTGGTATTCGTCCGGGTCGACGGCACCTTGAACGACATTCTCGGCGAGCCCCCAGGCAGCGTTGATGAGTGCTACCTTGTCAAAGCCGGTCTCCGTGTCGATGGAAAACATTACGCCCGCTGCACCGAGATCTGAGCGAACCATCTGCTGGACGCCGATTGACAGGGCGACCTTCAGATGATCGAAACCCTTTGTTTGCCTATAGGAGATGGCTCTGTCAGTGAAGAGAGACGCATAGCAGCGGCGACAAGCATCGAGGAGCTGTCTTTCGCCGCGAATGTTCAGAAAAGTCTCTTGCTGCCCGGCAAAACTGGCATTTGGCAGATCTTCCGAGGTTGCGCTGGAACGCACTGCCACGGGGACATCTTCGCTTCCCACACGCTTCGAAAGTGACACGTAGGCTTTGCGGATGGCATCCGCCAAGTCCTCCGGCCAGTCGCCGCGTAGGAAAAACTTTCGGATAGCGGAGCCAGTCTCCGCCAAGGTGAGTTTGCTTTGCTGCCAATCGCGGATCAGACCGGCAATTTCGTTCCGGATACCATTGGCGTCGACATATTGCCAATAGGCGTCGGCGGTTGTGGCAAATCCTGCCGGCACGGCGATGCCCCGCGGCACCAAATTCCGGATCAGTTCCCCGAGTGAGGCATTCTTGCCGCCGACCTTAGCGACATCGTCGCGCCCAAGATGTTCCAACCATATGATCTGTTCCATCAAATCACCCATGACATTTTTCTATATCGCCCTGATCTCAGGGCAGGTCTTCCCATTCTCAATGTTAGGCAATCACGGATCGTCCGACTTTGATGAGAATCAAGGTCAAGGCGGGACAACAAGCCTAACCTTGAAAACAGTCTTAAGGAGAACGAGGAAAAAGCATGCCAACGCCGCTAGATCGTCATGCCATTGTCGGCGAAATCGGCGCAACCCATTTGCGCCTCGCAATAGCTGACATCGACGAATTGACGACGGATCATTATGTCAATTTTCGCACCAACGAATTCGCGTCAATCGAGCTCGCCCTTAATGCTTATCTCACATCATTACCGAGCCGCCCGGCAAGAATGAGCCTTGCCGTCGCTGGTGCAGTCGCAGATGGGGAGGCCCGCCTTTTCCATTCGGCCTGGAGTTTCAGCGAAACGCGGCTGAAGGATGCATTTTCCATTCCTGTGGTCCATCTCATGCGCGACATCGAAGCCATCTCGCTCTGTGCTCCACTGTTGACCCAACATGAACTGCTCCAGGTCGCTGGGGCGGTTTCCACGCCGCCCGGACCGAAGGCTGTCATTCTTGTCGAAAGAGATATCGAAGCGGCCATCGCCGTTCCGACCAACGCCGGTTGGAAAGTCCTATGCGGCCGGGCCGGCGACATGTCATTCGGAGCCGTGGACGGTGACGAGCTCTATCTCATCAATTCCATGCGCGCTGGATCAGCCAGAATTTCGCTCAGGAACATTCTGACATTTGCAGGTCTTTCCGCACTTTACGATGCGTTAAGGTTGCGTTCCGGACTGATTTCATCCGGCTGGAATGCATCAGACATTATAGCAGCCGCCTTGGCCGACGAGCCGGACCCTCATGCGCAGGAAGCACTTCATCGCTACGCAACCTGGATCGGGCGCCTTGCAGGAGATCTCGCCTCAGCTTATGGCGCTAGCGGAGGGGTTTATTTGGTCAGTAGCCTTACAGCCCAATTGCGTGATTTTCTAGCAGATGAGAATGTCGCCGCCTCATTCATAGCAGGTGGCGGACCATCCGGCTTCGCCTCCACAGTCCCGCTCTACATCGTCTCAGCGCAAAATTCCGCCCTGCGTGGCGCAGCGCTGGCGCTCTCCTGATCTGTACGTTAAAGCTGGTAGCCAATGCACGCCAAGTGATGCTGCTTCGCTCAATATGCTTTGGACAAGAGCACTCAGTTTTATTGCTTAGCGACCATCAGTCGGTCTCACGTCGATCGTTGGAATGCGATTATCCCAAGATCCCGACTCGAAAAGAATTCAATAAACGTCTCGCCACACGTAGAAGTAGGCCTGCACTGTCGTAAACGGCGGAAAATCCTTCGGCAGCATTCGCCACTGACAACCCGTCGAAGCAATGTAGAACGCGGTGGGTAGCTCGGGCACAGGCATGCGCCGCACCCCAAGTATCGGCGATGGCCGCATGGACAGTCAGCCCCCTCGCCCGGAAGCGATTGACGATCCCGGTGAGCATCGCAAGCTCGCCGCCCCGCAGATGATCGGCGCCTTCCGTATCCATGTTCCGCAATGGACGTCCGTGCGCAAGGTCAAGGATGGGTTCACGACCGACGATCTCTACGGGTTTCTGACGACAGATCCGAACAATCTGGTCAAACCCATTCATGGCAAGGCCATGCCGGTGCTGTTGCTGACCAAGGAAGAGACCGACGTCTGGATGAAAGCGCCGTGGGACGAGGTGAAGGATCTTGCCCGGCCATTGCCGGATGATGCGTTGATCGTCGCGTCCCGGGAGCCCTATGGGTCGACCATCGTCACCAAGGACGGTGAGCTGGTCAGCCAGCCAGAATTGTTTTAAATCTGCGCGAAAACGCAGTGAGGTCGGGACGACATTGGTCGGGAGTAGATGAGCGAAGAAGAGGCGCACACAGAAACCGTGCCACTGCGAGTGGTGAGACATGTCCGCGCGTTCCTCTATGCCTTCTACGTTGGAACCGCCGTGTTCCTGTTCTATTGCGAGTTTATCGTCTCTGACACGGGCGAACTACGACAACAATCGATCTGGCAGAGCCTCGTGATGGTCGTATTCGGGCCAATTCTGCTTTGCTGGTTCTTTCTCCTCGCCACGGCAATCCCGGCGAGCATTCTGATCTCAAGTGGCGAGATCCTGATGGCCGGGTTCTACTACTATCTGCTTGCCGGCGTTGCGCTCGCGATTTGGGTCTACAGAGACCTTCACGGATATTGGCCGGAATTGTTCCAGGCTTCGCGAGGACAGCCGCCCTTCGAGGCATATCTAGTGAGTTCGCTAGCGGCGAGCATGACCTTCTGGCGTTTTGCCTCTGTTAGGCCCACACGATTGACGGAGCACATTTCCAAATAAGCCAGAGCCGAGGGCCTTCGTCCGCACCGCGACTTGTTCAATCGAACTGCCAAGAAGCGGCACAAATACATCTACAATCCAAGGCAAAATAACCGTAGTCATCAGTCTTCCTCACTGGATAAAATTGCTATCGCATGAAGGATTCGAACCTTCGTATGCACACATTTCCTCCCATTCAATAGCACCATGATCTTCGCGCCAATCCCTTCCCTGCTCGGCTTTTTAATCCTCTTTGTCCTTCCGCTCGCCGGCGTCGTGAGTACAATCTTACTTGTGGGTGGTGCCCTGGCGCGATGGGTAGGTCGGAGGGGAAATCGCCCGCTCTCACGAAAAGCGCGGACGTGGCTATGGGCGTTGGCAGGCCTTACCCTCCTCCTCCTCGACGTGTGGAGTATCTTTCTGGCTTATGAATTCGTTGGGATAAGTCGTGCCGTCGATCAGGCGGCCGCAAATCGAGCTGCGCGGCAGGACTTCCTGCTGCCGCGCAACTTTCAATATGGTGAACTGTTGATCCCTGCCGGAAGCCAGATAAACCGCTTCGACCCCTTCGATAACGGCGAGCAGGATCTACCACTTGCGTTACGTGGCCTAAGGGCGGTTCGTTTCTCGCAACCAGTTCAGATTGCAGGCGTTACCGCTATCGCAATGGAAGTCTATCCCCCAAAACTTCAGCTGGCGGAGGATCAAACTGTCGGTCCCATGTTCGCATATAACAAAAGGGGGGAATTGGTTCGGGACGGCCAGCCCGCATCTGTTGCTTGCAGGAAGGGACAGATCGCCAGTTTCAACGCGCCTTTGATTGCGTATGACGTGGTAGCGGAGTTCGCAAAGCCTGACCCCGACGGTCCCGCCGCGAGATTCAAGCCAAGTCAGTGGCAATTCCTCGGCTGCACCGACGATGGTGCGATCAGTCTGCCACCCGTTGCGCACCTCTGATCTGTTTGGCGGCTTCACATCTCGTTGCGTTTGACGACACCGCGCTTCAATAACGCCGATCCCACCATGGTCGGAAAAATGCTACGGTTTGACGACTTTCAACGACCTAACAGAAATCGGTCGAGTTTGCCGTTCGGATTCCCGGAAAACAGCTCTTTGAACAATGCAGAGGCAACACGCGGGGCCAATCCAGCCCTTTCATCGATCAATACCACCGAGAATCTTTTGATTTCGAGGGTGATTATGCGCGCCTCGTCATTGCGACGATACTTCAATGAATCCAGTAGATTGAATCCGTTCTGTACTGCCCATGCCGCAACAATTTGCGCCGTCATGACGTGTCCCTGTGCGGAAATGGCAACGGTCACCGCGCATTCAAATCATCCCGCTGTGAGATTAATAACTGCTGTAAATAAAGGAGATCCAGCACGAAATTAACCAAACGTCAGATTGTCTAGACACTGTTGCAGGTTAGACTCATAGTTCCAATCAAGTCGATGATTTTTACGACGACAAATCCAGAATTGGTGGCAAACAAGAAGTTCGCGATCGGTGTCATCGAAACACAGTTGAGTGAAGCCGATGTCGAGCAATCCCTTATCTGCGCAAATGCATTGGGTGCAGAATAAGATCGGCCACGGCCTAATAGGCTAACGCCGCTAAACCGTTCGATATCATGACCTGACCTCATGCCAACGTTCTTTGGAACCGCAGCAGCCGCAGCCGGTCTAGCGAACGAAGTGACGCACCTTGGCAAGTTGATCACGTCGTTCCGTCTCAAGCCCTCCCTTGCCCAGCGTCCGGTTGCTGAACCCCGACTCAACTTCGGCAAATAAGATAGTTTGCTAGCGGAGCAAGATAACAGCCCCAATCAGGACGACAAGGAACGGCGGCGGCAGAAGAATGATACATGGGAGCCAGACGCCGAAGAGCGAGTCCGCTTGCGCGTAGTTTGGGTGAGCGGGGTCGTAGAGGATCGCCAGCCTGGGACCGGGCGCATATTCCTGAGAGGTTGAACCGATGCCGGATGTGAAGGACACCTCGCGGCCGTCCGTCGTGCGAAAGGTGAACCTCGGATAATACATGAGCCCATAGCTGCTATTGCGCTCGATACTACCCTCGAAAATGCCCTCAGCCCGCTGTGCCCGCATAGCGAAACCCAAGCTGTGCGCGAAGGCCACGATACCAGGCACCAGCAGGAGCAGGCCGATTCCCAGGACGATGCGGCCGCCCCTGCGGACGCGTGCGGAATGCCGATCGTCAACGGACATAAGTTTCCTCCTCACCATGCCTGCGAACTCGGATCTGCCATACAACGATACCAGGCATTCCATGCTCGCCAATACCTTCATCTCTGATAGTGTCGAGCCGCACAACAGTGTCTAGCGAAGAGGCGACTGTCGTCTTATTTAGAGCCCGGATAGGAATTCGGCTGTGGCGCCAACGGCAGATCAAAACCGCCGCGTCTGGCGCGGTGCATTCTTGACGAAACGATGAGTCGAATGGCGAAATGGGAAGCAAATGACTTCGGCCCCGAAAGCGTTGCCCTCGACTCCGACAAGGGATCGCGACCGGTTACCGCCGACGAGTTGGGAATTCAGCTAATTCGGATCAATCGGCTCTGTACGATTTTGTCCCGCGTTCTCTCAGCGGCAATTACGGACTCCGATCATTGTCCCGCCCGGAGTCCCATGATAGCTATTGGCGCAGCCCCCCTACGCCACCATAATTGCCGTCGATTGGTCCCCTAATCATCTCGCCGCAAGAATAGTGCCGAGGTTTAGATCTGCTGGAAACCGGATGACCGAGACTGATATTAAAGATCTTTCGAGCTATAGGGCGATTGCGATGGTGGCAATGGTTTTTGTTGATTGGCTTCGCTTTTGCTGGCGCAGTGATGAGAGTGATTATCCTCTCTGGCAGAACTAGAGCTTTCTCACCGGATGGTGGCGCGCAACTAGCGGGTGCTTTGTTTGGTGTATTGATTTTTTCAATTTTTGCTCCCTACGGCCTAGCTTTTCTCGTTGGGCGGCCGACCGGCCGGTCCAGGGTGGCCTTGGATTGAAACACCATGGCAATGTTGCGATCCTTAGGGGGGAGTGCCGTAACTGATCTTTCACCGATCGCGACATCACCGGCGGACGGATCATCGAGTCCGGCAATGATGTTGAGCAAGGTCGACTTGCCGCATCCCGATGGCCCGAGGAGCACCAGGAATCCACCGTCGTCGAGATCGACGTCCACGCCGTGCAGCACCTTCAGCGCGGCATAGGATTTTTGAGTATTTCTGATCAACAGTGTCGCCATCGTGATGTCCTTAACCTTTTACCGCGCCAGTCATGAGGCCCTGAACCATCGTGCGCTGGACGATGGCGAACAGGATTACAACAGGCAAGATGCTGTGGATGCCGCCGGCGGCGAGCACGCCCCACGGCAACTGGAACTCCCCGACCATCAATTGCAGGCCAACAGGCCAGGTCCGCGAACCCTGCCCCGTCGTCAGCATCAGTGCGAAAATGAACTCGTTCCAGGCGGCTATGGCGATGAACACCGAGCTCACAACAAGCCCGTTTCGCGCCAGAGGCAAGATGATGCGCCCCATGGCGCCCAAACGAGTGGACCCGTGGATACGAGCAGCGCTTTCCAGCTCTTTCGGAGCGGCGTCGAAAAAGCCTTTGAGCATCCAGACGAACAAAGGATGCAGAAACTCGTATAAACGACCAGCGAGCGACCGAAGTTTACTAGCTGAGGCCAAAAGCCCTTTTTTCGCCGTCCCAACCGGTCTTGATCAGGAACTGCTCCCAGGTGAGACTGGAGGGATTGATCCGCCTGCTCCACGAGAGATCCCGGTCTTTCCGGAAATATCCGTATTCGACCGCGTATTCCGCCATGCCGATGTTTTCTCGAACGAGCTCGGGATTTTCCCCGAACTCCGGAAAATGACGAACCAGCTCATCAGGGGAGTAGGCGGATGCATACACAGCCTTCCGGCCCGTGACGCGCTTGAAGGTCTCGATCATCTCGGCCGGCGATAGGATTTCGCCGATGATCGGGAGCGTCTGCCCGGCATAGGTTGCGGGATGGTCGAAGATTTCCAGAACGGCTGGCCCTGTCGCCGTCAGCGGATCGACGAAGGGTGCCCGAAAATGCTCGGGCAGATAGATCGGAAAGACGAATGTGTCGCCCTCCTTGCGTGGCGTATAGTATTCGAGAAGGTTGGTGTAGAAGAACGCGAGCTCGACGAATGAGCTGCGAACAGGAAGGCCCCGGATGTAGGCCTCGACGCGCGCCTTGTCGGTGAAATGGGGCGCGAACTTGGACCCTCCGGTGATCTCATCGACGTTTTCCAGCGTGCTGAAGACGATGTGCTCGACACCTGCCCCTACGGCGGCATCCGCGAGATCCCTGCCGATATCGAACTCGTAGGTAGCTGGAGGGGCGACGACTGGGGTCATCAGGAAAGCGCCCTGCGCTCCCCGAAACGCTTTCACAAAATCGCTCCCGTGGTTGATCGTAAGCGGCACTGCGATGAGCTCGGCACCCTGCTCGGCCAGCTCGAGGGCCGCAGGCGAGTCTGTACGACTTGTCAGCGCGCGAACGTGATACCGTCCACTCCCCAACAACGACTCCGTCACGCTCCGGCCTTGCTTGCTCAGGCTGCCTGCGACGACAATGGTAGGCTTTTGATCAATCGACATGTGTATCTCCATCACTTTCCTGGAGCAGCGCAGCACGGCACTCCCTGGAGATTTAAATCGCAACCCATAGGCATATGTGAAATCGATTGTTTTATGCGCTACTATCCAGCACATGGATATGAAGCGCATCGATCTCAACCTCCTCGTCAGTCTCGAAGCTCTGCTTGTCGAGCGCAACGTGACAAGGGCCGCAGCCCGGCTGCATATGAGCCAGCCGGCACTCAGCGCCCAACTGAACCGCCTTCGCGACCTGTTCAAAGATCCCCTGCTCGTGCCGGCGCATCGGGGCATGGTGCCGACCGCCAAGGCGCTTGAGCTGATCGATCCGATCCGAGCCTCGCTTGATCAGATCCGCGGAACCCTCCAGAGCCACGACAGCTTTTCTCCCGCAACCGCCGAGCTGACCATATCGATCGCCTGCACCGACTACGTCGAGGCTGTGGTAGTGGCACCCCTTATCGTGGCGCTCCGCGAAAGGGCTCCCAATATCCGGCTTGCGGTGCACCGCTTCGCCCCAGCCAGGTTAGCGCAGCAACTGGCGGACGGCGACGTCGATGTGGCCATCGCCACGCCGGATCCCGCTCAGGCTCACCTGCGTACCCGGCACTTGTTTGAGGAGAGCTATATTCTCATTGGTCGCCCCGGCCACCCACGGATCGCGGAAGGGGTGACTGCAGCGGGGTTCGCCCGGCTTGAACAGGTCATCGTTTCGCCTGCGGGCGGCGTGTTTTCCACGCCCGTCGACGCCACCCTGGAGGCCCTAGGTCACTCCCGCGCCGTTGTCGCGTCTGCCGCCTCTTTCCTCGTTGTCCCGAGCATCGTAGCCAGCAGCGACCTCGTCGCCCTGGTGCCGCGCCGCCTGATGCGGGATCGGCTGGCTGATGTCGCGTGGATAGACGTACCGTGGCTTCCGGAACGGTTCCAGGTAGAGCTGATATGGCATGAGCGGACGCACGGGCACCGGGGTCAGCAATGGATCCGCGATCTGATTCACGATCTTGTCGCCCGCTGACGCGCGCTAATTCGAGCGACAGAGAGATGTCCCGGTCATTCGCTCAACGGTGTGATTAGGCATGGAATAAGGACCCCGCAAATGGGGTGATCGGCGTCGCTACGACGCCGATTGACATCGCGTGGCTACCATGAAATTGCGGAGCCGTCTCAATGAGAAACGCAATTCCGCACAGGTTGAGAAGAAGGGTTATGTGGCCAAGCCGATTCTTCCGCAACCGCAAGAAAGCGTCGAGCGCAAGAAGCACCAGCAAAGCGAGGGTCCCACTGCGAAGACCTATATCTAGGAGCATCTTCATCACCAAACTTGTCGACAGACTCGAACTATGACCCACGGGTCCGCTAGGGTCCACGGCAATTTGATACGGTGGTTCAATAAGACAGATCGAGGGCCTCAAAGCTTCCAAACATGCGGCGATCGTCGAATGCCCCGACGACGTCGAAGCGGCGTTTGCCAGCGACGAAGGGGGGATGTTCGCACGAGGAAGCGCCGCGGCGGCCGATGGGCACTGGATGCTGGCGGAGCTCCTCGATGAAAGCTCACCTTCCGGGCTTGTCGATTTCTTTGACGGTACGTTCGGCCGGTGACGGGAGTTCACCGATCTCGGAGGGTGCAGGCCGGATCGCTATCATGTTAACCCCACAAAGTGACGAAAACCGCAATGCCAAATGACTGTCGCTTTCCAACACGGGTGCGCTCGCTACATCCCGTCTCGGTCGATGGCTGCGCAGAGCGTCAGCGCAACTATCGCGACTGCCGCCTCGGGATTTACGGGGCGACGTTTCGGATCAAACGCAGCGCCAACGACAATTGTCCCGTGAAATCTTGTGGTTGTCGGCCAGAAGTCGAATCTCGATTTGTCGAAAGGATAAACGCCAGCGGTCACAACTTCCTTGGTCGTGCCTGCCGTCCTTGCTGCCTCTATTTCCAACAAGGTCAACCTTGTCTCACTTTCGATCTTTAAGTCATCGCCATCGCGAACGAAAATAACTGCTATCGGAGCCTGGAAAAGTGAAGTCAGAACCGAGGAGCTAAGGCTCGTTGCCTCTCTAACAGAGCTCGAGACAATCATCTGTCGTGCGTAAATCTGGAGTGCAGTCTCGCGAAAATGGAACCCCTCAAGCTCTGCTGCGTCGTGCCGTTTCATTGATGCAATGGTGCTGACAACACAGCCAACAACGAACAGCAGGACGATGGCCCAGATATTGGATGTGTCCGCCACCGCGAGGGAAAAGCGGGGTTCGGTGAAGAAGAAATTATATGCCAGAGCTCCGAGGAGGGCAGAAAACAAGGCCGGACCAAGACCGAATGCAACGCTGCTAGCAACAACTGGCAATACGTAAACCAGGGACAGATTGGGGATCGTCTCGTAGCGATCAAAGCCGGCGGCGACCGCCGTGGCCATTCCAGTCATGATGACCGAAGCAAGGTACTGCAAGATTGACGGAACTTCTGAAAGACTCATTTCGCGGGTACTAGAACCCGTTGCAAAACGTGCTTTGATTTCTCCGAGATCGCTGTTCGTGGACATGGCGCCAGATCCTCCAACCCCACGAAAGTGGTTGATCTGCCATTTGTTTTCCATAAGGGAACACGATGAAGTTTATAAACATTTCATAAAGGGACACCCAAACTGGCGGTCACTGGCCGCCCGCTTGCGCAATGATGAGACTATGGCCGATAAGGGGCTGCCTACGTTCGATACCCACTTGATCCGCCACCACGACAAAAAGGAATTGCTATGGGCAGCTCCCATGGCGATTGTGGTGGCCATAGCCTGGCGGGCGTCACTTAAATGCTGAGGCTCGCGTTTGAATTGAGTGAGGCAGCACCCAAATTGGGGGCCAATGACGGCAGAGACCTGTTTGATTTGAAGGTTTCTGGTATATTTTGTTGTTTGGGGGCTGTGCAGCGGGGAGATGAGCCGATGAAAGGCACGGATCGCGATTCTTTTCTGAATTCCCGGCGAAACCTCAAGATGGCGCGCTCGCCCGAAGCTTATATTCGTGGCACGACCAAGCTGTTTTACGAGTGGCTGGACCGAGGCGCACAATCCATCCCAGATGGACCTTCCATATGGATTTGCGGCGATTGCCATCTGGGCAACCTCGGTGTCTTGGCGGACAGTGATGGTGACGTTGCTATCCAGATCCGCGATTTTGACCAAACAGTCATCGGCAATCCTGCACATGATCTTATCCGCTTGGGCCTCTCGCTTGCCTCGGCCGCTCGAGGTTCAGACCTGCCCGGCGTCACAACTGCGAGGATGCTGGACGCGCTTGTTGCCGGATACGAGACCGCGAGTGTGGAAGATACCGCAAGCACCCCACGCCTCCGGCCGCCCAAGGACATCAAAAAACTTGTGAAACGCTCCCTCCGCCGGCGGTGGAGAAATCTCGCATCGGAGAACTTTCAAACAAAACGTCCTCTCCTTCCTCGCAACAAGCGGCTCTGGCCGCTGCACAGGGAAGAGCGGAGCGCGGTCATCGCACTTTGCAAGGACGAGAAACTAGAGAGAGTGGTAGCTTCATCTCAGGGATCGACGACCTGCCATCGAAAGGTTCTTGACGCTGCCTACTGGATCAAAGGCTGCAGCTCTCTTGGCCACCTGCGATGCGCGGTTTTGGTTCAAGACGGCAAGCATGCACCGGTTTCCTTGCTGGATATCAAGGAGGCAGTGGCTGCTGCCGCTCCGTCGGCTGCCGGCGCAGGAATGCCGAGGGACCATGCCGAGCGAGTCCTGACCGGAGCCAAAGCGCTGTCGCCTAATCTTGGCGACCGGATGGTTGCGTCGAAGGTGTTGGAAACGGCCGTGTTCGTTCGCGAAATTACCCCACAGGACATGAAAATCGAGGTCAATCGCCTTGCCGGAGATGAGATCCAGGCGTTAGCACACTATCTCGGAGGAGTCGTTGGACACGCGCATGGTCGACAGATGGATAGGCAGGTCTGGCGGTCGTGGGCGACCGGCCTTGCACGGGCGCGAAAGAAACACGCAGATGCGCCATCGTGGCTTTGGTCCAGCGTGATCGATCTCCTGTCCATCCACGACAAGGCCTACCTCGAGCACTGCCGGCAATTTGAGTTGGCACGTCACTAACGGCCCGACGGTGATGGCCGGCCGAAATCATGGTCGATCGAGATCGCAGAAGAGGCCGTGGACGACGAGCTCCGCTTCCTACGAGCCGCGATCTACCGCTGGGAGGATGCCGATCCGCTTGTCCAGCGTCTGACGACATCGACAGATTCCACGGCCCAAGATAGGTTCAGTCTGGCGCCACTGAAACGAGGAGGAGCTCCGTGTTTGCAGTTCGGCTTTAGACGACAACCGAAAAAGAGGTGGCTCGGTTTGTCTGGACAGTTTCGGGCGTTTCGTTAAGTGGATTTTCGCCTCGATCGCGCTGCCACCATCATGGACGTCAGCGGGTTGATGTAAGCCTGATCCGGAGTCTCTACAGATCGCGCTTCCAGGGTCGGCTCCTGCTCGCCTGAGCTATCGAGTTGCGCGACCTCGCGGCAGTTGGCTGGGCAATCGCCGCTTCGACCATCGCAATTGTCCTCTATCACCAGTTGCTGTTTCGGCCTATCATTGCCTGAGATGGCAAATTTCTCTGAGCCGAGCGCCGCGCAAGCAGCCCAAGAAGCTGGGTGCTCAAGCCGTTTCGCCGATCACGCCTAATGACTTTGATAGCAGGCCAATCGGAAGGGGCTGCAAGGCTTCCGCACGTCTTCCCTTGCGTCCAGCAATCCGCTGGGTAGCGCCGCTTAGCTTCGAGTTAACCCGATCCAATTCCGCACAAGGCGATCGCTGCGAAATCGCAGACCGCCACCTTTATTGAGGATTCTCCAAGCTAAACAATTCAGTCTGCTCATCATAGGCGAACAGCTCTGCGTAACGCGCCCACGATACCACCGCATTCAGCGTTTCATCGGCATAGTCCTCGGACATGTAATCCTCCAACTCGTTTCGAAACCGAGCCGCCGGCGCGGTATGGCTCGAGCGCTCGTCCAAAACCCGGCGAATAAGCCCGATTAGCGGCACATAGGCGAGAAGATGTTCGGCAAAAAGTCTCTTACGTGCGTCCGTTTCAAGATTTGCAAAGCGTTTGCCCTCTTCGGTTAAGACGATGTCGCCTTCACTCAATTGAGCAAGTCTAAGGAGTTGTAGGGTCTCACCAATATGGAACAGCTCATCGGCTTCCATCTGTAGGACATTCGCCACGACCGGCAGATCGGCCCGGCCGTTATAGGGTTGTCCTGCCAAGGCCTCGATCAAGCCGGACAAGACGTTGGTTGAAATAGCATTGAGGATCATGCCGACACCGGTCCCCGGTATGCCTTCCTTTGAAGCTGCCCGCGGCTCGGCTCGCTGCGTCATGCGCGCGTAAATTGTCTCGACCAGCTGCCGGAAGGCAGGATCGAGCCGGTTGCGCGGATGAGGCAAGCCGACCTTGTATTCCTGCGCAACCCGTCCCGGGTTGGCGGAAAAGACGAGGATGCGATCGCACATAAGAACCGCCTCTTCGATATTGTGTGTCACGATCAGAACTGACTTGATCGGCAGGCGTCCCTCGATCCATAGATCGATCATGTCCGTGCGTAAGGTTTCAGCGGTGAGGACGTCAAGCGCGGAAAACGGTTCGTCCATCAGCATCAGATCAGGGTGAACAACGAGCGCGCGTGCAAATCCGACGCGCTGGCGCATGCCGCCGGAAAGCTCCTTCGGGAATGCGTTTTCAAAGCCATCGAGACCGATCAGGTCGATCGCTGCCAATGCCCGTTTGCGCCTCTCCGCTCGATCGACCTTCTGGGCTTCGAGCCCGAACTCGACATTCTGAAGCACAGTCAGCCACGGAAAAAGCGCAAACGACTGAAACACCATGGCCACGTCGGCGGGCGGGCCATCAATGGACTCACCGCGACATTTCGCGCTGCCCGAAGACGGCTCGATCAGGCCGGCAATAATACGAAGCAGCGTCGATTTGCCCGAACCGGAACGGCCCAGCAGCCCGACGATCTCTCCTTCGGCAATTGTAAGATCGACGTCTTCAAGCACGACGACGTTCTTTCCGCCTCCCTTTGGAAAAGAACGGCTGACGTTCTGAATATCAATAAGCGTTGCTTTGTTAATTTGGTCGAGCATGACGATAATTCCTTGAGCAAATTTCGGGTCAACCCAAACGCAGGCGACGTTCGCCAAACGCGTAGAGAGGGCGCCAGAACAAGCGATTGAAGAGCGTGACGAAAATGCACATCACCGCAATACCGAGCACCACGCGCGGAAAATCGCCGGCGGTGGTCGCGTTCGCAATATATGAGCCGAGGCCGCGCGTGGTCAGTTGGGTATCGCCCCAGCTCGCGACCTCGGCGACGATGCTGGCATTCCACGAGCCGCCGGAGGCCGTGATGGCACCGGTAATATAATAGGGAAGAATGCCGGGCAGGATTACCTTGAACCACCAGCGCCAGCCTTCGATATGAAAGCTGCTGGCAGCCTCCTTGAGGTCGCT
Organism: Rhizobium sp.; assembly: GCA_039593415.1. Taxonomy (GTDB): domain Bacteria; phylum Pseudomonadota; class Alphaproteobacteria; order Rhizobiales; family Rhizobiaceae; genus Rhizobium. The sequence continues at coordinate 3,483 of JBCNPI010000009.1, read as the reverse complement.
TGGAAAGGCACTCGCACCCGCAATGACGTTGAATAGAATATACCATTGCGTGCCAAGAATCATCAGCGGACTCAGCCAGATATCGGCGCTGAGGTCAAAACGAACGATTAAAACCACGACTATGGGAAAGGCGATATTGGCCGGGAATGCGGCCAGGAACTGCGCCAAGGGCTGGACCTTTTCGGCAAGCTTGGGACGCAGGCCGATCCAGACCCCGATCGGCACCCAGACGACCGTTGCGATGGCCATCAAGACGATCACGCGCAACAGCGTAATAAAGCCATCAAAGATAGCGGTGACCACATCCGGCCAGCCGATGGTCGCCCGCAAGTAATCAATGCTCGAATAGGCGGCATAGACCGCCCCTGCGATAACAATTGCAATCCAGACCCAGTCGACTATGCGAGACATCTCCGAACTGGCCTTGCGGGAGCCGAGGCGCGGCAGCGCCGGCATGCGCAGGTCCCAGACTAACCGCATGGCCCACTTAAACGGCACTAGAAGCAGGCGAATAGCGCGTGCGCGCCGGAGCAAATCGAGCATCCAGGACGTCGGCTCCGTGCCGGACGAAGTTGTTTCAAACCGAAACTTGTCGGCCCACGCGACCAGCGGACGGAACAGGAACTGATCATAGAGGACAACGACCAGCAACATGGCGACGACCGCATAAAGTACCGCAGTAACGTCCTGCTGCTTTATTGCGAGCGCCACATAGGAGCCGATCCCCGGTAGAGTAATGGTCGTGTCGCCAACGGTGATCGCCTCGGATGCGACCACGAAGAACCAGCCGCCCGACATGGACATCATCGTATTCCAGACCAGGCCCGGCATGGCGAAGGGAACGTCAAGACGCCAGAAGCGCTGCCAGCTGCTCAGATGAAAGCTTTTCGTGGCTTCCTCCAAATCCTTCGGCTGACTGCGCATGGACTGATACATGCTGAAAGTCATGTTCCAGGCTTGGCTGGTGAAAATGGCGAAAACGGAAGCAAGCTCGGCCCCCAGGACGCTGCCTGGAAACAAATTCAGAAAGAAAGTCACGGTGAACGTAAGAAAGCCGAGAATCGGCACCGACTGAAGAATGTCAAGAATTGGGATCATCACCATTTCCGCCCGCCGGCTCTTAGCGGCGATCGCGGCGTAGATGAAGGTGAATATCAAAGAGACAATGATTGCGAGCAACATCCGCAACATTGTGCGCAGGGCGTATATTGGCAAATTTGCCGGATCGAGCGACATTGGAGTCGCGCTGAGTGTCGACAAAGGCAAGGTCGTGACCCGCTCGCCATATGCGATGAGAACGATGGTCCCAACGACCAAAAGCAGCGCTATCAGGTCCCACAGGCTGGGCAGAATGGATTGCCTGGCCGCCAGTAGCGATGGCCTTTGGAGGTTCATCAAGGTTGCTCCCTAACTGATTGATAAAAAAAGGGGGTAAGGACTTTCGTAGATGATCGATTATATACTGAGCACATTCTTCGCGAACTTAGATGGAACAAGATGACAGTATCATGACAGCGCATCGGGGCGCCGCATGAGGCGGCAAAGTGATCGTCATCCATGCATGTTCCTTCGCGCTTCCTCCTAATGGCGACAAGTTGCGATCAGATGAATTGACAGGCAACCGTCAGTCGAACCTGCGTTATCAGCTTTGCTGGTCCTCCGTTTTTTACGTGTCGCCATTTGGTTTTTAGCGCCGCCGATATCTACTGCTGCGCAAGCGATCGGCCGATCCCTCGAGCCACTTAGCGGCATGAAAGAACTTGTCAGTCGCCCTTTGATCAATGAACCGGCGATTATAAAGCATTGCATTAAGCGTATGGTAGCGATCGCCAATCGCAAAAGCGCGACCGCAAATTTTGAGCGCAAGGCAGCTTTGATTTGAAGCATCTATTGATCTCCCTGCCTTGGCTTCGTGCTGTTGTGAACGGCCCGCGGCGTTTACTGCAGTGACCGATCGACATTTGCGGCATGATCCAGCGTTGTTGGCTCACCCCCATGTTGCTCGACAACCTAAATCCTCTAGTAACTAGAGAAACAAGTTTCTTTTTGGCCAAACGACAACTTCATGGCGAGGTCGAGAAGATGGCCCCGGAGTATGCGTAAAGAATCCATGCGGTCAGCCTCTGCTACCTATGGCGTTGATTCCGTGCGCAACGTGATCGTCAATACCTTCTCCCGCAATGAAATGGAGCGATTGACATACCGTTAGATGAGCAAGGGCGCATCCTGTCGCGCGTGGTCGTGATGAACAGCGCGCTCCGGCTCGGTCGATGTGCCCTTCTTCTCAATCTGCGCTTTCCTCATTTTCTCCATTCGCCGCTTGAGTTCCCTGACAAGCGTGGTTCGGTGATACGGCGACAACTTCCGCCAGCCCTTGATTTCATCGACCGATCGACCGCAGCCCAGGCACCATTTGTTGCGTGTGTCGAACTGACAGACATCTGTGCAAGGCGAATCTGACTTCATGTCCAAAGCGGCTCCTGCCGCGCTACCTAACTCAAGACTTTATGATCGAGAACTTGCTCGCAGACTTACATGGAGGAAGCGCCTGACCTCTAAGGTAACATTGCTGGCAAATTCCTCATGCAGCGCAAGTTTGCCCTTCTCCATCACCACGGCCGTGATGTTCCCGAACATGGACATCAATTCCATTTCGACACGCGAACGACGCGGCGTTTCCGCGCCATAGACGATCAGAACCGGGCAGGCGATCCGACGCAGATCCTCCAAAAATGCATCCCGGGCGGCGTAACGGTCGAGACTGCCTGTGACGAAGCGCACGGAACTGTGGCGCGCTCCTTTGGCCCTAGTCACGGCGATCTTCGACTGAAATCGGGCATCGGTCAGCCAGGCGGGATCGCTATAGACGTGTTCAAGCGCCATTTTGCGTAGCACCCATCGGCTCACATTCAGGCGATAAAGAAGCGGCCCAATGGCGTTGTTGTCGAGAATTCGAACGATACGCCTGAACCAGGGCTTGCTGCCGCCCATCATCGTCGGGAGCGGTCCGCGCCAGGTCGGCGCCAGAAGGACCAGGCAAGCGACCCCGCCGGGACGTTGCACCAACTCGTGCATGGCATAGGCGGCAGCATGCCCTGCCGCAATAACGGCTGCAGGACTTTGCCGGCATAAGGTATCACAAAGGAAATCCGACAGGATTTCGGGCGTCCAGTCACGCCGCGGGCGCGGCTTCGTTCCGAATCCGGGCCAATCGAGTGTTTCCGTAATGAATTCGCTATCGAGTTGCGAGGCTAAGGGCTGCATTTCCTCACGGGTGGAAATCGAGCTTAGCGCTGGCAGTAAGAGAACCCGCGCTCCGCGTCCCGAAGCTTCATGGGCTACCGGCTGCATGGTGCCTCCTATTTCATATAGGCACGCAGGACGTCGATCAGCTCCTCTGCACCCTCGTCGCGCTCGTTCTGCGGAAGAGCGGCGTCCGCCACATGCATGCGCACATGATCCTCGACGACCTCGGCCATCAGG
>JBCNPI010000089.1:0-18557 GCA_039593415.1 Rhizobium sp. | reverse complement strand
AAAAGTTGGACTGGTTTATAAGTTCAGGTCGAGGCTCTTACGATATTCGACCGGGCTGAGCGATCCCAGCGATATCTTGATGCGCTTCTCATTGTACCAGCGGATATAGGCATCCACCTCCCCGACGAACTGTTCGATTGTCATGGCCTTCCAGTCCCGAGGATAGAAGAGTTCGGTTTTCAACCGGCCGAAGAAGCCTTCACACGCGGCGTTGTCTTGCGAGCAACCCTTTCGGGACATCGAGCGAACCAGCTTCGCTTCGCTGATCCGGGTTAGCCAGCCTGGCCAGCGATAATGAGCTCCCCGATCAGAATGGACGATTGGCCGTTCCTCTACTTCGGTCACGGTCTCGATGGCGGCGTCCAGCATGGTATTGACCAGGCCCGCATCTGGTTGCGTTCCAATCGACCAACTGATGACCAATCCGTCAAAGCAGTCGATGATAGGCGAAAGGTAGACCTTCCCGGCTGGGATCTGGAACTCGGTGATATCTGTCAGCCATTTCACGTTTGGCGATTCTGCATGGAAGTCGCGATTGATTATGTTCTCGGGCGCCGGACTGATTTCTCCCAGATAGGAACCGAAACGCTTTCGACGCGGTCTGGCGACGACCAACTGCTCCTGCTTCATCAAGCGCTGGACAACCTTTTCCGAGATCATCACGCTCTGTCTGGCCAGCGACGCCTGCATTCTGCGATAGCCGTAGCAACGGCGGTTCGCTTCAAAGATTTCCGCTAAGCTGAGGCGCACAGCGGCATACTTGTCTGCCAAACATATGCGGGCACGATGGTAGAAGTAGGAGCTTCGTGCAATTCGAAGCTGGGCCAGCAGTTCTGGCAAGCGATAAACTACTTTAAGGGCGTCAACCAGCTGTGTTTTCTCCCGATTACTCAGGATCTGCAGATCGACGCCCAGGCCTTTTTTTAGGAGTTCATTGGCCTTCTTCAGGAGATCATGTTCGAGTTGCAACTGGCGGACATCACGCTGGAGGGCTTCAAGCTGTCGCTCGAGCTCTTCACGTTCTGGCGCTTTGGAGTTGGCTTTGCGGCGTTTCATGGATGAAGAAGCCTCATGACCGAGAAGCCGGTCTTTCCAGCTATACAATGTCGGCCTTGAGACGCCCAGCCGGTCAGCCACCTGTTGAGCGCTTTCATCTCCACTACAGAGACCTATGACCCCCGCTTGCTGGATCTCATCGGAATAACCACGGCGCCATGATCGACCAACCATGGATGAGCGCGCCTCCGGAAAGGCCTCCCTGACCCAGGCGGTTAGAGTTCCGCGACCAGGGTAGCCAAGCGCCCTCATCGTCGAAGATATGCAACGATCGTGAGTACGGTAATGCTCAAGGGCAGCCTGCTTTTGGGCCTCGGAAAATTTTGGCGCTCGAGCTACGGCTTGAACACGCAAGTCGCGATTTTCGACGTACTCGCGGTACCAACCCCTCAGGGCATTCTTTGTTGGATAACCCAACTGCCTAATGGTCGCGTTAAGTCGCTTGCCCAGCCGGAGATACAGCTCGACCGCTCGAAGTCTGTCTGCGTAGGAATACATGAACTACCTCCTGGTGGTCCAAGTTTTCGTCCGCACCCCCAGTGGATCAAATTCGCACGACAATCAACACGTTGTTCTTCATTGAAGTCCGGCTCGACGATACTGCTCTCCAGGTGTTTGATCGGTTCGCCGGCACCGTTTCTGCAGCCCTGGAGATTCTGGAATGTCATATGGTGGTCGACGGCTTTGACTATCTTATCAAGGCGCGGATTTCGGATATGGCTGCATTTCAGGAATTCCTACAGCGTGTGATTTTGCCGCTGCCTGGCGTGCGCGAAACCCACACCTATGCGTCTATAGCCGACGTCAAACCCGACGCGCTACTTCCTGTCTAATCACTTTGATTCTGATTACCCCGTTCTCTGTCAGGTTTCTGCGGCGTCCGGGGGGCTCGGAATGGGCCGGATGAGATATTGCAGGGTGGCCGGGGGAGAGCCTCCTCTAAATCAATCTCGGAGGGGTGAAGTTTTCAGCGGAACGTTCGTCGTGCGAGCTTGTCAATGGAAGCATGGTCACCCTCTACCGCTCGTTTTCGTATGCGACGTCACCGCCACGACCATGCGCCTCAAGAATGTGGTCAAGCAGACTGCGGAAAAGACGCGACATGTGTCTCTCCCTTCGGAATAGGATGTTCAGAGGACGGTCCGCCGGACGATAATCCGTCATCAGGGGGCGTAAAAGTCCCGCAGCGATATCGGCCTTGGCGATCACGTCCGGCAGCAACGCGATTCCTATTCCGGCACCCGCCGCGCGGCGAAGTCCCTGTGCGCCGAAGGCCCGGAGACGCCCTTTTACCTCCACTGCTACCGGACCCTCCGGCCCGAGCAATTGCCAGATCTCGCTCTCGTCAATTTTACCAGGACTTCCGTAAAGTAGGCAGTCGTGAGCAGAAAGGTCGGAGGGGGCGGCGGGAGTGCCTTTGCGGTGTAGATAAGATGGCGCTGCACAGATCATCAGTCCATAAGGTTTGAGTGGGCGTGCGACGAAATCGCCGATCGGCGGCCTCCCAAGCCTGATAGCGGCGTCGAAACCGCTTGAATCGATATCAATGATCGTGTCGTTGAGATCAACGTCTACACTGACATAGGGGTGATGTTCGAGATAGGGAGCGAGACCGGGAAGAAGGATTTCCGATCCAAAAATCACCGGAGCCGTTAGCCGCAGATGGCCACGAGGCTCTGCCTGCCGAGCTTCGGCCATTAGATCAGCTTCTGCCAGTCGGTCGAGAATCTCTCGGCATCGCTCGAGATAGTCGCGGCCGAACGGGGTCAAATCGAGCCTGCGCGTGCTCCTGACAAGAAGCTTCGCATGTAGCCTGTCTTCCAGCGCTGATACGCGGTTGCCGATTTGCGTGGATGTGACTCCCAATCGGCGGCCGGCGGCAGCCAAGCTACCTGTGTCTGCGGCTCTGACGAATGCCTCAATCGCTGCGAGTACGTTCATCTCCAAGCTTTCCTTGATACTAAAGCAAGAAAGATCTCCATTATACTGATTTCTGAAGGAGATTAAGGTTCTTTCGATTGCTGTTGAAGGAACCAAATCGGATGCTCACAAAGTCTTTGCGTGCCAGCCCCGGTCTCGCCGCCGCCTGCTTGGGCTTCGTGATCGTTAGTCTGGATGCGACGGTTGCAAACGTGGCCCTTGGCGATCTCAGGCTGGCGCTGCACGCGAACCTGCCAATGCTTGAGTGGGTACTGAATGCCTATACCGTCGCGTTCGCAGGTCTTCTTCTCAGCGCGGGGACATTGAGCGACCTCTTGGGACCTCGACGTGGCTACCTCATCGGCACAGCCCTCTTCCTTGTCGCATCGATCTACTGCGGCCTCGCTCGAACCGCTACGGAACTGGTCGTTGGCAGGGCGCTGCAAGGCGCCGGCGCGGCAGCGATCGTCAGCGCTTCAATGGCTTTGATCGCGGTGAGTTTTCCGGATCTGAAGATGCGATCGAAAGCGGTCGCAGTCTGGGCAATGTGTGGAAGCAGCGCCATAGCAGCTGGTCCGTTGGCAGGAGGTGCCTTGCTCGAACTCTTTGGATGGCGAGCGATTTTTCTGATCAATGCGCCCGTCTTGCTGCTCGCGTATAATTTTGGCCGACGGACAGAGCATCACACTGCGCAGAAGGGGCGGTCCTTTGATCTCTTAGGACAAGCCCTGGCTTTTGTCTCCCTTGCGTGCCTCACGGCTGGCTTGGTCCAAGCTGGGCAGAACGGTTTTGACGATGTCGGGGTCATGGCGGCTCTTGCTGTTTCGGCTATATCAGCCCTCCTGTTCATTGCCGCCGAGAAGCGACGTGTAGATCCAATGATACCACCTTCTCTGTTTGCGTCGTCCCGGTTCACCGCTTGCTGCGTGGCCGGATTTGCAGTCAACTTTGGGTTCTACGGCATGCTTTTTGCCCTTAGCCTGAACTTCCGTGTCCATGGTTTGAGCGCCTTTCAGGCCGGCTTGGCCCTTATGCCCCTCACGCTTTGCCTCTCTCTTGCAAATTTCCTGGGCGGGCTAGTGGCCGCCAGGTACGGAACGCGGCCGGCAATCCTATGCGGGCTAGGCCTAGCAACGATCGGATATCTTGGCCTTGCCACCGGTGTAGGTCTTGATGGCTATCCGTGGATCGTGCCCGGGATGTTGCTGGTCGGAGCGGGATCCGCCATAGCCGTCACGGCGCTATCTACGGAAGCTCTCTCTGCCGCGGACGCTTCTAATGCAGGTATCGCGGGTGGCACGCTCACCACGGCAAGGCAAGTGGGCGGGGCGCTCGGTGTTTCATGCTATGGCATCCTGCTTGGAGGTGCTGAGCGGTCTATAGAGACCGACCGTCTTCAGTTGGCCTTCTTGCTGGCGACGGCTGTCGTTATCACAGCTCTCGCCGTTTGCTCGAGGACCATGGGTATTGGCGTCGCTTCCGAGGCCAGATAGAAGGAGCCGCATGCCTATTGCGCTTGGACGATCATCCGCTCGATGACGTTAGCGTAGGGGATCGGAGTCTTGAACCCGAACAGCGATATCGTTCCAATGGGAGTCTGGATCAGTGTCAGGTCCTCCTGCTCTGGGTCGGGGTACTGTAGTGACTATCTGTTTGGTGAAGGCGCCGCCAAACGTAGCGACGAAACCGTTGGCACAGGCGTTGATATCAGCGACTGGGACATAGACGTGAGCGGTGTCGTACTGGGCTCCAACCCCTATGCTCGGCCGGCCGCGGGGGCTTGTGCAATAGAGGCGGCCAGCAGCGGCAGCAGTGGCAAGGAATTTCGATTCAATTGATGAAGAGGTCCTTCTTTAATCCAGAGCGCTTTAATACATACGTCGTGCTAATTCAGGGATCTATAGCGCGACGATCAGGATGAGTCTCACCTTGTTTGTCGCCGCGCAGGGATCGGCAACCACATGAAAACCGCGTTTCGACGCAGGTTGTGAGGATATCGAGAGGATAGCGGAGAACAGGCGTCGGGCAGATAGTCTTTTGAGTATCCGGAAAAGTCCCCAGCTTGACGCTCAGAAAGTGACAGGTCGGGCAGCGTTAACGAAACGACTTCGACCCCCGCTGTCGCTCGGCTTTGCCATCGCGATCGCCGATATCTTCGCGCAGTCGCACTTCACTGCCGCTGAACTTTCACTGCCTCTGGGCCTTCCCGGTTGCCGTCGTGAGGTACATGGTGATCGCCTATGCGGTCACCCAGATCGCCGATAGGGCCGAACGAGCTCTCAGGGCACGGACGTAGGTGTGATTTGCCTCTCGAATGCGACTGATGCCGCTCGCTAACGTCATCAAAGAGAGTAAGTCTTAGAGGGAGTGCTTGCTTATCGTTAAACTCTCTTGATAGTTTTAGCAAAGAACGTCGGGTAGAAGCCTTTGCTATTTAGGCGCGAATGATGGTTGGGGTGAGATGGGGATTGTAACGCTGGATCATTTCGCCCGGTGCGTGGGAGAGGGATTCGAAGTCGATATGGGGACAGCGTCTCTCATTTTTACGCTAACTGAAGCACGTCCTCTGCCCGAACGGGGGTTTGCAGGGATGATGAGAGCTCCATTTTCATTGCTGTTTCGCAGCGCTTCAAAGGTGCTATTACCACAGCAGATTTATAGGCTAAAGAACGCCACGCTTGGGATTCTCGACATTTTCTTGGTCCCGGTCGCGAGAGACAAGGAAGGCATCATTTATCAGGCCATCTTCAATTAGCGCCCGAGGGACTTTTAACCATCCTCGGCAATACCTGGCGTGACGACCATTCCATGCGAATGTGGGTTTCGGTAGCGTCGACGACCTCGAATCCCGACGCTTGATACAGCTTCAGCGCGCGCCCATTGGCCTTGTCGACATTCAGGAAAATGCCCTGATTTCCTTCTGCTATGGCAGCTGCCTTTATACCGCTCAGCAGTATCAGTCCTATTCCCTGGTTGCGCCACTCGGGCACAAGACCGATATCGATGATGTGCCAGACATCGGCGCTAAGATCGATGTAAAGCCGTCCAATCCGAGTACCTTCCTTTTCGATGATCAGGAAGTTAGTTTGCGGAAGGGCAGCGATGTAATAGCGATGCTGGAAATCAAATTGCTGATCTAAAAAGGCGTGCTTGTCTTCCGGCGACCATGACAACTGTGCCAACTCATCGATGCGAAATGAATGATAAAGCTTGCGCAAAAACGCCAAGTCATCCAGCTCGGCCGGACGCAGGACACATGTTGTTGTAAACTGCCTAGTGGCCGTTCTTCGCGGAAAATCCGGCAATTGATCCTGCTGCTTCAAGAGCATCAACCGAACGATGGAAATGCACCGGCCAGCGAGATACTGAAGTTGACCGCGAGATAAGGTTGCCGGTTTTCATGTGGTTGATTGCCGCCGCCAATGCCAATGATGTTCGACGCGAACTGCGCGTTGGGTTTGGCAGCAGGCAGAAATGGGCTGCTCGAACCCGGCACGCCCAAGGCGTTCCCTTCACTTGGCGACGCCGAGCGCTTGGAGGAATCGCCTTGGCTATAGATTGTCAAAGAATGTGTGTGTGCCGGCATCTCCGCTTGCGTCAATGTGATGCTGTTATCGCCAAAGGCCTCGCCGAGGGAACGCTCCGTCAAGCCGACGCCTTGGCCCTGGTTACAGCCCGCACGGTTGGTAAAGTTGGGGAGTTGGAACGTGGTTGTACCGTTGCCTCCGTATTGGGTACCGAGCAGGGAGAAAAGTGGCGTGTTCTGTTGGATTGGGAGAGTCGCACCATTACAGAATGCCCACTGATAGGGAGGGAAGTTGAAACCGAACAGCTGAATCTCGCCGAGGAAAGGTTGTGTCATTAGCAATGTCCTTATTGGATGATCCTGGGTTCAGCCTTGCGTAGGATAGATACCAGCATAAGCAATGCAATACTGGGAGGTAAGCGTGGGCATCGTATTTTCATGCATGCCAGTTGAACCGCTCGGCTGGGTGGCCGCTGGCGATGTTCTGATAGCGGTCGCTCCTGTTATATCGGTGACATACATCATATCTCCGGCGATTGCTCCGAGCTCGACCGACGACCCGACAGTCCTGGAATTCGCCAGACTATCGGTGGCAAGATACGGATGCGAATGTATTGGCAATTGCGTCGAGATAAGCGTGATATTCTCGCTGCCTGCGGCCGCGCCAATGAGATACGTCGACAAGTTCGGGCCGCTCCCTTGATGTATTGGTACGCGCCCGGAAAGATTAGGTGTTGCGAAGGTTGTTTGTCCGTCGCCGCCATATATGGTTCCGATCAGCTGGAATAATGACTCATATTCGGAAATAGGTTGCAGAGAGTTGTCGCAGGGTAGCCATCCCGTTGGCACTCGGGAAAAACCAAAAAGCCGGATTTCTCCAACGTAGGGAGTGCTCATCGTTGATCCTCCGATCAATAGGTTCACAAGGCTAGATCAGTTGCGGGACGGAAATACGCCGGATAGCGCGATGCAGAAATTTATGACGTCGTAAGGCTGCATATTGTCATGCGGTTGGCCGTTGCCGGCCGGCGCTACGGTCTCGCTCGACAGCATAACTTGAGCACCGGACGATGGGGCGTAGATATTGGCCGTGTTGGTGCCGTAGAGTGCGTTGTTCGGGTTGCGCAGGGTACCATCACTCGTCGTGCCGGTCGCCAGGTGGACATGCTCAGGTAATTGCGATGAGAGCAAAGTTACGTTCTCGGAGCCACCAATTTCACCGATCTCGTAAGCCGCCGGCTGCCAAGCCGGATCAGCGGACGGCCCAAATCCGACTGGCGTGCGGCCTTGCATATTGGGTAGGGCAAAGGTCCTTACTCCATCGCCGCCGTAATAAGTGCCCAATAAGGCAAACAAAGCCTGGTTCTGGTTGATAGCAATGAGCTGTCCATTGCACTGGGCGAAGCCTTTGGGTGCAAATTGGAATCCTGCAAGCATAATCTGGCCGAGAAAGAAATCCGACATCCCAAACCCCCGAAAATTCCATTTATTATCGCGTCATCATCACTCAATCCACGCGATAAATGCAAGAGCAATCTGCGCTATCTTAGGTGTAACGGTTTGGTGCAGTTCTGTATGTTGCTGCGTCGAGTTGTTCCGTACATGAGGGGAGGAAAATCCATGTGGTGGAACCGTTGTACCAGTTAAGTATGGCGCGAAATCCCCTTCGAAATGGTTCGATAGAGTCGAGTATCTCGTAAGAGAACGACGCTCCTCCGAAGGAGAGACTGCTTAACCTTATCGCGACGATTCCATTCAATAGGAGCTGACCGGCCAGCCATTGTCAGGGTATATTATCGCGAGGTAGCAACCGCTCTCACGAGATGCGGCCGGCATTGCGGACCCCCGGCTTAGAGTTTTGTGATCGGCTAAAACTTCTTTGCCGCCGCGACTTTGGCACCGACGGATTTCTGTCCGTCGCCTTCGATGTTGAAGAGGAGGCTGGTGTCGAGCATCCAGAAGCTTGCCGTCTGCAGGGTCATGCCAGCGGTGACCGTTCCGAATGCGCCCGAACCGTCAAGTCCGGAGAAGCCACCCGTTACGCCGAGCTTCGGTGTCAGCTTTGCCCCACTCTCCAGTGTGAACGACCGAGCGATCTCTGCACCCAGGCTCACACGGAACTGCTCCTCGTCAAATCCTTCGATCGTGATCGCATCACCGGCGCCATTCTTGACGGTGTAATCATCGACCGTTTCGGAAAAATAGATCGCCCGAAGCTTCGGCGACAGCGTCGTTTCCTCGTCGAGATACCACTGACCCTCGATCGACGTGTCCGCCATCCATCGTGTGGTCTTGAAATCGCCGTCCCAGAACTGCGTATCGATGGTGTTGTTCGAACCGCCATAGCGCAGACTGCCATTCCAGAACACGCCCTTGCCCAACTGGAACGACGCATAGGGTCCGGCAAGCCAGCCATTACCCGTCAGCTCCGCATCCTCGTCGGTCGGGTCCGTCATCCGGTCATAGTGGAACGAGATACCGATCAGCGCCTTGTCGGAAAGCAGATAGTCCGCACCCATGTTGATCATCGCAAAGCTGCCCCATTTGCTGGTGCTGTGGCCATGGCTCTTGTCGCTATGGGCAAGGAAGGCACCGCTGATCCACACGTTGAACGGGGCTGACGCTGCATCCGCATCGCCACCTGCCGCCCGCATCTGCGACAGGCTGGTCGAAAAGCCGAGTGTCATCCCCTCCTGCGACGGCGTCATGCGCGCCGTGATCGCATCCGTCGCTTTCTCCATTTGGCGGCGCTGCAGAAGACCAGGAACCTCGATCGTGTTGGCGATCATATTCTGCCTCGACTGCACGAAGTCATGCACCAGTCCGTTGATATCCTCGGCGACCTTGCTGGCATCATAGCTGAGGTTATACGTGACCGTGCCTGTATTGGATGTTCCGAGCGCACTTGTCAGCTTGTAGCCGACCCGAGCTTGACCGGAATAGGCCGGGTTCGGCGTATAATGCAAATACCAGCCGACCGGGGGTGTAACGGGGCCTGCCTGCGCGAGTTGGCCTTGGATGATCGTCGCGGTGCCGGCAGCGGCTGGCTCCACAAACGCAAGCGCCGCGGACGTGAACGGACCGCCGGTCGCACCGCGATTGAGGTAGACATCAGGCGGCGCGGAGCCAGCTGGCACGTTGATGACCATGTCCAGGACACTGACAGCTTGGCTTCTTACTTTCAGTGTATAGGCCGCCGCTCCGGTGGCACCATTGCCGTCGCGAACCTCAATAGAGAAGCTGTAATCGCCTTGCGTACCTGCTGCGAGCGTCCCGTTTAGCTGGCCCGTGGAAATGTTGAGCACCATGCCATTCGGCAGGGTGCCGGAAGCAACACTGTAGATCTTCACTCCCGTACCGCCCGTCGTCGATATCTGCTGGCTATAGGCCTCGCCCGCCATGGCTTCGGTCAGCGCGCCGCCGGCCGGAGAGAAAACAAATGTGGTGGGTGGTGGTGCAGTCGTAATCGTATAGGCGGCCGAGGTCGTGGCATTGTTGGCGTCGGTAGCACTGACGGAGAAGCTGTAATTTCCAGATGCCGTCGGCGTGCCGGTGATTGCGCCCGTCGCATGGTTGAGCGACAAGCCTGCCGGAAGTGTGCCGATGACAGCGTAGCCATAGGGGGCCGTGCCGCCAGAGGCGGTGATCGTCTGGTTATAGGAAGTGCCGATAACGCCAGCGGGCAGGGCGCCGCTCGCCGGCGAGAAGGAAAGCGTCGGTGGGCTGACTGTTATAACAACTGTGCCCGGGGCCGAGGTGCCTGAGCCGTTGGTGGCAGTGTAAGTGAAACTGTCAGAACCGCTATAGCCCGAGGCAGGCGTATAGGCGATGGATGTGCCTGATGCGATCGCCGTTCCGTGGCCGGCTCCGGTTGCGATCGCAACCGAGGTCGCAGTTCCGCCGGAAAGATTGAGCGTGATAGCGTTATTCGACGAGTTTGCGGCAACGGTTGCTGTAACGTTACCTGCGATCGGCGACTGGACGCTGACCGCCAGACTGTAGGCGCGTGATCCGGTGAAGGGACCTGACCCACCCGAGCTATCGGTTGCCGTGACAGTGAAATTGAATGTGCCGGATGCTGTTGGCGTTCCTGAAAGCACGCCGCCAGACGATAACGTCAGGCCAGCCGGGAGGGTTCCGGCCGTGATCGTATGCGTGTAAGGAGCGATCCCGCCGGAGGCCGTAATGGTCTGGCTGTAGGCTGTAGCAACGGTTGCAGCCGCCAACGTTGTCGGGGCGATCGAAATGGTCGGTGCGCCGATGGTCACGCTGTAGGCTCGGGAGCCGGTAAACGAAAGGCCGTCCGTCGCCATAACGGTGAAGTTGAAGGTTCCGCCGGCCGTTGGTGTGCCGGAAAGACTACCGGAGGATGCCAGTGCCACGCCGGGAGGCAGAGACCCTGCCGCCAAACCAAAGGTGTAGGAACCAGTGCCGCCCGAGGCCGTGATCGTCTGGCTGTAAGCGGTCCCGGCCGCGCCGGCCGGTAAGGCCGCCGGCGAAATCGTGATGGTCGGTGCGGAGATCGCTAAGGTATAGGCCTGGGAGCCGGTAAACCCAAAGGCATCCGTCGCGATGATGGTAAAGTTGAAGGACCCTGCGATTGACGGCGTGCCCGAGATTACGCCGCCCGCGGAAAGCGCCATACCGGGAGGCAAGGCGCCGGCCGAAAGGCTGTAGGTATAGGAACCGGCTCCTCCCGATGCCGTGAAGGACTGATTATAGGCAGTTCCGGCCGAACCAGCTGGCAGCGTAGTCGGCGTAAACGCAATCGTTGGTGCGGCAATCGTTATGGTGTAAGCCCGCGAGCCCGTAAAGGGACCCGTTCCGGTCGAACTGTCGGTTGCTGCGACGGTAAAGTTGAAGGTCCCCGCAGCGGTCGGTATCCCGGAGAGTTGGCCCGTCGAGGAAAGCGCCAATCCTGGCGGAAGGGCGCCAGCCGACAGTGTATAAGTGTAGGATCCAGCGCCGCCCGTCGCTGATACAGTCTGGTTGTACGCAGTCTCAGCTATTCCGGATGCCAGTGAGGAGGGGTTGACTACAATCGTCGGCGCGGAAACGCTCAAACTGTAAGCTCTCGAACCGGTGAACGGGCCGGTGCCGGTCGAGCTGTCGGTGGCGGTAACGGTAAAGTTGAACGTGCCCCCTGCCGTTGGCGTTCCGTCTAGAACTCCTGCAGAAGAGAGCGTCAGTCCGGCAGGAAGAGCGCCGGCGGTGATCGCATAGCTGTAAGAAGCAGTACCGCCCGATGCCGTGATCGTCTGGCTGTAGGCAGCAGTAATAGCCGCCGAGGGAAGCGTCGTCGGCGCTAGCGCTATTGTCGGTGCCGCGATGGCCAAGCTATAGGCTCTCGAACCCGAAAATGGTGCGCCTGTTCCGGTCGAGTTATCTGTCGCAGTGACTGTAAAGTTGAACGTGCCTCCCGCCGTCGGCGTGCCGGAAAGTGTCCCTCCCGATGAGAGGGTCACCCCAGCAGGAGGAGCGCCAGACGTGACTGTAAAGGTGTAGGAGCCGGTGCCACCGGATGCCGTGATGGCTTGGCTGTAGGCCGTTCCGATCGTGCCGGCCGACAGAAGGGAAGGGCTCACCGAAATCGTCGGTGCGGCAATGGTTATGCTGTAGGCTTTGGAAGTGTTGAATGGGCCGGTCCCGGTCGAACTATCCGTCGCTGTCACAACGAAGTTGTAAGTGCCCGCCCCAGTTGGTGTACCAGAAAACGAACCGGATGTTATCGACATGCTCAATCCGGGCGGAAGTGAGCCGGAGGTTATCGCATAGGTGTAGGGGCCGGTGCCGCCGCTGGCACTCACGGCCTGACTATAGCCCACTGCGATGGTACCGGACGACAGTGTCGAAGGACTGAGAGAGATCGTCGGTGGGCTTACGGTGATAGTTACTGTCGCCGGAGCTGAAGTGCCGGCGCTATTCGTGGCAGTATAAGTAAAGCTGTCCGGACCTGAATAGCTTGCGGTCGGTGTATAGGTGATCGAAGTGCCGCTCGCCGAAGCGGTGCCATGCGAAGCTTGCGCCGCAATCGCCACCGATGATGCAGCCCCCCCAGTAAGGTCGAGCGTGATCGGATTTGCGCTGCTTCCGTGGTTCACCGTCGCGCTGACCGGATTGGCGACTGGGGGCGGCACGTTTTGAACTGAGAGGGCAACGGTCACAACGTTGAAATAGGGACCGGGCGATATCCCATGTAGATTTGGACTACTGTCGGTTACGGTAACTTGAAAGCTGTAATTTCCCGCAGACGTCGGAGTGCCGCTGATGGTGCCGTTGCTGGCCAAGGAAAGCCCCGGAGGAAGGGTCGAGCCGACGTAGAGCGCGAAACTATAAGGAGCCAATGCGCCGGATGCGGAAAGGGTCGCGTTATACGCAACATTCACGCTGGCTGCTGGAGGAGTTGCAACCGCAATATTGTTCGATGGATTGGGGACCGAGATCGTATAGGACTTCGTGGTTGTGGTGGCAACATTGTCCGTTACGGTAAAGGTCGCCGTATAATTGCCGGCCTGTGTGGGGGTGCCGCTGATCGTTGATCCGCTGAATGATAAACCCGGCGGCAACGAGCCGCTGGTGAGCGCAAAGGCATAAGGTGCCGTGCCGCCGGTAGCACTTAGCGTTTGGCTATAGCTCGTGCCGACTTGCGCGCTGGCTAGCGATGCCGGCGAAACGGTGATGGGGCTGGTGGCTGCCGCAATCGCGACATTGATGGTGAAAGGGATTCCACTTGCATCTGCCACGGCGAAACTATCGCTAGTGGCTCCATCGCCATTATTGGTATATGTCACGATCCCAGCGGCGGCATCGACAGTCACAGAGCCATGCTGGGGCGAGGTTGTGTTTGACCCAGGATACGGATTAAGGCCGAAGGGGTCGCACTGCACACCGATGTTGATATCAATCGATCCACCCGATGCCATGGGGTTCGTCGATGGCGTCGTGTTCGCATCAGGCACGTTGAAGCTTGAACACGCGGCATAGGCGGCATTCGGGAACCAGAAGATCAAACCAATAGAAAACAAAAAGACGACCAGCGCTATCTTGGAAAGTGGCTGGTGAGTGAATGAATTGATAGGCCTTGTACCTGAAGTGACTTGGAAGGAATGCTCTGAAAGCCGTCTCATGCATCGCATTTTGCTTTTGACAAGATGAGGTTGCGACGTACGTATTTCTCTCCCAAGACGGTATCCGCGTCTTATAAGTCCAATGCCCAGCCGTTCATCGATTTTCATTTGCCCAACCCACAGATCGAGCTCACACCCTACCAGCCGTTAGCAGTAGGAGTTGCTCACATAATGTCTGCCCCAATTTGGCTTACGCCCCTCACCCGATTTAGTACTATCGGAAGGGTTGCATGACAATTTGGCTGCTCACGGATTCCTATTGATTGAGCTTCACGAAGAAATAATTCAATCGAATGTTGTATATTCACAACAATGCGAATACGCAGCCCCGCTGCAATCTATTCGACTTTTGAGGGCGTAAAGAAAAAGCCTCTTATCGATCTCGCGTTCACAGCAGGCAAAGTCTGCGTCCCACGACAATTACGAATTTTCGCGACAAGGCCCGCAGCGCGAAGTTGAGATTTTCGCGATCGGCGACGCTGCCAAGCGGTGTTACCGGCTAGTACCGAAGATCGTTTACATCTGTTTCAGTGATTGGGGATAATCCATGCGCAACCCTTTCGCCCAGGCGTTCATTTGTGCGGCTATAAGGATCCCAGGCATCCATCGTCCCGGTGAAGTGCTGCAGCAGGATGAGTGGTGTCCCGCCCGTCGGGCCAAGCCGCCTGAAGGCAAAGCGGGCGTCGCCGACGTTCAAGTATTCCGTTCTTGCGGTTTCGAATGACATGATTGTGCTTTTGTGAACTGCCTCGCTCGAGGCAAAGTCGATCTGGGTGCTTGGCGGCGCATCTACATGGTGAGGACGATGCGGAAGCGAGCTTCTCCTGCCATCATCTTGCGATAGGCTTCTGGCGCGCGTTCCAGCGGCATCGTCTCGATCATGGCACTGACGTCAGCGAGCGAACTGAAGCGCAATGTAGCGTCGGCGGTGGCCGGATCACCCGTTAAGGCGCCCTCTACAGAGCGCCCGCCGAACAGAAGGTCGGAGGTTGCGATCTCCGCGGGTTCGGGAGATGCGCCGAGCACGATGATCCGGCCGCGCGGCCTGAGCCCCTTTACCGCGTCGGCCACGGCCCTGCCACCTGAAGCGGTAACAACAACGAGATGGGCTCCGCCAAGATCTTGCAGCGCCGAAGCGACTGTGGTCGCGGAGCTATCGATATAATGATGCGCGCCGAGCTTTCCGGCGAGACCACCCTTGTCCGGTCCGCGCCCGATCGCCACGACCTCGAAGCCCATGCGCCGGGCGAACTGGACCGCGAGATGCCCGAGGCCGCCGATGCCGATCACGGCGACGAGATCACCGGCGCGTGCGGGAGAGTTGCGCAGCGCGCTGAAGGTCGTCAACCCCGCGCAGAGCAACGGAGCGGCGTCTTCCGAGGCAAGGCCGTCGGGGACCGACACGAGACCGCTGGCGCGTGCGAGCATATATTGCGCATAGCCCCCGTCATGATGGACGCCGGTGAACTCCTGGTTGCGGCAGTTGACGAGATCGCCGCCGCGGCACTCCGCACAATGTCCGCAACTGCCTCCGAGGAAACCGACGCCGACACGTTGCCCGAGCGTCCAACCCTCAACGTTGCTGCCAATCGCATCGATCACGCCGACTACCTCATGGCCCGGCACCCTCGGCCATTGAACGGGGAAGACCCCTTCGACGGTCGCGGCGTCGGAGTGGCAAACCCCGCAGGCTTCGACGCGCAGACGGACCTGTCCGACGGCGGGATCGACAAGAGGCTTTTGCGTCAGTTCGAGCTGTCCCGGTGCGATGGCCTGGACCGCGGTGTATGTTGTCGGATGGCGCGACATGAAAAAACTCCAGCGTCTGATACTTGTCCAAGCGCTATCAGCGGCCTCTCCAAGCCGACAGGACGTAGATGCCATCATTCCGGCCATGACATGGCGAAGCGCCGCCGGAACAGCTATTTATGCAGGCAAAGCAAACATGACGGAGTAAGCATGAAGATCGGTCTTGTCCTTTGCCCGAGTTTCCAACCTGTCTGCTTCGGAGCCGTTGCGGCATTCGACGTGGCCAACAAGCAAGCCGGAGAAAAGCTCTACGACGTGCGCGTTCTCTCGGAGGAAGGAGGGCTGGTCACCTCAGGAGCCGGCATGCAGGTCATGACGTACCCATTCGACGACGCGGCCTATGACACGCTGATTGTTGCCGCGGGTCTCGAGATACCGACGTCTTCGCCGGGTCTGGTCCGGCTGCTTCGAGCTGCCGCGCGCGACGCCCGCCGCGTCGCCGCCATCTGCCTCGGCTCGTTCATCCTGGGAGATGCCGGCTTGCTGAACGGTCGGCGCGCCACGACGCATTGGCGCTATGCCCAGACCCTGCAGGAGCGGTTTCCGAGCTGTCAGGTCGACATGGACAAGATCTACGTCGCGGACGGCCCGATCTGGACATCGGCGGGCATGACGGCGGGAACGGACCTCGTTGTTGGTCTGATCGAGCGCGACCATGGGGCAGAAGTCGCCCGCTCGGTCGCGAAGGGGATGGTCATGTACCATCGCCGATCGGGCGGGCAGTCCCAGCATTCCGCATTGTTGGACCTCGGCACCAACGAAGACAGAATCCAGCGCGCGCTAAACTTTGCACGCCAGAACCTCGCCCGGAGCCTGACAATCGACGATCTTGCCGAGGCTGCTGCCCTCAGTCCCCGCCAGTTCACGCGGCTCTTTCGTGCAGAGACTGGCACGACGCCGGCAAAGGCGGTCGAAGCGCTCAGGGTCGAGGCCGCCAAGGTGATGCTGGAGCAGAGCCGTTTACCGATCGAGGTGATCGCCCGCGAGGTGGGGTTCGCGAACCGGGAGCGGATGCGCCTCGCCTTCGCGCGCGTACACGGCGAGATCCCGAGGGCGATTCGCAACGACGCCGGGCCGCTTGCCGTCCTTTAGCTTCAAGGCGGTGATCGGGTTTCCGATTTCATACTGATTGGCCCTTCTCGCGCCACCGGCGATCTCGAGAAGAGTCCCATGGTCGCGCTCCAGGAAGATGAAGAGTTTCCTCTCGTGCCGCTGTTCTTACTTTCCGCGATGGCGGCCTGGTCTCCGTTGCTCATCGGCTTCAGTTGGGAGGTGCAGAGCTTGAAGGCTGCAAGGCAGGCTTGGCTACCCGTACACTGCCGCGATTCCTCCAGAACCGGTATAGGGTGCCCAGAGCCACGATCGTTACGACCAGATTGGCGAAGACGAACAGAACTGGCGCGAGATAGCGGACGGTGCCATCATCACCGAGCACCAAAAGGCGGATCGGCGCCGCCGCGAGCGCCGTCACACCGAAGGTGAAAGCCCAATAGGACGGCGCAAGAGGTTCACGCAGGATCCAGGGCAGCAGCCGCAGCAGGATCATCGCCTGCAAGATGCCGTATCCGATCATGCCGTGTACGAGCACCAGCGGAGCCTGCGGCGCGACCGCGATGAGCGAGACAGCTCCGACTACGGGCGGGGCGAGCTGTATCCCAAGCGTCGGCCGCAATGCGTTCGCCATGCCGGGCGCTGTTAGCAACCGATGCAGCAGCACCGATTCGATGGCGAGCCAGCCGAAGAAGCCGGCGCCGAAGAAGAACTGCCCAAGATCCACGAAGCCGAGGGCGGCACCGACCGTGGCGGCGACGAAACTGCCGGCAACGGTCGGCAGATAAAGCACAGGTGTCGTGTGGCTAGGGTCGCGTTCGCCCATCCAGAGCCCGCCCGTCCGCCAAATAGCGAAGGCTAACGTGAACGCTGCTCCCACGAGGTAAAGCGCAACGGCGAGACCACGGGAGTATGGAATAGCACCTCCCGCCACCAGCATGGTTGCAACGCCGGCAAGCCCAATAAAACAGCACTGCACCGGATGCGCGGCTTCCGCCAGCGCAATCTCGCGTGCGTTCAGCCATTTCAACCCGTAAAGGACCACGACCGCGAGCCATACGAGGCCCGCGACCAACAGGACCAGCTCGCCAATGAGGGCCGGCAGGCCCCAGGCGAGATGAGCAGCGCGCCAGGCACCGCCGAGGCCCGCCAGACCGAGTACCATACCGAAGAAGGAGGCCGGTACGGAAGGAGTGCTTATTAGTTTCATGGACTTGTCTTCCAAATCAGTCGTACGGCTCACATGCTTTTAGCTCTCACACATGGCCGGCCACCCGGCAAGCACGATCTTGCCCTTGGCACGCCCGCTCTCGATCAGGGCATGGGCTCGGCGCAGGTTTTCCGCCGAGATGGTTCCGAAGACGTCCGCAAGTGTGGTCTTCAGCGTTCCGGCATCGACCAGCCTTGACACCTTATTGAGCAGTGCTCCTTGCTCGGCAATGTCGGCGGTGCCGAACATCGAGCGGGCGAACATGAACTCCCAGTGGACCGACACGCACTTCACTTTGAAGGGCGACACGTCGAGCGACGCCGGGTCATCGATCAGGCCGAAGCGACCTTGTGGCCTGATGAGCTTGGCGACCTCGGTGAGATGCTGATCGGTGTTGGTGGTGGAGAACACGAAAGCCGGTTGTCCGATACCGAGCCGCTCGATCTCTGCCGAGAGCGGCTTGGAATGGTCGATCACATGATGCGCGCCAAGGCCGCGGCTCCACTCGGCTGTTTCCGGCCGCGAAGCCGTCGTGATCACGGTGATATCGGTGAGCTTGCGGGCGAGCTGCGTCGTGATCGATCCGACCCCGCCGGCGCCGCCGATAATGAGGAGGGCGTTGGCGGCACCCGGTACGGCCTTGCGGACGTCGAGCCGGTCGAACAGCGTCTCCCAGGCGGTGATGGCGGTCAGCGGCAGGGCCGCGGCTTCCGCGAAGCTGAGCGAGCTGGCCTTCCTGCCGACGATCCGTTCATCGACCAGGTGGAATTCGGCGTTCGTCCCCGCGCGGCCGAGCGCACCAGCATAGAAGTCCGTGTCACCCGGCGCGAAAAGCGTCGCTTCCGGCCCGACCGCCTCG
>JBCNPI010000088.1:0-18613 GCA_039593415.1 Rhizobium sp. | reverse complement strand
CGACCCGCAAAACCTATCAGACGGGCGCCAAGCGCGTTTACTACCTATCTCTCGAATTCCTGATCGGCCGCCTGATGCGCGACGCCATCTCCAACCTCGGCCTGATGGAGGAAATCACCAACGCGCTTTCCTCGCTCGGCGTCGACATCCGCGTCATCGCCGGCCTCGAGCCCGATGCAGCACTGGGTAACGGCGGCCTCGGCCGCCTCGCAGCCTGCTTCATGGAATCCATGGCGACCGTCGATGTGCCGGCCTATGGCTACGGCATTCGTTACGTCCACGGCCTGTTCCGCCAGCAGATGGCCGATGGATGGCAGGTGGAATTGCCCGAAACCTGGCTCGCACACGGCAACCCCTGGGAATTCGAACGCCAGGAAAGCTCCTATGAAATCGGCTTCGGCGGTGCTGTCGAGACCATCAGCAGCCATGACGACCAACCGCGCTACGTCTGGAAGCCGGCCGAGCGCGTCATCGCCACGGCATTCGATACACCCGTCGTCGGCTGGCGCGGCGCGCGCGTCAACACGCTGCGTCTCTGGTCGGCGCAGCCGATCGACCCGATCCTGCTCGATGCCTTCAATGCCGGTGACCATATCGGCGCACTGCGCGAAAGCAACAAGGCCGAAAGCCTGACGCGCGTTCTCTATCCGGCCGATGCGACGCCCGCCGGTCAGGAGCTGCGCCTGCGCCAGGAATTCTTCTTCTCGTCCGCATCACTGCAGGACATCCTGCGCCGCCACCTCCAGCAATATGATGATCTGACCAACCTTGCAGACAAGGTTGCGATCCAGCTGAACGACACGCATCCGGCCGTTTCCGTCACGGAAATGATGCGCCTCCTGGTCGATGTTCATGGCTTCGAATTCGACAAGGCCTGGGATATTACCCGCGGCACCTTCGGCTACACCAACCACACCCTGCTGCCGGAAGCGCTGGAAAGCTGGCCCGTACCGCTGTTCGAACGGCTGCTGCCGCGGCATATGCAGATCGTTTACGCCATCAACGCCAAGGTTCTTGTGGAAGCGCGCAAGCTGCGCAATTTCAGCGACACTGAAATCCGCTCGATCTCCCTGATCGACGAGAATGGCGATCGCCGCGTGCGCATGGGCAATCTCGCCTTCGTCGGCTCGCATTCGATCAACGGCGTTTCCGCACTTCATACCGACCTGATGAAGGTCACGGTCTTCGCCGACCTGCACAAGCTCTATCCCGACCGCATCAACAACAAGACGAACGGCATCACCCCACGCCGCTGGCTGATGCAGTGCAATCCCGGCCTGACGAACCTCGCGCGTGAAACCATCGGCGACGCCTTCCTCGACGATGCCGAACGGCTGAAGCCGCTGGATCAGTTTGCCCGCGACAGCGCCTTCCAGGAGAAGTTCGCCGCGGTCAAGCGCGCCAACAAGGTGCAGCTCTCCAATCTCGTTGCCAGCCGCATGGGCATCAAGCTCGATCCGAACGCAATGTTCGACATCCAGATCAAGCGCATCCATGAATACAAACGTCAGCTTCTGAACATCATCGAAGCGGTGGCGCTTTACGACCAGATCCGCTCGCATCCGGAACTCGACTGGCAGCCACGCGTCAAGCTCTTCGCCGGCAAGGCGGCACCGAGCTACCACAATGCGAAGCTCATCATCAAACTGATCAATGACGTCGCCCGCGTCATCAACAACGACCCCTCGGTACGCGGCCTCCTGAAGGTCGTCTTCGTGCCGAACTACAATGTCTCTCTCGCCGAAGTCATGGTTCCCGCCGCCGACCTTTCCGAGCAGATTTCGACGGCCGGCATGGAAGCCTCAGGCACCGGCAACATGAAATTCGCTCTCAACGGCGCGCTGACCATCGGCACGCTCGATGGCGCCAACGTTGAAATGCGCGACAATGTCGGCGAGGACAATATCGTCATCTTCGGATTGCGGGCCGATGAGGTCGCCAACCTGCGCAGCGACGGCCACAATCCCCGCGCCATCATCGAGCGTTCGCGCGAATTGGCTCAAGCGCTTTCGGCCATCGCCTCGGGCGTCTTCTCCCCCGACGATCGCAACCGTTATGCCAGCCTGATCGATGGCATCTATAGCCACGACTGGTTCATGGTCGCCGCCGATTTCGACGCCTATGCCTCGGCACAGCGCGAAGTCGATATCCTTTGGGCCAATCCATCCGAGTGGTATGCGAAGACGATCAACAATACCGCTCGCATGGGCTGGTTCTCCTCCGACCGGACGATCCGTCAATATGCCAAGGAAATCTGGAGAGCCGGATGAAAAAGCCGAAAAAACCCGCTGACGGCACGAGCTTGAGGGATATTTCGGCAGAGGATATTGCTGCAATTCTCGCAGGCACGCATCCCGATCCGTTCGCCGTTCTTGGCGTTCACAAGACGGATGAAGGCTATGTGGCTCGCTGTTTCATCCTTGGCGCCGAAGCCGTCACCGCGACTGCGCTCGACGGTTCCGTCATCGGCGAGCTGGATTGTCTTGATCCAGCAGGTTTCTTTTCCGGCGACGTCAAGCTCGCCAAGCAGCAGCCGGTCCGCTACCGTGCCAGGCGCGGCGATGCCGAATGGGCTGTAACCGACCCCTATAGTTTCGGCCCCGTCCTCGGGCCGATGGACGACTATTTCGCCCGCCAGGGCACACATCTGCGTCTCTTTGACAAGATGGGCGCCCATCCGCTGAAGCACGAAGGCGTTCAGGGCTTCCATTTCGCCGTCTGGGCGCCGAATGCGCAGCGCGTTTCGGTCGTGGGCGACTTCAACAATTGGGATGGCCGCCGGCACGTCATGCGCTTCCGCTCCGATAGCGGCATATGGGAGATTTTCGCGCCGGATGTTCCCGCCGGCGTCGCCTATAAGTTCGAGATCCGCGGCCATGACGGTGTTGTGTTGCCGTTGAAGGCCGATCCCTTTGCCCGGCGCAGCGAACTGCGCCCAAAGACGGCTTCGGTAACCGCCAATGAGCTGCATCAGGTTTGGGAAGATGCGGCGCACCGCGAACATTGGGCAAGCGTCGACATGCGGCGCCAGCCTGTCGCCATTTACGAAGTGCATGCCGGCTCCTGGCAGCGTCGCGATGATGGCTCGATGCTCTCATGGGACGAGCTTGCCTCGCGCCTCATCCCTTATTGCGTCGACATGGGCTTCACCCATATCGAATTCCTGCCGATTACCGAACATCCCTATGACCCATCCTGGGGCTATCAGACCACGGGCCTTTACGCACCGACAGCCCGCTTCGGCGAGCCGGAAGGTTTTGCCCGCTTCGTCAACGGCTGCCACAAGGTCGGCATCGGCGTCATCCTCGACTGGGTGCCGGCACATTTCCCCACCGACGAACACGGCCTTCGCTGGTTCGACGGAACCGCGCTCTATGAGCATGAAGATCCGCGCAAGGGCTTTCATCCCGACTGGAATACGGCGATCTACAATTTCGGCCGCACCGAGGTTCTCGCCTATCTGCTGAACAACGCACTCTATTGGGCAGAAAAATACCATCTGGACGGTTTGCGCGTCGATGCCGTCGCCTCCATGCTTTACCTCGACTATTCGCGCAAGCATGGCGAATGGATCCCGAACGAATACGGCGGCAATGAAAACCTCGAGGCCGTCCGGTTCCTGCAATCGATGAACACCCGGATCTACGGTGCGCATCCCGCCGTAATGACGATCGCGGAGGAATCGACCTCCTGGCCGAAAGTATCCCAGCCGGTCCACGAAGGCGGCCTCGGATTCGGCTTCAAGTGGAACATGGGCTTCATGCACGACACGCTGAGCTATCTCGCCAGGGAGCCCGTACACCGCAAATATCACCACAACGAACTGACCTTCGGCCTGATCTACGCCTTCTCGGAAAACTTCGTGCTGCCGCTCTCCCATGATGAAGTCGTGCACGGCAAGGGTTCGCTGATCGCCAAGATGGCCGGCGACGATTGGCAGAAGTTCGCCAATCTGCGTGCCTACTACGCGTTCATGTGGGGCTATCCCGGCAAGAAGCTGCTCTTCATGGGCCAGGAATTCGCGCAATGGAGCGAGTGGAGCGAAGAGCGCGCGCTGGACTGGAACCTGCTGCAATATCGCATGCACGAAGGCATGCGCCGTCTCGTCCGCGATCTCAATTTCACCTATCGAAGCAAGCCGGCGCTCCACGCCCGCGACTGCGAAGGCGACGGCTTCGAATGGCTTGTTGTCGACGATTTCGAAAACTCGGTGTTTGCCTGGCTGCGCAAAGCACCCGGTGAAAAGCCGGTTGCCGTCATCACCAATTTCACGCCAGTCTATCGCGAGAATTATAACTTGCGCCTGCCGGCCGAGGGGCGGTGGCGCGAGATATTGAATACCGATGCCGACATCTATGGCGGCAGCGGCAAGGGGAACGGCGGCCGCGTACAGGCCGTAAATGCCGGTGGCGGTATACAAGCGACAATAACGCTGCCTCCCCTGGCGACGATCATGCTCGAACCGGAATTTTGAGATCAATACGGATGGGAGGAATGAAATGGTAGAAAAACGTTTCCAGCCGCTGGCGCGCGATGCCATGGCCTACGTTCTTGCCGGAGGGCGCGGCAGCCGTCTGAAAGAGCTGACCGACCGCCGTGCCAAACCAGCAGTCTATTTCGGCGGCAAAACCAGAATCATCGATTTTGCCCTGTCCAACGCGCTCAATTCCGGTATCCGCCGCATCGGCGTCGCCACGCAATACAAGGCGCACTCGCTGATCCGCCATATGCAGCGCGGCTGGAACTTCTTCCGTCCGGAACGAAACGAAAGCTTCGACATTCTGCCGGCATCGCAGCGCGTCTCGGAGACGCAATGGTATGAAGGCACGGCGGACGCCGTCTACCAGAACATCGACATCATCGAGCCCTACGGTCCGGAATATATGGTCATCCTCGCCGGCGACCATATCTACAAGATGGACTATGAATGGATGCTGCAGCAGCACGTCGATTCCGGCGCGGATGTCACCATCGGCTGCCTGGAGGTGCCGCGCATGGAGGCCGTCGGCTTCGGCGTCATGCACGTCGACGACAAGGACCGGATCATCGATTTCGTCGAGAAGCCGGCCGATCCGCCGGGCATTCCGGGCAACCCGGACTTTGCGCTTGCCTCCATGGGCATCTATGTCTTCCACACGAAATTCTTGATCGACTGCCTGCGCCGCGATGCGGCCGACCCGAATTCCAGCCGCGACTTCGGCAAGGACATCATTCCACACATCGTCAAGAACGGCAAAGCCATCGCTCACCGCTTCACGCAATCCTGCGTTCGCTCCGATTTCGAACGGGAAGCCTATTGGCGGGACGTCGGAACGGTGGACGCCTATTGGCAGGCCAATATCGACTTGACGGCCGTGGTGCCGGAACTCGACATCTACGACAAGTCCTGGCCGATCTGGACCTATGCCGAAATCACGCCGCCGGCCAAATTCGTCCATGACGACGACGATCGCCGCGGCTCGGCCATCTCCTCGGTCGTCGCCGGCGATTGCATCATTTCCGGCGCCAGCCTCTATAACAGCCTGCTCTTCACCGGCGTCCGCGCCAATTCCTACTCCAAGCTGGAGGGTGCCGTCGTGCTGCCGAGCGTCAAGATCGGCCGTCGGGCGCAACTCAAGAACGTCGTCATCGACCATGGCGTCACCATTCCCGAGGGGCTGGTGGTAGGCGAGGATCCGGAACTCGATGCCAAGCGCTGGCGCCGCACGGAAAGCGGCATCTGCCTCATCACGCAATCGATGATCGACAAGCTGGATTTGTAACCTATGAAGGTTCTCTCGGTTTCGTCCGAAGTCTTCCCCCTGATCAAGACAGGGGGTCTGGCCGATGTGGCCGGCGCCCTGCCCATTGCGCTGAAGCCCTATGGCGTCGAAACCAAGACCCTCATTCCGGGCTATCCCGCGGTCATGAAAGCCATTCGCGATCCGGTCGTTCGCCTCGAGCTTCCGGATCTCCTCGGCGAGCCGGCCACCATTCTCGAGGTCGAGCACGCGGGCATTTCCTTCCTCGTGCTCGACGCACCGGCCTATTACAGCCGCACCGGCGGTCCCTATGTCGATGCGACAGGCAAGGACTATCCCGACAACTGGCGGCGTTTTGCTGCGCTGTCGCTGGCCGGCGCGGAAATAGCCGCAGGCCTCCTGCCGGGCTGGCGGCCGGATCTTGTTCACGCACATGATTGGCAGTCGGCCATGGTGCCGGTTTATATGCGCTACTATCCAACCCCGGAATTGCCGAGCGTTCTGACCATCCATAATATCGCATTCCAGGGTCAATTCGGCGCCGATATTTTCCCGGGCCTGCGCCTGCCAGCCCACGCCTTCTCCGTGGAGGGCATCGAATATTACGGCGATGTCGGCTTCCTCAAAGGCGGGCTACAGACGGCGCATGCCCTGACCACCGTCAGCCCATCCTATGCCGAGGAAATCCTGACGGCGGAATTCGGCATGGGTCTTGAAGGCGTCATCGCCAGCAAGGCCCACAATCTCTACGGAATCGTCAATGGCATTGACGACGACATCTGGAATCCGGCGACCGATCCGATGATCGCGCAGACCTACAATGCCGCCACGCTGAAGGATCGTGCCTTGAACCGCCGGCGTGTCATCGAACATTTCGGTCTCGACGGTGATGATGGCCCGATCTTCTGCGTCGTCAGCCGGCTTACCTGGCAGAAAGGCATGGATCTTCTGGCGGGGGTTGCCGGAGAAATCGTCCACATGGGCGGCAAGCTCGCCATCCTGGGCGCCGGCGATCCGGCGCTGGAGGGCGCGCTGTTCGCCGAAGCCGGCCGTCATCGCGGCCGTATCGGCGTTTCCGCCGGCTACAACGAACCCATGTCGCATCTGATGCAGGCCGGCTGCGACGCGATTATCATTCCCTCGCGCTTCGAACCCTGTGGCCTCACGCAGCTTTATGGCTTACGCTATGGCTGCCTGCCGATCGTCGCTCGGACAGGTGGGCTCAACGATACGATTATCGACGCCAACCACGCCGCGCTGCAGGCGAAAGTCGCGACCGGCATCCAGTTTTCGCCCGTCACCGCCGATGGGCTGCTGCAGGCCGTGCGCCGTGCGATGCACCTCTTCCAGGATCGAAAGGTCTGGACGCAGATGCAAAAGCAGGGCATGAAATCCGACGTATCCTGGGGCAGGAGCGCTGAACGCTACGCCGCTCTCTACTCCAGTCTAGTCTCGAGAGGCGCTTAACCCGATGATTAAAACCGTACCCACCACCCCCTTCACGGACCAGAAGCCCGGCACTTCGGGCCTGCGAAAGAAGGTTCCCGTATTCCAGCAGCCGAACTACGCGGAAAACTTCATCCAGTCGATTTTTGATTCGCTCGAAGGCTATCAGGGCAAGTGCCTGGTCATCGGCGGCGACGGCCGCTACTACAATCGCGAAGTCATCCAGAAGGCCATCAAGATGGCTGCCGCGAACGGCTTCGGCAAGGTGATGGTCGGCAAGGGCGGCATTCTCTCGACGCCCGCAGCCTCCAACATCATTCGCAAATATAAGGCCTTCGGCGGCATCATCCTGTCGGCCAGCCATAATCCCGGCGGCCCGACGGAAGATTTCGGCATCAAGTACAATATCGGCAATGGCGGCCCCGCGCCTGAAAAGATCACCGACGCCATCTATGAGCGCTCGAAAGTGATCGACAGCTACAAGATATCCGACTTCCCCGACATCAATCTCGATCGTATCGCCCGCGAAGATGTCGGCGGCATGATCGTTTCGGTCATCGATCCGGTCGAAGACTATGCGGCTCTGATGGAGGAGCTGTTCGATTTCGGCGCGATCCGCAATCTGATCAGCCTCGGCTTCCGACTCAACTTCGATGCGATGAGCGCGGTGACCGGCCCCTACGCCAAGGAAATCTTCGAGATCCGCCTCGGCGCCCCGGATGGATCGGTGCGCAACTTCCTGCCGCTGCCGGATTTCGGCGGCCATCATCCCGACCCGAACCTCGTCTACTGCAAGGAGCTTTACGACGAGATGATGGGCGACGATGCGCCCGATTTCGGCGCCGCATCGGATGGCGACGGCGACCGCAATCTCATCATCGGCAAGGGCATCTACGTCACCCCGTCCGACAGCCTGGCGATTCTGGCGGCCAATGCCAATCTCGCCCCCGGCTACTCGCATGGCATTGCCGGCATTGCCCGCTCGATGCCGACCAGCGGCGCTGCCGACCGCGTTGCCGAAAAGCGCGGCGTCGGCATCTATGAGACACCGACCGGCTGGAAATTCTTCGGCAACCTGCTCGATGCCGGCATGGCGACGATCTGTGGCGAGGAAAGCTCCGGCACCGGCTCCAACCACGTTCGCGAGAAGGATGGTCTCTGGGCCGTATTGCTCTGGCTGAATATCCTGGCAGTACGCGGCGAGAGCGTTATCGATATCGTCACGCAGCATTGGGCCACCTACGGCCGCAACTATTATTCCCGCCATGACTATGAAGGCGTTGACACCGATGCCGCCAACGGCCTGATCGCGGCTCTGCGCGAAAAGCTGCCGACGCTACCAGGCACGAAGTTCGGCGACCTCACCGTTTCCGCCGCCGACGACTTCGCCTATCACGATCCGGTCGACAAGTCCGTCAGCCAGCATCAGGGCATCCGCATCATGTTCGAGGGCGGCTCCCGCGTGGTCTTCCGCCTCTCCGGCACCGGCACGACGGGTGCGACGCTGCGCGTCTACATCGAGCGCTACGAGCCCGATCCGACCCGCCACAATATCGAAACCCAGGAAGCGCTGGCCGACCTCATCGCCGCCGCCCAGGATGTCGCCGATATCAGGGGCCGCACCGGCCGTGACGCACCGACGGTCATCACCTGACGGCAATTTTTGCAGAGCCCCCTCACCCTGCCCTCTCTCCGAGGGGAGAGGATATTGTGCCATAAGGACCTTCTCCCCGAGGGGAGAAGGTGGATTTCGGTGATTGAGCAGAGCGAAATCGCCGAAAGACGGATGAGGGGGCTATATGGGAACGACGGCAAATTGCATCACGTTCGTTCCAACTTCCGCAAATAGAAAGCCCGCGAGACATGTCAGAACCGACAACCCGATGCCTGGGAGCCACCCTCACCGACTCGGGCGTTGAATTTGCCGTCTGGTCCAGGAACGCCGAACGGATAGAATTGTGCCTGTTTGACGCCGAAGGACACAAGGAAATCTCGCGCCTACCGCTCGCCCGAGATGGCGACGAACATCGCCTCTTTGTAAGAGGCTGCGGAGAGGGCACGCGCTACGGCCTGCGCGCCCATGGCCCATATGATCCCGATCGGGGCCTGTGGTTCGACCCATCGAAACTGCTGGTCGATCCCTATGCCAAGGAAATAGACCGGCCGTTTCGCTATGACCCGCGTCTGGGCGTCTTCGGGACCGACACGCAGGATTTGATGCCGAAGGGGATCGTCTCGCGCGATATCGCCGTCAAGCCGGCCAAGCCTCTGTTTCAGCCCGGCGGCCTGATCTACGAAATCGCCGTGAAGCCCTTCACCATGCTGCATCCCGAAGTACCGGCGAAGCAGCGCGGCACGCTCGGCGCCCTCGCCCATCCCTCCGTCATTGCCCATCTCAAGCGACTGCAAGTGAGCGCAGTCGAATTGATGCCGATCACGGCATGGATCGACGAACGGCATCTGCCGCCTCTCGGCCTTACCAACGGCTGGGGCTATAATCCCGTCGCCTTCATGGCACTCGACCCGCGTCTCGTGCCCGGCGGCATGAAGGAATTGCGTGAGACGGTTGCGGCCCTCCACGCCGAAGGAATCGCCGTCATCCTCGATCTCGTCTTCAATCACACAGGCGAGAGCGACCGCCACGGGCCGACGCTGTCCCTGCGCGGCCTCGACAATCCCATCTATTTCCGCCACCTGCCGGACCAGCCCGGCACGCTGGCCAATGATACCGGTACTGGCAACACCGTCGCCTGCGATCAGCCAACGACACGCAGGCTTATCGTCGACAGCTTGCGCCGTTTCGTGCGGAATGCGGGAATCGACGGCTTCCGTTTTGACCTCGCCACCGTGCTCGGCCGCAACGGCAACGGCTTCGATCCGGAAAGCATGACGCTGCGCACCATGCTGGCGGACGAGGTGCTGCAGGATCGAATCATGATCGCGGAACCGTGGGACATCGGTCCGGGTGGCTACCAACTCGGGAATTTTCCTGCACCTTTCCTCGAATGGAACGACCGCGCCCGCGACGACCTGCGCCGCTTCTGGCGCGGCGATGCCGGCGTCGGCGATCTCGCAACCGTGCTCGCTGGCTCCTCCTCCGTCTTCGGCCGTGACGGGCGTACCCAGACGCGCAGCGTCAATTTCCTCGCCGCCCATGACGGCTTCACGCTGATGGATCTCGTTTCCTACGAGAACAAGCACAATGAAGCCAATGGCGAGAACAATCGCGACGGCCACAACGAAAATTTTTCCTGGAATGACGGCATCGAAGGCAAGACAGACGACCAGCAGGTCCTGCGCAGACGCCGTACCGACATAGAAGCCATGCTTTCGACCCTCTTTGCCACGCGCGGCACGATCATGCTGACGGCAGGCGACGAAGGCGGACGCAGCCAGCAGGGCAACAACAATGCCTATTGCCAGGACAATGCCATCACCTGGATGGACTGGACGACGCTGGACGAGGAACTGATCGGCCATACCGCCTGGCTTGCCGGCCTGCGCCGCCGCTTCACAGTCTTTAGCGACATGAATTTCTTCCGCGGCGATGGCGACGTGCTTTGGTTCTCAGCCGCAGGGGCGCCGATGACGGTGGCGGATTGGGAAGCGGCGGGAGCGTCCGCGCTTGGCATGGCGCTGCAAACAGGGGACCAGACGACGGACCGCTCGACGCGGCTCGCCATAGTTTTCAATCGCGCCGCAGACGAACGCCCCGTTACACTGCCGGCTTCCGAGAGCGGCGGCTGGTCTCTCCTGACGACGGCAGGCGAAACGCCAACCGGAGAGCTGATCGCCATTCCCGCCCGCTCCGTCGCTTTCCTCCTCGAGAACTGATCGCGGTTGCACTTTCAATCCCGATTCGCCAGAAAGGGCTTTGGCGACACAGACTGACGAGGATGGAATGCCTGGCGAAATTTCGCTTGTTGAGATCATGAAGCTGGCGGGAACGGAGATCGGCGTTTCCGACTGGATCACGGTCGACCAAACCATGATCGACACCTTTGCCGATGCGACGCTTGATCACCAGTTCATCCATGTCGATCCCGAGCGCGCCAAGGCGGAAACGCCCTATGGCGGTACCATCGCCCACGGCTTCCTGACACTCTCGCTGCTCTCGGCAATGAACTACAGCGCCCTGCCGAATATCCGCGAACAGACAATGGGCATCAATTACGGCTTCGAGAAGATCCGCTTCATGTCGCCGGTCAAGTGCGGCGCTCGCGTGCGCGGGCGTTTTACGCTCGCCGAAACGCGGCTGCGCGGCGCCAACATGCTGATGCTGACCTACGACGTGAGTGTCGAAATCGAAAACGAGCGCAAGCCGGCACTGACTGCGACATGGACGACCATCTCGCAGTTCGACCCGAAGGATCGGCCGGAACAGGGTTAAAGGCCCGCATCCTCTGCGCCCTCAGCGAGTAGACCGAAGGCATAATCGGAGAAGGAACGCCAGACTTCGACGCGGAAGGTTTCCTCATCGAGCCGCAGCACCACGACTTCGGCCTTGCCCAGAAGCGTGCGCGAGCAGGCGCCGACGGGGAATGCGCCCAATGAAACATCCTGCGGGCAGCCTGCCGCAAGCGTAGCCTCCGCTCCGGGGCCGGACACGATGACGGCAGTATTGCGATGCGAGACATCGGCCGCCGAGTGCAGCACGTCAGACGACGCGGCCAGACCGACCAGCTCGGCACCGTTTTCATCGATGACAAGCCATTCGTCCGGGCCGAGCCACAGGGCATGACGCCCATCGGCGCTGGCGGAACTCTTCGGACGGGTCGGCAGCTGCAGGCCGAGCGCCAGCGAAAGACCACTGACGGACTCTGCCGGCGCGCGCAGCGAAATGCGGCTTGCGGGGGCCGCAGGCGTCAACCGGACGGTGGCGGAACCGCCGTGGCGGCCGGCGAGCGCCAATTTGCGGGTAGCGAGATCAGCCATTGATCCGGCCTCCTTCCTTGTCAAAGAACACCAGATCCGTCACCTCGACTGAGATCGTCTTGTCGGGCATCGGCACATAGAGCGTCTTGCCCATGCGCTCGCGTCCGCCTGCAACCAGCGCGAAGGCGATGGAGCGGCCGAGATTTTCGGACCAATAGGCCGATGTAACGTGACCAAGCATGGTCATCGGCTGCGGCTCATTGGGATCGGCGACGATCTGCGCGCCCTCCTCCAGCACCACCTTCGGATCGCGGGTGACCAGACCGACGAGCTGCTTGCGCCCTTCCTTCATCAGATCCGGCCGCTTCAGACCGCGAATGCCGACGAAATCGGTCTTCTTCTTGGAGACGGCCCAGGAAAGGCCGGCGTCATCGGGCGTCACCGTGCCGTCAGTATCCTGGCCGACGATGATGTAGCCCTTCTCGGCGCGCAGCACATGCATGGTCTCGGTGCCGTAGGCGCAAGCGCCCAACGGCTCGGCGCGAGCCCAGACGGCTTCCCAGACGGACTGGCCGTAATCGGCCGGCACGTTGATTTCATAGCCGACTTCACCGGTGAAGGAGACGCGGAACAGCCGTGCCGGCACGCCGCAGACCTTGCACTCGGCCACACTCATATGCGGGAAGGCTTCGTTGGAAAGATCCTGGCCCTCGACGAGCGGTTCGATGATCTCGCGCGCCTTCGGCCCCTGCACGGCGATAACGGCCCATTGCTCCGTGGTCGAGGTCAGCCAAACCTTCAGATGCGGGAATTCGGTCTGCAGATAGTCTTCCATGTGATGCAGCACGCGCGGCGCGCCGCCGGTCGTGGTGGTCACATGAAAACGATCCTCGGCCAGGCGCCCAACGACACCATCGTCATAGACGAAGCCGTCCTCGCGGGTCATGATGCCGTAGCGGCAACGGCCGGGCTTCAGCGTATCCCAGGCATTGGTGTAGATGAGGTTCAGAAACTCAGCCGCATCCGGACCGACCACTTCGATCTTGCCGAGCGTCGAGGCATCGAACACGCCTGCCACTTCGCGCGCCGTGCGGCATTCGCGATTGATGGCCTGATGCATGGTCTCGCCGGCGCGTGGATAGAACCATGCGCGCTTCCAGTTGCCGACATCTTCGAAGATCGCGCCATGCGCCTCTTCCCAGGCATGCATCGGCGTCTTGCGGGCGGGATCGAAGAGAGCCCCGCGCGAATGGCTGATCAGCGTGCCATAGGTAACCGGCGTATAGGGCGCGCGGAAGGTGGTGAGACCGACCTGCGGAATATCCTTGCCAAGCATCTCGGCGGCGATCGCCAGGCCATGCATATTGGAAAGCTTGCCCTGATCGGACGCCATGCCGTTGGTCGTAAAGCGCTTGATATGCTCGATGGAATGCATGCCCTCGCGCACGGCAAGACGGATATCCTTGGCGCAGACATCATGCTGGAAATCGACGAAGGCTTTCGCATTTGCGTCCGGCCCGGCGCCTTCGGCTGCACCGATCATGCCGCCGGTCCACTCGAAAGCCTGCTCGGCCTGGAGCTGGATCTTCTCGCCGCCATTGGTGCTGCCCGTGGCGCGCGCCATCAGCTCACCGGCAGCAAGCGATTCCTCGATCGCGGCCTGCAGCCCGTCCGTGCCGTTGCACGCACCGACCGAAAGGCAATCCTGAACATAAGTGCCCGGCAGGAAACGCTGCTTCTCAGCATCGAATTTCAGCTTGCCGCGCGACTGCGAGAAGAGATGAACGGAGGGCGTCCAGCCAGCCGAAACCAGCAGCGCGTCGATGGCGATTTTTCGCTTGGCGGAGCTGCCGTTGCGCGCAACGGTCATGGAGGATACGCGAAGCTTGCCTGATGTGTCGACGACGGCGTAATCGGTCATCACCTCGATACCGAGCCGCTTTGCCTCCGCCAGCACCGCCTCGCCCGGCCGCGCACGGCTGTCGACGATGGCAGCGATGGAGGCACCGGCGCGCTTGAGATCGAAGGCGGCCTCATAGGCCGAATCATGCGCCGTGTAGACCCCGATCTTCGCGCCGACGGCGACGCCATAATGGTTGAGATAGGCGCGCGCGGCCGAAGCGAGCATGATGCCCGGCCGGTCGTTGTTCGGAAACACCATGTGACGCTCGATGGCGCCCGTCGCCAGGATGGCGCGCTTGGCACGCACCTGCCACAAGCGCTCGCGCGGCAGATCGCGGCCCGGCTTCGCCAGATGGTCGGTCACCCGTTCGGCAAGGCCGAAGAAATTGTGGTTGTAATAGCCGAAGGCGGTCGTCCGCGTCAGCACCTGGACGTTCGGCATCGCCTTGAGCTTGGCGAGCGTCGCCTGCGCCCACTCATAGCCTTCGACACCATCGATCTTGATGCCAGTGTCGAAGCGCAGTGCGCCGCCGACTTCCGGCTGCTCGTCACAGAGGATGACCTTCGCGCCGGTTTCGGCAGCGGCGAGTGCTGCGGAAAGACCAGCAACGCCGGCGCCGACGACGAGTACGTCACAATGCGCATAGCGGCTGGCGTAATGATCCGGGTCCTCTTCCGTCGGCGCAACGCCGAGGCCGGCGGCACGGCGGATGAAGGGCTCATAGATGTGCTTCCAGGCCGACTTCGGCCACATGAAGGTCTTGTAGTAGAAGCCTGCAGCGAAGAACGGCGACATCAGATTGTTGACGCCGCCGATATCGAAAGCCAGCGACGGCCAGCGATTCTGCGACTGCGCCTTCATGCCGTCGAAGACTTCCTGAACGCTGGCACGCACGTTCGGCTGCCGCCGCGCCGCATCGCGGGAGATGTCGAGCAGCGCATTGGGCTCTTCGGCTCCGGCCGAAAGAATGCCGCGCGGACGGTGGTACTTGAAGGACCGGCCGACGAGATGGACGCCATTGGCAAGCAGCGCCGAAGCGACGGTATCGCCTTCGAGTGCGGTGTAGGTCTTACCGTCAAAAGTGAAGCGAGCGGTTCTGGCCGGCGTCAGACGACCCTTGCCCGCGATACGATTGGCGCCGCTCATTCAGCAAATCCCTCTGTTGGTGCCGTCTGTTCTTGTTCGTTCTGTTGCTGCGTCACCGGTTCGGTCGCGCCGGGCTTGAGCGCCGCCGGGTCCGGCTTCGGCTCGCCGGCCTTGTAGGTGCGGTAGAAATGATCGCTCACCGTATCGCGCGCCGCGTTGAAGAAGCGGCCGCAGCCATGGATGTGCCGCCAGCGCTCGAAGATCAGCCCCTTCGGATTGTCGCGCAGGAAGAAATATTCCTCGAATTCTTCATCCGAGATCCCGGCGATATTGGCCGGCCGCACGATATGCGCGTCGCCGGCGTTACGGAATTCGAGTTCCGAACGCTCTTCCTCGCAATAGGGGCAGTAAATCAGCAGCATCGTTTTCTACCTGTGTTAAAGCTCGGAGCCCGAAAGGCTTGTGCCGGGAGGCTGCGCGCAGAGCCGCCGTCCCATGGTGACGAAAGGTGTTATGCGCTTCAGCAGCGCCTCCAGCGATCCATAGGGCTTCAGCACATTGGTCATCCCCAGATTGACCAGGCTCATGCCCAGCAGATCGGTGTCGATCGCAAACGCCCTCGTCGCCTCGGGCGTCTGGTCCGGCACGAAATAGACCGTCGGCTTGTTCAAGACCTTGGCGCAGGCAATCACTCCGCTTTCGGCCATGAAGGGCCAGTCGGCCTCATCCTTTGCCTTGTGGATCACCTGCATGCGAAAATCCTTGACCCCCGGAATAAGATCGCTGACGTCGGTCGCGATCGCTCCGACCGGCAGGGAAAGCCCCGCGGCAAGAACGATCCCGACCGCGGCCGACATCAGTGTGCCACGGCGGCTGCAGCCGCCTCATCGATCAGACGGCCGGTACGGAAGCGGTCCAGCGTCAGGCCGGCATTGAACCGGTGCGGCTCGTCGCGGGCGATGAGATGGGCAAAGAGATTGGCCGAACCCGGCGTCGCCTTGAAACCGCCCGTGCCCCAGCCGCAATTGACATAGAGCCCCGGCACCGGCGTCTTCGACTGGATCGCCGAACGGTCGGGCGTATTGTCGACGATGCCGCCCCAGGAGCGCATCATCTTCACGCGGCGGAACATCGGGAACAGCTCGCAGATCGCATCCAGCGTATGGGTGATGATCTGCAGACCGCCGGTCTGGCTGTAGGAGTTGTATTGATCCGTGCCGGCGCCGATGACGAGTTCGCCCTTGTCGGACTGCGAGATATAGGCATGCACGGTGTTCGACATGACGACGCAGGGGAAGATCGGCTTCAGCGGCTCGGAGACCAGCGCCTGCAGCGGGCTCGATTGCAGCGGCACGCGCACGCCGGCCATCTGCATGACGACCGTGGTATGGCCGGCTGCGGAAACGCCGACCTTTTTGGCGCCGATGAAACCCTTGCTCGTTTCGACGCCCGTCACGCGGCCGTCCGGCCCGCGGCGAATGCCGGTCACTTCGCAATTCTGGATGATATGCACGCCACGATCGGAAGCAGCGCGCGCAAAGCCCCAGGCAACCGCATCGTGACGCGCCGTGCCGCCGCGGCGCTGCAGGGCCGCGCCGTTGATCGGATAGCGCGCCGTCTTCGAAATATCGAGCGGCGGGCAATATGCTTTGGCCTGCTCCGGCGTCAGCCATTCATTGTCGATGCCATAGAGACGGTTGGCATGAATATGCCGCTTGAAGGACTGCTGGTCATGCACATTATGCGACAGCATCATCACGCCGCGCGGCGAATACATGACATTATAATTGAGATCCTGAGACAGCCCCTCCCAGAGCTTCATCGAATGCTCGTAGATGTGCATGCTCTCTTCATAGAGATAGTTCGAGCGGATGATGGTCGTGTTACGGCCGGTATTGCCGCCGCCGAGCCAGCCTTTCTCGATCACGGCGACATTGGTGATGCCGTGCTCCTTGGCGAGATAGTAGGCTGCGCCCAGGCCATGACCGCCGGCGCCGACGATGATGACGTCATACTCCTTGCGCGGCTCCGGCGAGGTCCACTGAGCCTCCCAGCCCTTGTGAGCCCGCATCGCTTCCCGTGCCACGGCAAAAACCGAGTATTTACGCATTCGCCCTCAACTCCTTCAGGCAAGACGCCCTTTTTCTGGGTCATACAAATCGCAAATCAAAAACCGACACAACGGCTCTTTTGCGACGCATTCAGGACCGTCTTTCGACACGGTTAAAATTGCCATGCAGTCGAGCCGCCTGCTCACGAATGCTAGCAGATCTATTTGCGCTGCAGATGGCAGATCTTCACCCGCCCACCATGGCCATCCTTGCGCCAGACGCACCCTTCATTTCGCGGCTTCCCATTATGAAGATAGATTCTCGCACGATGCTTGCTATCGAAAGTCTGCTTGGAAAAATCATGACCGCCGATGCGCACGTTCCTGCCGAGCCGCACTTCGCCGGCCGCGGCAGGCGCAAGCGTTGCAGTGAGAACCAAAAGACCAAGCGCGAACCCAGCAAGCAATTTCCCAACGACGACAAAGTGATGCGATTTCATGAGGCGATTCCCCTTGCTTCGGACAACCGCTCGAGTCGCGCAATCGCCGTGACGCCCGAAATGACGGTTATCCGAAATACTCACACAGACATGTCAATGTCGCAAAGACAGGCGTCCGCCAATCGCTGATTCAACAGCTTCCATGAAGCGCCACAGGCATCGCAGGCTGAATTCACCCCTCGACAAACCGCTTTTTCCTCTGCAAACTCACGATCTGGCTAGACTTTGACAAACCGATCTGCTATCCCGCCTACCAATCGCAAGGCTGCGGCTGCGCGAACGTTATATTTTTGCCTCCTGGCGCTGCCGTCGCCGCTGGCATCAACCAAAACCAAAGGAACGTGATTCTCGTGCAGGTACTTGTCCGCGATAACAATGTCGACCAGGCTCTCCGCGCTCTCAAGAAGAAGATGCAGCGCGAAGGTATTTTCCGCGAAATGAAGATGCGCGACTACTACGAAAAGCCGTCGCAGAAGCGTGCTCGCGAGAAGGCTGAAGCTGTTCGTCGCGTTCGCAAGCTTGCTCGCAAGCGCGCTCAGCGCGAAGGCCTTGTTGCCAAGTAATCGCCGTTTTTTCGACGTTTTCAGATGCATGTGTGGCGGGGGCGAGTCGTTCGCCGCCGCCTTTTTGATTTATTCTCTACGCAAATCGGATTAAATCAGAACAGCCTGATATGACGCATGGGGAAAGCGAACCCGATAATGGCAATGACGACTTCCGTAAAGTTCCGCACTTCGAACCTCTCCTTGTTCGTTTCGAAGCGCGCCGCGGCCCTGCCTGCCTTGGCGATACTTGCCGCAATCAGCCTTTCCGGCTGCCAGACCGCCACCACCGATAACGTGATCCGGATCGACAAGGCGCAAGGCTCTTCGGAAAATATCGCCTCGCTGACATCGGTCATCAATGCCAATCCGCAAGACCCGGAAGGCTACAATGTGCGCGGCACGGCCTATGGCCGCGGTGGTGATTTCAACCGCGCGCTTGCCGACTTCAATCAGGCGATCCAGCTCAA
>JBCNPI010000087.1:0-19002 GCA_039593415.1 Rhizobium sp. | reverse complement strand
GACGGCATTCCGCTTGATGAGATGAGCGTGTCGATGACCATGAACGGCGCGGTGCTGCCGATCATGGCGCTCTATATCGTCGCGGCGGAGGAACAGGGCGTTTCCGAGGACAAGCTGTCGGGCACGATCCAGAACGACATCCTCAAGGAGTTCATGGTTCGCAACACCTATATCTATCCGCCTCAGCCCTCGATGCGCATCGTCTCGGACATTTTCAGCTATACCAGCCGGAGGATGCCGAAATTCAACTCCATCTCGATCTCCGGCTACCATATGCAGGAAGCGGGCGCGACTGCGGACCTTGAGCTAGCCTATACGATCGCCGACGGCATAGAATATGCGCGGGCGGGCGTCGCCGCCGGGCTCGATATCGACAGCTTCGCGCCTCGCCTCTCCTTCTTCTGGGCCGTCGGCATGAACTTCTTCATGGAAGTTGCCAAGATGCGCGCGGGCCGGCTGATCTGGGCCGCGCTGATGCAGAGGAATTTCGCGCCGAAGGACCAGAAGTCCCTGGCGCTCAGGACCCATAGCCAGACCTCCGGCTGGTCGCTGACGGCGCAGGACCCGATGAACAACATCATCCGCACCATGGTCGAGGCCATGGCGGCCACGCAGGGACACACACAATCGCTCCATACCAACTCCTTCGACGAGGCGCTGGCGCTGCCGACGGATCATTCCGCGCGCATCGCCCGCAACACCCAGATCCTGCTGCAGAAGGAATCGGGGACAACAGGCATTATCGACCCGTGGGGCGGATCCGCTTATGTCGAACGGCTGACTCATGATCTTGCCGTCCGCGCGCTCGCCCATATCGAGGAGGTCGAAGCGCTCGGCGGCATGGCCAAGGCGATCGAGAAGGGGATCCCCAAGCTCCGGATCGAGGAGGCTGCAGCCCGCACGCAGGCACGCATCGACAGCGGCCATCAAACCGTCGTCGGCATCAATTTTTCCAGACCGGAAAACGATATTGAGGTCGATGTCCTGAAGGTCGACAATTCCGAGGTGCGGGCGCGCCAGCTTTCCAAACTGCAGCAGCTGAAGGGCACGCGCGAGACGGCAGCGGTGGAAAGCGCACTGGACGCGCTGACGGATGCGGCACGAAACGGCAACGGCAATCTGCTCGATTTTGCCGTCAAGGCGGCCAGGGCGCGAGCCACCGTTGGCGAAATCTCGCTGGCGCTGGAAAAGGCCTATGGCCGCCATGTCGCCGAGATCAGGACCATTTCAGGCGTCTATCGTCAGGAAGTCGGTAATGCCGATCCCGCTTTCAACGGGGCAGTCGCCAAGGTCGAAGCGTTTCGCAAGGTGCGCGGCGAAAAACCTCGCATCCTCATCGCCAAGATGGGCCAGGATGGCCACGACCGCGGGCAAAAGGTGATCGCCACGGCCTTTGCCGATCTCGGCTTCGATGTCGTCGTCGGCGCGATGTTCCAGACTCCGGAAGAAGTTGCCGATGTCGCCGTGCGCGAGGGCGTCGATATCATCGGCGTATCGTCGCTTGCCGCGGGCCATCTGACGCTGGTGCCGGAATTGAAGGAGGCGCTCACCCGGCGCCATGCCCGCAATATCCTGATTGCGGTCGGCGGCGTTATACCGCCGCAGGATGTCGCGGCGCTGCAGGCAGCCGGCGCCGACGCGATCTTCCCACCCGGAACCGTGATTGCGGAAGCGGCGACTGCACTGATCGATAAGCTGATGGCCTAGAGCCTTTCCGCTTTTCTTCGAATCGCGAAAACGCTTATCCCTTTGTCTTTACGCAATTCCGGACGGGAAGCCGCTGCTCACTTTCCCTGGAATTGCTATAAACAGCGACGTGCATAGCGGCTCGCCTTATCTCCCGCGCGCCCTTACGGGACCGGTCTAGACAGCCACGCTTCTGAAGAACTCGATGCTCTGCTCGATCTCACCCGGCAGAGCCGAATTGTGGCTGCCCGGCACGGTCGCCATTTCCATCTTCACGCCTGC
Organism: Rhizobium sp.; assembly: GCA_039593415.1. GTDB lineage: Bacteria > Pseudomonadota > Alphaproteobacteria > Rhizobiales > Rhizobiaceae > Rhizobium. The sequence continues at coordinate 17,034 of JBCNPI010000087.1, read as the reverse complement.
GGCCGTCGCCCGCTTAGCAAGCAGGGCTAGCCGCGAGTCGAAATGGGCCTCTTCGGTGCCGTGGAACAGCTTTATCGGGCTCTTGAAGCTATGCGCATAGCAGAGCGGCGAGCGCATCTGGTATTCGCGCGGGTTCCTGGTGTTGAATCGGATATCCTGCGGATAACGACTGAAGAAGGCGTAGGCATCCGGATTGCCTGATATCGGCGCGACCGCCCGGAAGCGATGGGTCGACATGGCTGCCAGCATAGCCAGCGTGCCGCCGATGCTGTGTCCGGCCAGGAACATGCGGTGCGGATCGACGCCCGGCAGATGCCTCAGCCGGTTGGATGCAGCCAACACATCGGCAACTTCGTCGTAAAAGCCCGAGAAATTGCCCTTCTGGCCGTTTTCCCCACGCATGGAGGGGATCATGACGACATAGCCGGCTTCGACATAGGGCTTCATCAGCTGCCAGTGCCCCTGGCCGATGGCATTGCCGCCATGCAGGAACAGCACGGCCGGCTTCGGCTTCTCCGAGCGCTTATAGCGGGAAACCCAGGCAACGAGCTCCAATTCCTCGCCAACGCCGCTGCGATAGAAAAGCCGTTCCGCCATCGATGGCGTCACCAGCGGTTCGTAGATATCGGGAGCCGGCCCCTTGCTCAGGAGATCAGTTCGAAACAGGTGGCGTTCCTTGGCATAGTCGCCGGCGAGCTGCGGCGGCGCATCCGCAGCCTTTTCATCGCTCTGGACGGGAGCGCCCTTGCTATCGGCGGGCTTGCTCCCAGCCGTGCTGTCATCGGCAGCTCTGACGATGGAGGGAGCAAAAAGCGCGGCGGCCAGACCGGCAAGAACGCCGCGGCGATTGGGACGGAATGTGTTATCGTCAGACATGGTCATAGGCTCGTCCAAATATCCCGGCGCAGCTGAAATCTGCACGGGTTGAAAGGCAAGGCCAACTCACTTTGTGGTGAGGAATCGCCCTGCCCTATTCATCGACAGCCGGAGCCTTGGCGTCAATCATCGCGATCAAAGTTTCCAGCCGGTCGGCTTCGTAGGGCGGTTTGTCGGGCCGCAGCCGGGCGATGCGCGGAAAACGCATGGCAACGCCCGATTTATGGCGGGTGGAACGGTTGATGCCTTCAAAGGCCACTTCGAGGACGAAGCCGAAATCGCGATCGGCGCGCACGGCCCGCACGGGGCCGAAACGATCGACCGTGTTATTGCGCACGAACTTGTCGAGCAACTCCAGCTCGGCATCCGTGAATCCGAAATAGGCCTTGCCCACAGGCACGAGCTGCTCGCCCTCCGGCATCGTTGCCCAGACGCCGAAGGTAAAATCGGAATAATAGCTGGAGCGCTTGCCGTGACCGCGCTGGGCATACATCAGCACGGCATCGACATTGTAGGGATCGCGCTTCCATTTGAACCAAGGCCCCTTGGCGCGGCCGGCAAGATAGGCGCTATCCCGGCGCTTGATCATGACGCCTTCGATCACCGGATCGGGCGGCGAGGTCCGCAGCTGGTCCAGCTCCTCCCAGGAAGAGAAATCCACGAGCGGCGAGAGATCGAAGCGGTCATGCGGCGCTGCCTCGATGATCTCGCTCAGCCGCTCGCGCCGATCGAGGAAACCGCGGGCGCGCACGTCCTCTGCGCCATCGAACAGAAGATCATAAGCGCGGATGAAGGCCGGGAATTCTTCCAGCATCTTTATGGTCACGGTCTTGCGGTTGAGGCGCTGCTGCAGATCGGAAAAGGTGCGCGTCAGGCTGTTGGAACGCACCGTGCCGCCAACCAGCAGCTCGCCGTCCATGACGCCCTCGAAATTCATGGCGTCCACAACGTCGGGAAAGGCGCCGGATATGTCATCGCCGGAGCGCGAATAGAGCTTGCTCGTGTCCCCGGAGCGCGAAAGCTGGACGCGAATGCCATCCCATTTCCATTCGGCGGCGAAATCGCGGGGCTCAAGCCCATCGAGATCGCCTGGCTCGACCGGGTTGGCGAGCATGACGGAATGGAAGATTGCAGGCGTCGCCAATATCGGTCGTTCGCCGTTGCCCTCCAGCCAGCGGAACAGGCTTTCATAGGGCGGCTGCAGGCCATGCCACAGCGTTTCGATTTCGGTCACGTCCTTGCCGCTCAGCTCGGCCAGCGCCTGCTTGGCGAGACGGGCCGAAACACCGATGCGCAGGGCGCCGGTTGCGAGCTTCAGGAAGGCGAAACGGCCCGACGTATCCAGCCGATCCAGCAGGTCTCGAACGAAACTGCGCACCTCGGTCCGCCCCAGCGCATTCATGCGGCTGATAACCTCGCCGAGCTTCGGCTGTTCGCCGGCGGGACGCTCGATATCGCTTTCCTTATCCCAGACCAGCGAGATCGTTTCCGCAAGATCGCCGACATAATCGTAGGAATATCGGAACAGCACCTCGTCCATGCGCTCGAGAACGAGCTCGCGCAGCATGGCGGGCTTGACGTTGCGCACCTCAAGCGTGCCGGCAATGGCGGCCAGACCATAGCCGCGGTCGGGGTCGGGCGTATCGCGGAAATAGTCGGTCAACAGCTTCAACTTGCCGTTGCGGCTCGGTGTCAGCACCAGGCGGTCGAGAAGATCGGCAAAGGCTTTCATCTGTGCACCTCCTTCTCCCCTCGCGGAGAAGGTTCCCGGAGGGTGGATGAGGGGGAGCAGGGGTAATCCCGCACGCCACACATAGACTGCAGCGTTGCAATCTCGCGGAAATCCCCCTCATCCGCCCCTTCGGGCCACCTTCTCCCCGCTGGGGAGAAGGAGAGATCAACCACGCTCCTCATCACCTAATCTCCCTCGTCTTCATAGCCGATGAGATGCAGCGGCTTGGCGGCGATGCCCTGCAGCTCGCACCAGCGCACCAGCGCCTCTTCGCGGCCGTGGGTGACCCAGACCTCACTCGGCTTTAGATCGGAGATCGTCTCGGTCAGCTCCGGCCAATCGCAATGGTCCGATATGACCAGCGGCATCTCGACGCCGAGCTGCTTGGCACGCTGGCGCACCATCATCCAGCCGGAGGCAAAAGCTGGGAGCGGATCGTGAAAGCGCCTTGCCCAGCGATCCTGGAACGCAGACGGCGGGCCGACGACGACGGCGCCGTGGAAGATCGACTGATCGCGGCTTTCGATCGTGGCCGGCTTGAGCTCGCCGAGCGCGATGCCTTGGCTGACATAGTAGTCGCACAGGGTTTCGAGCGCGCCGTGAATATAGATCGGCTTGTCATAGCCGGCATCGCGCAACAGGCGGATGACGCGCTGTGCCTTGCCGAGCGCATAGGCGCCGATGAGATGCGTTCGTTCCGGAAACTGGCGAAGCGAAGCCAAGAGCTTGCGCGTTTCGGACATCGGATCCGGGTGATGGAAAACCGGCAGGCCGAAGGTCGCCTCGGTGATGAAGACGTCGCAGGGAACCGGCACATAGGCTTCACAGGTCGGGTCCGGCCGGCGTTTGTAGTCGCCCGAGACGACAATGCGCAGCCCATCCTTCTCTACCGCGATCTGCGCCGAGCCGAGCACATGACCCGCAGGATGGAACTGCACCTTGACGCCGTTGATCGTCACCTCCTCGCCGAAGCCGATTGCCTGCTCAGAGCCAGCAAAATCGTCGCCATAACGGATGCGCATGATATCGAGCGTCTGGCGCGTGGCGAGCACATAGGCATGGCCAGAGCGGGCATGATCGGAATGACCATGCGTAACGAGTGCCCGCTCGACCGGTTGCACGGGGTCAATATGGAAGCCGCCGATCGGACAGAACAAGCCCTCAGGCGCCGGATAAAGCAGTTGATCGGGTCTCATGACTCAAGAGGATAGCGCGATTTGCACGATTAGGTAGCGATGACGGCAGCTTTTTGATCGAATCCGCGTGTCGGTTGCCGATCCGGTAGATCGAATACTAGAACATCCTCGCAATAGGGCTTGGCTTTAGCAACGACGACGCCGTTCGGATCGACGATAGCGGTGCTGCCGTAGCTCACCCAGCCATCCTCGTTGCTGCCGACGACATCCGATGCCATGACCCAGCATCCCGTATGTTTGGCGCATATCTGCAGGCTCGAAATTCCAGGCTTGTGCCATCTTTCCGCCTTGTGGGGCCGAAGCATCAGATTGACGGGATTGCAGATGAGACCTGCTCCCTTTTCGGCCAGGCGGCGGGCTGCATAGGGATATCGGAGATCGGCACAGATGTTGATGCCGAAACGCCAATGCTTCTCCTCCCACACGGGAAAATCCGTTCCAGGCGAGCAACCCTTTTCGAGCGGATGCGCCTTGGCATAGACCCCGATGATCCGGCCGGAGTTGGCAACGAGGGCGCTGTTGTAGACACCATCGTCCCTCCGCTCGAAAAAGCCGACGACGGCTGTCGTTTTCCCTGCCGCGAACCGGGCGACAAGGGCGTTCAGATATGGATCATCCAACGAAGACGCGCGGCGTTTGGCAACCGCTTTGTCGTAGCTGTGCCCCTGCAGATAACATTCGGGAAAAAGGGCAAGATCGATGCTCTGCGCTTCTGCCCACGCCAAATCACGCGCAAGAACGTCTGCCGCCTGCTCGACGGCATCGAAAAGTGCCAGACGTTGAAACGCCGCGATCCGCATGCGGAAGGGGTATCATGCGCCGCGAGTCGCCCCTAGCGCAGATCGATCGTGGCGGAGCATCGTCTGTGCCGGACTGGTAAATAAAATCGCAAGAGCCGCAGCCTTTCGCCGGCCCAGCGCGCTTGATGAGCTGCCCCTGTATCAAAACGGCACAAATGGGCCTGGCATGATTTCTGCTTTGCCGCTGTCGTCCAGGGAGTTCGCAATGATCCAACGCCGCGCCTTCATCGCTTCCATCGCCGCATCGGCGGCGCCCGGCTTGCTTGCGCCCCGCACCTTCGCCGCTCCGCTCGCCAAGATGACAGGCGCCGAGCTGCGGGGGCCGATCGATGCCATAGCGCTGAAGACGACGCCGGGAGCGAGCGACTTCAAGAGCGGCAAGCTGCAGGCGATGATCGACAATGCGGCGCGTGCCAACATGCCGCTCTTCCTGCCGCCCGGCACATACAACATCTCCAACCTGACATTGCCCGATAATACCCGCGTTACCGGCGTTCCCGGCGCGTCGCGGTTGGTCTATAGCGGCGACGGCCATTTAATGAATGCGGACAAGGCCAGGCATATCGAGCTTTCCGGCTTGGTTTTCGATGGCGGCAATCGCTGGCTTGCCGATTATGCCGGCGGTCTGCTGCAATTTACCGGTGTCGACGAGCTGCTGATCGACAATTGCGAAGTTACCGGCAGCCGCAAACACGGGCTGCAGCTGGAGCGCTGCGGCGGGCGGATCGAGCGCAGCCGCATCTCCGGGGCGGCCGAGGCCGGCATCTATTCCGTCCAGTCCGTCGGATTGGCGGTCACCGGCAGCCGCGTCGAGAATTGCGGCAATGGCGGCATCCTGATCCATCGCTGGAACAAGGCTGAGGATGGCAGCAGCGTCATCAATAACCGCATTTCCCGCATCCGCGCCAATGGCGGTGGCACCGGTCAGAACGGCAATGGCATCAATATCTTCCGCGCCGACGGTGTGACGGTTTCGGGCAATCAAATCGCCGATTGCGCCTTCACCGCCATCCGCGCCAACTCGGCATCGAATGTGCAGATCTCGAATAATCAATGCCTGCGTTCGGGCGAAACCGCCATCTACTGCGAATTCGAGTTTGTCGGTGCCGCAATCAACAACAATCTGGTCGATGGCGCCGCCAACGGCATTGCGGTCACGAATTTCGACAAGGGCGGAAGGCTCGCCTCGGTGACAGGCAATGTCATCCGCAACCTGTCGCTTACGGCACCTTATGCGCAGGACGGCGGTTTCGGCATCGGTATCTCGGCGGAAGCCGATACTCTGATTTCAGATAATGTCATCGAGAACGCGCCGCTCTGGGGCATGCGCGTCGGCTGGGGGCAATATCTCCGCAATGTCGTCGCGACCGGCAACATCGTCAGGCACGCCGGCATCGGCTGCGTGGTCTCGGTCGCCGACGGTGCCGGCTCAGCGGTAATTGCGGGCAATCTCTTTCAGGAGATGCAGCAAGCCGCAATCATGGGCTTTCGCTGGGACAAGCCGGCATCCGGCGACCTCACCAAAGGAAGCGCGCAGTTCCCGCAATTGACCGTCGAAAACAACAGATTGGCTTAATGCATGCACGCGCAAGAGTGTGCGGTGATTCGCTATAACGGCATGCGCTTTAAGCCATTCGCCAGCTCGGCTGCCGCTTCTCGAAGAAGGCGGTAATGCCCTCCCTCGCCTCCTCCGTCTCCCAGGCATCCGCCAATTGCACTATGACGTGATCGATCATGCCGTCGGTGATCGGCCGGCCGACGGAGCGCGCCAAGGCCTTGGCGCGGGCCGCTGCCTGCGGCGACGCCGCAAGGAAATGACGGACCTCCGCCTCGATGCCTTCGTCCAAAGCCTCTTCCGCCACGACCCGCGACAGGAGGCCCGCGGCATGTGCCTGCCACGCATCGATGATCTTGCCGGAGAGAAAGAGCGGACGCGCATTCGCCTCGCCGATCCGGGCGACAACATAGGGGCTGATGGTGGCGGGGATGATGCCGAGGCGCACCTCCGTCAGGCCGAAGCGAGCCGTCGATGCCGCGATCACCATGTCGCAGACGCTCAAGAGGCCGATGCCGCCGCCGAAAGCGTTGCCCTGGACACGGGCGATCAACGGCTTCGGCAGCTCGTTCAGCACCTTGAACAGCATGGCGAGCCTGCGCGCCTCGACCATTCGCCCGTCCCGCGTGGCGTCGAACTGGGCGCGCATCCAGCCGAGATCGCCGCCGGCGCAGAAGCTGGCACCCTCACCGGTGAGCACGACGACACGCACCACCTTCTCATGGGCAAGCTCATGCGCTGCTGCCGTGAGATCATCGATCATCTCGGCCGACAGGGCATTGTGCTTTTCGGCGCGCATCAACGTCAGATAGGCGACGCCGCGTTTGTCGGTGGTAATGCGGATCGTTTGCGATATCATGCGGCACTCCTGAGGCTGCGGGCAAAGGCGGCGGCGGCAGCAAGCTTGTCCCTGTCCACGCCGGTTTCGTATCCCTGCGCCTCCAGATAATTGCAGACCGCCACGGTATCGACATTGCCCTTGGCACCAGGGGCAAAGGGGCAACCGCCAAGGCCGCCGGCTGATGCATCGAAGACACGCAGACCACGCTCCAGGGCGACGGCAATATTCTCGAGCGCGCGTCCCGACGTATCGTGGAAATGGCCTGCCAGAATAATGGCGGGCAGTTCCCCCAGCACCGCTGCAAGCATCCGGTCGACGGCTTCCGGCGAACCTCTGCCGATCGTATCGCCGAGACTGATCTCGTAACAACCGAGGGCGCGCAGCTGCCAGGCGACATCAACGACATTTTGCGGGGGCACCGCCCCCTCATAAGGACATTCGACGACGCAGCTGACATAGCCGCGCAATGGAACGCCGCCATCCCTGCTGGCCGCCGCGACGGGCCGGAAGCGTTCGATGCTCTCAGCAATCGAGCAATTGATATTACGCATGGAAAAGGTCTCGGAGGCAGACGCAAAGATTGCTACCTCATCGGCGCCAGCCGCAAGCGCTGCCTCGAAGCCCTGCATATTGGGCGTCAGCGCTGCATAACGGACACCCGAACGCCGCTCTATCCCAGCCATGACATCGGCGGCGTCGGCAAGCTGCGGTACCCATTTCGGACTGACGAAACTTGTGACCTCGATGCGCTCGAATCCGCAATCGGAGAGCAGATCGACAAGTTCGATCTTGCGCGCGGTATCGACCGGTTGTTTTTCGTTCTGCAGGCCGTCGCGCGGTGCCATCTCGACGATGGTGATGTGGTTGGAAGGCTTGTCCGTCATGCAGCATCCTCCGGTCGAAGCAGCAGAAGCACCGCGCTTTCGCTGGCTTGGTCGCCCTCGCCGATATGCAGGCTTTCCACGATGCCGTCGCGTGCGGCCGTTAGCGTCAGCTCCATCTTCATGGCTTCCATGACGATCAGCGCCTGGCCCTTTGTCACCGTCTCGCCTTCGCGCACGCGGACGATCTTGACGAGACCCGGCATCGGCGCGATCACGCGGTCGCCGCCAGCGACGGTCTCCTCGCTGCCATCTAGCAGATCGAGGCGATGGAAATGATGGGTTTGCCCGTCGAGGAACACCGTCACGCCCGACGATATCTCGAAGATATCGACATGTGACTGCCTGCCGCCGATCTCGACACGCCGGGAAACATCATCTCCTTCGAGGAGGCGGACGGGGATGGCGCGGTCATCGAAGGCAACGTCGAAAAGTGCGCGTCCCTTTGCGATCACGCGAGCACGCCTCTGACCGCCGGCAAAATGCAGCGTGACGGGACGGCTCGCCTCCCCCCAAAGCTGCCAGGCACCAAGCGAGAACCAGGGGTCGTTGCCATCGGTTCGGCCAAATCCGCCCGCCTCGATAATGGCGGCAACGGCAAGAGCCGCATCGTCCGGTGGCTGCACCGACGTCAGCGCCTCCACGCTCCGGTCGATCAACCCGGTGTCCGGTTGGCCGGCGGCGAAATCCGGCTGGCGGCTGAGCCGGATGAGGAAGTCGAGATTGGTGGTGGTTCCAGTGATCTGCGTCTGCTCCAACCCGCGTGTTAGCTTGGCAAGGGAGGCCTGGCGATCCGGCGCATGCACCGTCAGCTTGGCAATCAGCGGATCGTAATGCGGGGTGATGCTATCGCCTTCGCGCACGCCTGAATCGATGCGGACATCGCCGTCGGGAAAGCGCAAGTGCGAGAGCGTGCCGGTTGCCGGCAGGAAGCCGCGCGAGGGGTCTTCGGCGTAGATGCGCGCTTCGAAGGCCCAGCCGTTTATGGCGAGCTCACCTTGCGTTTTCGGCAACGGCTCGCCGTTTGCAACGCGCAATTGCCATTCCACGAGATCGACGCCGGTTATCGCCTCGGTGACGGGGTGCTCGACCTGCAGCCGTGTATTCATTTCCATGAAAAAGAAGCGATCCGGCGACAGGCCGCCGGAGACATCAGCGATGAATTCGACCGTACCAGCGCCGCGATAATCGATGGCGCGGGCGGCGCGAACGGCCGCTTCGCCCATGGCGGTGCGCATTTCCTCGGTCATGCCCGGGGCCGGCGCCTCCTCGATCACCTTCTGGTGCCGGCGCTGCAGCGAGCAATCGCGCTCGAAGAGATGCACGGTATTGCCATGGCTGTCTCCGAAAACCTGGATCTCGATGTGACGCGGCTTGATCAGATATTTTTCGATCAGCACGGCATCGTCGCCGAAAGCGGATTTCGCCTCGCGTTTGGCTGCCTCCAGAGAAGCGCCGAAATCCTCCGGCCGATCGACGCGACGCATGCCCTTGCCGCCGCCGCCCGCCCGCGCCTTGATGAGAACGGGAAAGCCGATAGCGGCCGCCTGCTCGGCGAGGAAGCCGGCCTTCTGCCCATCGCCGTGATAGCCGGGCACGACAGGCACGCCCGCCCGCTCCATCAGCGCCTTGGCCGCATCCTTGAGCCCCATGGCCCGGATCGAGGCCGGCGACGGGCCGATGAAGACGAGACCGGCTGCCTCGACGGCCTCGGCGAAATCGGCATTTTCCGAGAGGAAGCCGTAACCGGGATGGATGGCTTCCGCTTGGGTGCGCCGAGCCGCGGCAATGATCTTCTCTTTCGAAAGATAGCTTTCGCTCGCCGCCGCCGGGCCGATATGGACGGCCTCGTCGGCCAGCGCCACATGCAGGGCATTCCTGTCGGCGTCGGAATAGACGGCGACCGTCCGGATGCCCAGGCGCTTCGCGGTGCGGATAACCCGGCAGGCGATTTCGCCGCGATTGGCGATCAGTATCTTCGAAAGCATCGGCAGGCCCTATTGCGCGGCAATGACTTCGACTTCGAGCAGCCACGCGGTATCGAAGATGCCGGCGATCACGACAGTCATGGCGGGCGTAAGCGCGCCTAGATATTCGCTCCGGATCTCGCGGTTCTCAATCGTGTGGTGCCTGTCGGCAAGGAAGGTGGTGACCTTGACTATATCGTCCTTCGTCATGCCAGAAGCCTTCAGCTGGGCATCGACGTTGTGCCAGACCTGGCGAGCCTGCGCCTTAAATCCCTCCGGCAAGGCATCATCGACATCGGTCGGTATTTGGCCGCTGACAAAGAGCAATCGCTCGAAATTCTCGAGCTTTACGGCTTGGGAATAACCGCCGCGGGGCTGCGGCGCATTCTTGGCATTGATGGCATCGCGTTTCATCTCCGTCTCCTCACATCCTGAACAGACCGAAGCGTGTGTCTTCGATCGCTGCGTTGAGTGCTGCTGAAAGCGACAGAGCCAGCACGTCGCGGCTCTTGCGCGGATCGATGATGCCATCGTCCCATAGGCGGGCCGAGGCATAGAGCGGATGGCTCTGGGTTTCGAACATCTTGAGTGTCGGCGCCTTGAAGGCGGCCTCTTCTTCTGGCGTCCAAGGCTTGCCGGCACGCGCCAGCGCCTCGCCGCGCACGGTGGCGAGCACACCTGCCGCCTGCTCCCCGCCCATGACCGATATGCGGCTGTTGGGCCAGGTCCAGAGGAAACGCGGCGAGTAGGCGCGGCCGGCCATGCCGTAATTGCCGGCGCCGAAGGAGCCGCCGATGAGCATGGTGATCTTCGGAACCTTGGTGGTGGCCACAGCCGTCACCAGCTTGGCACCGTTCTTGGCAATGCCCTCGGTCTCGTATTTCCGGCCGACCATGAAGCCGGTGATGTTCTGCAGGAAGACCAGCGGGATCTTGCGCTGCGAGCAAAGCTCGACGAAATGCGCGCCCTTCAGGGCCGACTCCGAGAAGAGGACTCCGTTGTTGGCAATGATGCCGACGGGAATGCCGTGTATATGGGCAAAGCCGCAGACCAGCGTCGTGCCGTAACGCGCCTTGAACTCGTCGAGCCGGGAACCATCCACCATGCGGGCGATGACCTCGCGCACGTCATAGGGCGTGCGCAGATCCGAGGAGACGATGCCGAGAATTTCCTCGGGATCGTAGAGCGGTGCCTCCGGCGTGCGAAGTTCGACGCTCTCGGGCTTGCGGCGATTGAGATTGGCGACCGATTGGCGGGCAAGCGCAAGGGCGTGCGCATCGTCGCGCGCCAGATGATCGGCAACTCCGGAAAGGCGCGTATGGACATCGCCACCGCCGAGATCTTCGGCCGAGACCACCTCGCCTGTCGCGGCCTTGACCAGCGGCGGACCGGCGAGAAAGATCGTTCCCTGTTTCTCGACGATGATGGTTTCGTCGGACATGGCCGGCACATAGGCGCCACCCGCCGTGCAGGAACCCATGACGACGGCAATCTGCGGGATGCCGGCCGCCGACATATTGGCCTGATTGTAGAAGATGCGGCCGAAGTGATCGCGATCCGGAAACACCTCATCCTGGTTCGGCAGGTTGGCGCCGCCGGAATCGACGAGATAGATGCAGGGGAGATTGTTTTCCGCCGCGATTTCCTGCGCCCGCAGATGCTTCTTCACCGTAATCGGATAGTAGGTTCCGCCTTTGACCGTGGCATCATTGCAGACGATCATGCAATCGCGGCGGGAAACGCGGCCGATGCCGGCGATCAGGCCGGCACCCGGCGCTTCATCGCCATATAGTCCATGGGCCGCCGTCGCACCGATTTCCAGAAACGGCGTGGCAGGATCGATCAGCCCGGCGACACGATCGCGCGGCAGCATCTTGCCCCGGCTCACATGCCGTTCACGCGCCTGCGCTCCGCCGCCTTCCGCCGCCTTCGACGCCGCAGCCTCGGCGACGCCGATCGCCTCCAGCAACGCGGCGCGATTGTCGCGGAAGCGATCCGAATGCGTCGATATCTCTGATCTCAGGACGGTCATGCGGTCTCACTCGGTCGACTAAAATGGTATTCGAAATCAGGCCGTTTCGCCGAACAATTCGCGGCCGATCAGCATGCGCCGGATTTCGGATGTGCCTGCACCGATTTCGTAGAGCTTGGCGTCGCGCAACAGCCGTCCGGCGGGATAATCATTGGTATAGCCATTGCCGCCGAGCGCCTGGATGCATTCGAGCGCTAGCGCAGTCGCCTTCTCGGCGGAATAGAGGATACAGCCGGCGGCATCCTTGCGGGTCGTCTCGCCGCGGTCGCAGGCGGCTGCCACCGCATAGACATAGGCACGCGCCGCATTCATGGTGACATACATGTCGGCGAGCTTGCCCTGCATCAGCTGGAACTCGCCGATCGACTGGCCGAACTGCTTGCGCTCATGCATGTAGGGCAGCACCACATCCATGCACGCGGCCATGATGCCGACGGGGCCGCCGGAGAGGACGACGCGCTCATAGTCGAGACCCGACATCAGCACGCGCACGCCGCCATCGACCTGACCGAGAACATTCTCTTCCGGCACCTCGCAATCGAGGAAGATCAGCTCCGAAGTGTTCGAGCCGCGCATGCCGAGCTTGTCGAGCTTCTGGCCGACCGAAAATCCCGTGAAGCCTTTTTCGACGAGAAAGGCCGTAATGCCGCGCGGGCCGGCATCCGGCGAAGTTTTGGCGTAGACGACGAGAACATCTGCATCCGGGCCGTTGGTGATCCACATCTTGCTGCCGTTCAGCACATAATGACGGCCGCGCTTCTCTGCCTGCAGGTTCATGGAGACGACATCGGAGCCGGCACCCGGTTCCGACATCGCCAGGGCACCCACATGCTCGCCCGAGATCAGCTTCGGCAGATAGCGCTCCTTCTGCGCCGTCGTACCGTTGCGGTGGATCTGGTTGACGCAGAGGTTGGAATGGGCGCCATAGCTCAGGCCGACGGAAGCCGAAGCGCGGCTGATCTCCTCCATGGCAACGGTGTGGGCGAGATAGCCGAGGCCAGAGCCGCCGAAGGCTTCGTTGGCGGTGATTCCGAGCAGGCCGAGATCGCCCATCTCCCGCCACAGATGCATCGGGAAACTGTTGTTACGATCGATTTCATCGGCAAACGGCGCGATGCGATTGGTGGCAAAACGGCGCACTTGCTCGCGCAGCGCCTCGATGTCCTCTCCAAGCGCGAAGTTCAGTCCCCCTTCAAACATCCGGCTTCTCCTCCCGATCGTCCCGAACGCGCGTTCCTCACGAACCTATACTTCTTCATGCCTGCTTCAAGTTTTGCCTGATGCCGTCATGCGGCATCGGCGGGCATATGCTGGCTGCCCCGCTTCTCCTGGGGCGTTTCATAGGCTTTCAGCTTCTCGGCAATTCCCGCCATGACCCTGCGGGCGGCCTCCTCCTTGACCGGTCCGAAGCCCCTTATCTCATCAAACAGCGAGAGAATGGCAAGGGCTTCCGCCTCGTTGTCGTGGCGCAGGCCGGCAAGTACGCGCGCGGCGATGCCTTCGTAGTCGGCGATCAGGCGACGTTCCAGCCGCCGTTCCGCCATATAACCGAAGGGATCGAGAGGGGTACCCCGCAAGCGCCTCATAGGCGCAAGAACACGCAGCAACGGCAGTATCCAGGCCCCGAACTCGCGCTTCTTCGGCCGGCCGTTCGGGTCCTTGCCGCCAAGGATAGGCGGCGCGAGGTTGAGAGCCAGCTTGAAGTCGCCTTCCATCTCGTCGCGCAGATGCGCTTCGAAAGCGGGATCGGTCAGAAGACGAGCGACCTCGTATTCATCCTTATAGGCGAGAACGCGTGCATAGGTGACGGCAACGGCAAAAGGCACCTTATCCGAAAGCCGCTCTTTTGCGGCAAGCGCATTGGCGTGGGCGACGAAGCCGGCATAGCGCTCGGCAAGCGCTGAATTCTGGTAGACCGTCAGATGGGCCTTGCGATGCTTGACGAGTTCATCGAGGCTCATCTCCGCAAGCGTCTTGCCGGCCTCCGGCTCGGCCATCAGAGCATGCACGGCCTGCGGATCATGCGCCAGGAGCCGGCCCCAATGGAAAGCGGAGAGGCTCGCCTTGACGGCGACGCCGTTGAGCTCGATCGCCTTTTCGATCGCTTCCAAAGAGAGAGGCAGCAGGCCGCGCTGCCAGGCAAAACCCGTCAGCAGGATATTGGTCGACATGGCATCGCCCGTCACCTCCGTCGCGACGTGGCCGAAATCGAGGAAGACGGACTTGTCGCTGACGGTCTTGGCGATCGTGTGCTGGATTGAGCCGGTCTTGAAATCGAAATCGCGGTTGCGGACAAAATCGGCGACCGGCATGAGCCCGGTGTTGACGATGGCCGTGGTTCGCGTCTGCGAGCAAAGCGTGATCGCATCCCTGGAGGCGCCCACAACCTCATCCGCGGCGAACAGCAGATCGGCACCGCCGTTGACGATGCGCGAGGAAGTGACATCGGCCTGATTATGACCGATGCGCAGATGGCTCATGACCGCGCCGCCCTTCTGGGCAAGGCCGGCCATGTCGAGAATCATCGGCACCTTGCCGTCGAGATGCGCAGCCATGCCGAGGATAGCGCCGATCGTCAGGATACCCGTGCCGCCGACGCCGGCAATCGCGATGTTCCAGGGCCGATCGCCGATGACGGGAATTTCGGGCATCGGCACATCGACATCGACATGATCAAGCGCCTTACGCTTGCGGCGCTTGCCGCCATGGACCGTCACGAAGGAGGGGCAGAAGCCCTTGACGCAGGAGAAATCCTTGTTGCAGCTCGACTGGTTGATCTGGCGCTTGCGGCCGAACTCCGTCTCCAGCGGCTCGACGGAGATGCAGTTGGACTGCACGGAGCAATCGCCGCAGCCTTCGCAAACGGCCGGATTGATGAAGACGCGCTTGGCCGGGTCCTCCATCAGCCCGCGGCTGCGGCGACGGCGCTTTTCGGCCGCGCACGTCTGGACATAGACGATCGCCGAGCAGCCTTCGGTCTCGCGCAGCTTGAGCATCACCTGATCGATATGGTCGCGATGCAGCACCTTGACGCCGGGCGCCAGATCGGAAGCACGATAGGCGTCGGGATTGTCAGAGAGCAAATAGATCGGCTTGACGCCCTCATCGTGCAGCTGCTTCGTGACCAGCTGCGGCGTGAGGTAGCCGTCGATCGGCTGGCCGCCGGTCATGGCGACGGCGTCGTTGTAGAGCAGCTTGTAGGTGACGTTGACCTTGGAGGCGACGGACTGGCGGATGGCGAGAATGCCGGAGTGGAAATAGGTGCCGTCGCCGAGATTGACGAACATATGCTTTTCATCGGTGTAGCGGGCAATCGCCGTCCAGGGGACGCCTTCGCCGCCCATCTGCGTGAAGGTCTCGGTATTCCGGTCCATCCAGGTGACCATGTAGTGGCAGCCAATGCCGGCGATGGCGCGGCTGCCTTCGGGAACCCTGGTGGACGTATTGTGCGGACAGCCGGAACAGAAGAAGGGCGTACGGTTCACCGGCGCGACGTGACTGCGGCTGATCTGGCCACGCTCGGCAAGATAGGCGAGCTTGGCGGCGATGCGGTCATGCAGCCCCTGATCGAGATCGAGCTTGACGATACGCCCCGCAATGGCTCTGGCGACGGCGCCGACGGTCAGTGCCGCCGAGAGACTAAGGTAGGGCTTGTCGTGCTCGTCGAACTTGCCGACGATGCGCGGGCGAACATCGGCGCGCCAGTTGAAGAGCTGCTGCTTGATCTGGTTTTCGATGATCTCGCGCCGCTCCTCGACGACAAGAACCTCGTCCAGCCCTTCGGAGAAATGCCTGACAGCCTCCGGCTCCAGCGGCCAGGGCATGCGCACCTTCAGGATACGCATGCCGATCGCGGCCATCTCCTTCGGGCCAATCTCAAGCTCGCGCAACGCCTGCAGCACATCCTCATAGGCCTTGCCAGAGGAGATGATACCAAGGCGGGCGTTCGGTACATCGTGCGTAATTTCGTCGACGCGGTTGGCACGGGCAAAGGCGATGGCCGCATAGGCCTTGTAGGTCTGCAGACGATCGTCCTGCACCAGCGGCGGATCGGGCCAGCGTAGATTCAAGCCGCTGGGCGGCATTTCGAAATCGGTCGGCAGGACGAATTGCCGCCGCTCGCCCGAGAGATCGACTGCCGCCGTCGTTTCGATGGTGTCCGCGATGAACTTCATGCCGACCCAGCAGCCGGAATAGCGCGACATGGCGATGCCGAGAAGGCCGTATTCGAGGAATTCGTGGATGGACGAGGGATAGATGACCGGGATGACTGCAGACATGAAATCATGGTCGGTCTGATGCGGCATGGTGGAGGATTTGGCGGAATGATCATCGCCGGCGAAACAGAGGACGCCGCCATGTTTCGACGTGCCGGCGGCATTGCCGTGTTTCAGTACGTCGCCCGAACGGTCAACGCCGGGACCCTTGCCGTACCATATGCCGAGCACGCCATCCTTGCGGGCACCGGGTGAAAGGCCGACCTGCTGCGAGCCCCAGACGGCCGTCGCGGCCAGATCTTCGTTGATCCCGGGCTGGAAGGTGACCTCATGGGCGTCGAGGTAAGTCTTGGCTTTCAGAAGCTGCTGATCGTAGCCGCCAAGCGGCGAACCACGATAACCGGATATGAAGGCTGCGGTATTGAGGCCGGCAGCGCGGTCGCGCCGCATCTGCGTCATGGGCAGCCGCACCAGCGTCTGCAGGCCGGTCATGAAAACGCGGCCCTCCTCTGCGGTATATTTGTCGTCTAGCGATACACTGGTCGCAAGCATCTGCTCTCCTCCCGAGATCGCAGTCACCAATTGCGCTTTATCTTCTCGCCGGAAGCCTCCTACCGCTTCCAACGAAAATCATAGCAGAACTCTACCATGCACCGACGCTAATTTCCGAACGAAGGCTGGGCATCGGCTGCATGATTTGTAAAGAATTAGGGCATCTGACGGATATTTTCGTTCTTGCAGGGCATCGCGTGCAAGCATCCATCACAAGCTTTCATCGGAGATATCGGCCGCAAGGGGTTTTACACATCCGACTCACCCCGTAAGGTCGCGCTCACTCGAATCTGGGAGACCTACATGCTGACGATCTACGGTGTCTATCGCTCGCGCGCCTCGCGCAACTATTGGATGGCTGAGGAGCTCGGCATCGCGTTCGAAT
>JBCNPI010000086.1:0-19225 GCA_039593415.1 Rhizobium sp. | reverse complement strand
TGTCTGAAGGGTGGGTTGCAACACCACCATCCTCTCAGTCAGGGCGCTCTCCTCAAAGGCCGCCGCAAATCGCCGCGATCAGCGGCTTAGTTCAATCCCATTTCCTTAATTCGTCACCACAGCCTAGAACCCATCGCCTGGCCGCTTTCGAAATAAAAGTGACGTGAACTTCCAAAGGGCCGGTTGAGGACAACCGCTGCTGAATTCCAAAGCTCTGCGCGACGCTCCTTACTTATCCGCGCGCAAGGCCGCCTCGTAGGCAAGCCTGACCCATTGCGCCATCACCTCCGGATCATCGAACGCGTCATCGGGTATCGACCAATAGGGCATGTTGACGGCCTTGCCCTTCTTGCCCTCGTAGGCCCAGCGCCGCGCGCCGGCTGCCTCGAATTCGGAAGCGCTGGCATCGTCGGCCTTCAGGAGGATCTCGTCATCCACTTCGACGGCGAGGATGCGCCCCATATGATAGATTCCCTTGCCACCGAACATCCGCTTGACGGTGATCGGCCCGAGCGACTGAAACATCTCCTCGATATCGATATCGTCCATTCCCTACCCCTTCAAAACCCCGCCCGCCGCAACAACGTCCTCCGGCGTATCGACATCGAGATGTGCCGCGTCGCCGATCTCGACGTCAACAACCGGAAGGGCCGATGTTTCGATGATGTGCCGGGCGCCCACATCGCCTTCCAGTCGCATCACGGCATTCAGAACCGATCTCGGCAGGATAACGGGATTACCGCGCTTGCCGTCGGACACTGCCCGCACGATCGCATGGCCGTTCGCCTCACGGAAGGCGATCATGAGGGTTTTCAGATCGTTGCTGGTCACACCGGGCATATCGGCCAGCATGATAAGAATGCCGTCGGCCTTTTGAGCCGCTTGCGTACCGACGCCTGCAACTAGCGAACTGGCCATGCCCGAGGCATAATCCGGATTGAAGACAGGCACGAGCGCAAGCCCGTGCAAGGCTGCTTCGATGTCGTCCCGACGATGCCCGGTGACCGCGACGATGTCGGACGCGCCGCTGGCAAGGGCCGTTAAGGCCGAACGGCGCACCAGCGGTACGCTGTCGAATTCGGCCAGAAGCTTGTGCGAGCCGCCCTCACCCATGCGGCTTGCCTTCCCGGCGGCCAGCAAGACGATGGCAACCGATATCTCCGACGCCGGCTTGGCGGCAATGTCGCGCGGCCGCGGACGTGATTGTATTTCCATGAGCAACCCTCCAACGCCCATGCGCGTGATGTCCTGCGGAGTCGGCCGTTCGCCGGCTAATATGCGGTCCAGCACCCAATCGAACCCATTCTCTTTCGGGCTGCGCGCGCATCCTGGCGCCCCGACGACATGAATATCGCGAATCCTACCGAGCACCAAGAGATTACCGGGATCGACGGGCATGCCGACCTGAATGACCTCGCCGCCGGCAAGCCGGATCGCTTCCGGTATGACGTCGCCGGCATCGATAACCGCCGAAGCGCCAAAGACAATCACCAGCTTCGGCATCCCGTCAGGTGCCGCCAGCGCACGACGTATCGCATCGGCAACATCGGCCGCCTTATGGGCAACACGCTCTTCCCGCTGCAGCATGCTGCCCGAAGGCCGCAGCCGCTGCGAAAGGATGCGTGCCGTCTTGTCCATGACCGAGGCCTTCACCGACGGCAATTCCGTCGCGACGAGCAAAACGGCATGAGGCACGAAAGGCTTGACCTCGAAAACCGGCATTCGCCGAAGAATTTTGACGCCAGCCGCCACTTTCGCCCCGGAAACCGCGAGCGGGATGATCTTGAAGGTCGCCACCATGTCGCCCGATCGCACCGGAACATGGTCGGCAAGACAGGCAAGTGTGATCGCCGGATCGAGATTGTTGATCCGATCGACCGCCGCACGGTCTGCAACGAACAGGCCATCGACGGCGCTGTACACATTCACCCGCCCTGTCGACGCTTCGGAGAAAGTCAGGTGATCGGGCGCGATCGCACGCGCCAGTTGCTCGGCCGCCTCATCCTCCATAAGATCGCCTGGCTCGATGCGCGCGGCGATGACGCGCGCGATCCCGGCAGCCGTCAAGCGAGCTATATCGTCGCGTTCCAGCCTATGTCCCTTGGAAAAACTGCCATCGGCCAGCCGAACGGAATGCGCGAGTACCGCGCCCTCCGCCTCCACCGTCAAAAATTCGCCGAAGATCATGAATGGCGGCCTTTGGGCGCTGACACATCCCGCCCCCGAAGCGAGCCGATGATCTCAGCCAGGATGGCGACTGCGATTTCTGCCGGGCTTGCGGCGCCAATGGGAAGCCCGATCGGCGCATGGATGCGGGCAAGCTCCGTATCGTCCAAACCTTCCCGCCTTAAACGCTCCAGGCGAACGGCATGGGTCTTGCGGCTGCCGAGCGCGCCTACGTAGAAACAGCCTGTCCTCAATGCCTGCAGGATCGGCTCGTCGTCGATCTTCGGATCGTGGGTCACGGCAACCAGCGCCATGTAGCTGTCGAGCGGCCGCTCCCTCAGCGCATCCACAGGCCAATCGGCAATCAGATCAATGCCTTCGAAGCGTTCTGGGGTCGCAAAGGCGGTACGCGGATCGATGATCGTCACGTCGAATCCCGCAAGCGCGGCCATCCGCGCCAGAATCTGGCTGATATGCACGGCGCCGATGATGACGACACGCGGCGGCGGCAAATGAACATTGAAGAACAGGCTCTGTCCGTCGATCTCAAGCGCTGCAGACTTGCCCGAGCGAAACGCCGATGCAGCAGCATCGGCCAAAGCGCCTTCCAGCGCATCGCCTTCGACGATGAGCCGGTCAGGCCCTCCGGAAAGATCGGTCACGAGGATCGCTGCCTGCCGCCCGCGCCGCATATCATTCAGCCGCGCCAGTATTTGACGGTCCATCAGGCTAGCCTTTCCACATAGACGCGGATACGGCCGCCGCAGGAAAGACCGACCCGCCACGCCGTTTCATCGGCAACGCCAAATTCCAGCATGCGCGACTTGCCCGTTTCGATGACGTCGAGCGCCTCGGTGATGACGGCGCCCTCCACGCAGCCGCCGGAAACAGAACCGTGAAAATTTCCGGCGCCGTCGATTACGAGATGACTGCCGGATGGTCGTGGCGCCGAACCCCAGGTATCGACAACGGTTGCCATGGCCACGCTACGGCCCGCCGACACCCATTCCTCCGCAATCACGAGCGGATCCAGACTTTCGGATATATCTGACATCGGAGCCTCATTGCTTGCCGAGAAACCGCATGGGATCATAAGTATCCGCGCGGCCGGCGGTGAGAGCCGATACGAGATCGGCCAGAGATAATAGATTGTGAACGGGACGGAATTCGTCAACATGCGGCAGCATTGCTTTTACACCGCGGGCGCGTGCCTCGAACCCCTCGAAGCGCAAGAGCGGATTAAGCCAGATGAGCCGCCGACAGGAGCGGTGGAGGCGATCCATCTCCGCGCCAAGCAATTCCACGCCTTCGCGCTCCAGCCCATCGGTGATCAAAAGCACGATCGCGCCCTGCCCGAGCACCCGGCGCGCCCATAGTCTGTTGAATTCCTTCAGCGTCTCGCCGATCCGCGTCCCGCCGGACCAGTCACGCACCGCCGCCGCGCATTCGTCCAGCGCCTGATCCGGGTCCTTGTGGCGCATCGCCCTGGTCACATTGGTCAGGCGCGTTCCAAACAGAAACGTGTGAACGCGCCGCCGCCGCTCGGTCAGAACATGCAGGAAATGCAGGAAGATACGCGTATACTGGCTCATCGAGCCGGAAATATCGGCGAGCACGACAAGCGGCGGCTGCATTTCCTTCGGCCGTCGAAAACGTGGCAGGATCAGTGCTCCTCCCGTGCGCAAGGCGGAGCGCATCGTTGCGCGGGGGTCGATCCTTGCCGGCGTACGCGATGGCGCGAAACGGCGCGTGCGCACGCGGTCCAGCGGCAATTGCAGCTTCTCAAGCTCTCTCCTGGCGTAGGCAATTTCCGCTGCCGACATCTGCGCGAAATCCAGGTGACGCAGCACCTCGCTGCCGGAACTGGTAAATCGTGCATCGATCTCGATATCCGGCGTTTCGCGCTGCGGACGCCGCTCGCTGCGGTCGCTCAGCAGCGCATCGCTTGCTCGGCTCTCACCTGGCTTCGGCTTTTCCTTTTCCCGATGATCGGGAGCGACCGGCGACATCATTGCGATCATCTTGGCGACCAGATCGCGGGAGCGCCAGAACAGACGGAATGCCTCGTCGAATACCGCAAGGTCCTCGTGTCGCTTGACGAAAATCGAACAGAGGGCAGCATGAAATTCTTCGCGGGAACCGATGCCGATGGCCTCAACCGCCTCGATGGCATCCGCAATCGCTCCAGGCCCGAACTTGAGGCCAGCCTTGCGCAGCGCCCGACCGAACAGCACGATATTATCGGCAAGACGTCCGTCACCTGGCGGTGACGGCACTGCGGTAATGCCATCCTGCGCGCCCGGTTCCATGGCTTATCCCGCCGCAAGCAATTCGGATTTCACCTCGTCCAGCACGCGCTTGCCTTCGGCTCCCTGGATGCGGGCGATATCGTCCTGATATTTCAACAGCGTGCCCAGCGTGTCCGAAACAGTCTCCGGATCGAGAGCCACCCGATCGAGCTCGGTCAGGGCGGTCGCCCAGTCGATCGTCTCGGCAACGCCGGGATTTTTGAAGAGCTCGAGCGTGCGCAGCTTCTGCACATAGGCGACGATCTGGCGCGAGAGTGCCTCGTTGCAGCCAGGCACCTTGCGGCGGATGATTTCCAACTCCTGCTCGGCCTGCGGATAATCGACCCAATGATAGAGACAGCGCCGCTTCAAGGCATCATGGACTTCGCGTGTCCGGTTGGTGGTGATGATGACGATGGGCGGTTCCTCCGCGCGGATCGTGCCGAGCTCCGGCACCGTTACCTGAAAATCGGAAAGCACTTCCAGAAGGAATGCCTCGAAAGCCTCGTCGGTCCGGTCCAGCTCGTCGATCAGGAAGACGGGTGCACGTCCTCCGAGACCCGACAGCGCCTGCAGCACCGGCCGGCGGATCAGATAGCGTTCGGAAAAGATATCGGCCTCGATGCGATCGCGATCGGTAAGGCCCGATGCTTCCGCCAGACGGATTTCCAGCATCTGCGCGGGATAGTTCCATTCGTAGACGGCCGAGGAAACATCCAGCCCTTCATAGCATTGCAGGCGGATCAGTGGCCGGTCGAGCGCCTTCGACAACACCTTGGCGATTTCCGTCTTGCCGACACCGGCCTCCCCCTCCAGAAAGAGCGGCCGCCTCATCTTCAATGCAAGAAACAGGACCGTGCCGAGCGCGCGCCCGGCCAGATAGTCATGGGCGCCGAGCAACGCTATCGTCTCATCGATCGAACTCGGCAGCGAAAGTGATGTCTGATCCGCCATGATAACTCCCTTGCAGGGGTTATAGCGTGTGATAGCCTCGGTTCATATAGAGCAATGCCGGCTTTGGCTCGCTGTAGCGAATGGCCATCACCTCGCCGAAGATGATGTTGTGGGTGGAAGCCTGCTTGATCTCGATCACCCGGCAATCGAAAGCGGCAAGCGCATCGGCAAGCACCGGCGCGCCGGTTGCCAGCGTCTCGAATTTGCCCGCGGCGAAGCGTTCATCGACGGTCAACTGGGTCTTCCCGGAAAAGGCATCCGCCAGAGATTGATGATCCGCACTGAGCGTATTGAGAGCGAATATGCCGCTTTTGAAGAAGATCTCGTTCTTCTCGTTGCTGTTGTTGAGGCAGATCAGAACCGTCGCAGGATCGTCCGACACCGAGCAGGCGGCGGTAATCGTCACGCCGCGCCGCTCCGCCCCGAGGGCTGTCGTCACGAGCTGCACATGTCCCGCATAGCGGCTCATGGCATCGCGATAAAGCGCGGGGTCCATACGCTTCCTGTCTAGCACCACCATCTCCATTTTTCTGTGATACCCTGTCTTCATTCAATATGGCGGGCAGGCGTTAGCTTTTCTACAATAGCATTATTGAAAACGAACGGATTTTGCTGCTTTTTCTTTGACGATCCCCTTCAGACGGATAAATAGAGCAGAAAATTTGCTCGGGATAATCGATCGATGAACGTTCTGCGTCGCCTTCCGCTCCTGTTTGTGCTGCTTTCGGCGGCAGGCAGCAGCTACGCTGCGGGAATTCATATCGGAGTGGTGGCACCGCAGGACGGCAACTTTGCGATGCTGGGCACCGAGATCATCGCCGGAGCCAATTTCGAAATCCAGGCCCAAAAGGATGAGGCAACCGTCATAGACGAGCCTTGCACCGAAGATGGCGGTCGGGCTGCCGCGGATGCATTGGTAGCTGCCAAAGCGCAGATCGCGATCGGCTTTCTCTGCACCGAGACCCTGGAGGGCGCACTGCCGCGTCTCAAGGATGCCGGCATTCCCGTCGTTACCGTTTCCGTGCGTTCCCGTATCCTCATGGAGGATGCTCTGAAGAACGGCTGGCCACTGTTTCGCCTCGCTCCATTGGACAGTGCCGAGGCGGCGATGGCCATCAAAACTATCCTGAAAAACTGGGCGGCGGAGCCGATGGCGCTGATCGACGACGGCACGATCCACGGCCGAGAACTGATCGGTGCGATCCGCAGCGCGCTTGAGGAAAAAGGGCTGAAGCCCGTCTTCACCGATACCTACCGCCCCGGCCAGGATCAGCAGATCGCGCTTGTGCGCCGTCTCAAGAAAGCCGGCGCGACGCGCGTTTTCGTCGGCGGCGACCGCAGCGATGTCGCCGTGATTGCCCGCGACGCCAAGAGCGAGAACATCCCGCTGGTCCTGATGGGCGGCGATGCCATGCGCGCTACTGACCAGCCGGTGCCTTTGCTGGAGGGCGTACAGGCGATCGCGCTGCCTGATTATGCCAGCCTGCCGGCGGCACAGCCGGCCATGCAGGCCATGCACGCTGCCGGCATCGAACCGGATGGATATATCCTGCCGGCCGCCGCCGCCGCTCAGATCGCCAGTCAGGCAGCTTCAGGTGCGAAAGCCGAAAACAAGCCGATTGCCGATAAGCTCGTCGGCACGGTATTCCAGACGGCAATCGGTCCGATCGCCTTCGGGCAGAACCACGAATTGACCGAAAATCCCTTTCGCTTGCTGGAATGGCGTGGCAATGCCTTCGTGCCGGTGACGACGCCATCGAACTGAGGCAAGCCGTTCTGGCGGTTGTTTGCCCGTTGCAGCGGTGGTAATCCAGGCGCGAAATAATCAGATGGAGCTCAGCTACCCATGACCTTGCCGATCCGCATTGCCCCTTCCATTCTCGCAGCCGACTTCGCCAAGCTCGGTCAGGAAGTCAAGGACGTGACCGAAGCCGGAGCCGACTGGATCCACCTGGACGTCATGGACGGCCATTTTGTGCCCAACATCTCCTTCGGCGCCGATGTCATCAAGGCGCTGCGCCCCTATACGTCAGCGACTTTCGACTGCCACCTGATGATCTCGCCGGCCGACCCCTATCTGGAAGCCTTCGCCAAGGCCGGCTGCGACCGCATCACGGTCCATGCAGAAGCCGGCGTGCATCTGCATCGTTCGCTGCAAACGATCCGTCATCTCGGCAAGAAGGTCGGCGTTACCCTCAATCCGGCAACGCCGCTATCCATCTTGGAAAACGTGCTCGACGACATCGACCTGATCCTGATCATGTCGGTCAATCCGGGATTCGGCGGACAGAAATTCATCCCCGCCATGGCCGATAAGATCCGCAACGCCAAGTCCATGATCGGTGACAGGCCGATCGAGCTCGAAGTCGACGGCGGCGTTTCGGTCGACACCGCTCCTCTCATTGCGGCTTCCGGCGCCAATGTCCTCGTCGCAGGTTCTGCCATCTTCAAGGGCGGATCGGTCGAAGCCTACCGACAGACGGTCGGCGATCTCAGGGCTGCCGCCGAACGAGGCCGCGTTGGATCGAATTAATCCGCCCCATTTCAGCGCGGCGGGCAGGACGCGGTCCGTCGCATCGCATTGTTTCGAAGTCTTCAGCGGTGCGATCGGCTGGGGCATGGCCATGTCGGCGTCGGCATTGACAGCTCTCTATTTGCGCCACGGCCTTCTGACCAGCCACCTAACCGCCCTTACGCTCGTCTATTTCTTCGGCGGCGCCCTCTCCTGGCCGATTTTCGTGCCGCTTGCCCGGCGCTTCACTCGCCACAGACCGACAAGTGCGCGTTTCTCCGCCTTCTTTCTGGTGCTGGCCATCGGCACGGCGGCCATGACGGCATTCTTGTTCGCTATGGACTATCGCTGGTTCTATTCGCGCTGGCATGCACCGTTCGGCTCGCTAATCTGGGCTTTCCAGCTCCTGTTTACCGGCGCCAGCGCCGTCTACCAGTTCGCCGTCCTCGGCCTCGCCCTGTTTTTGCCGCTCGGCCTGCTATGCCTGATCGTTGTTTCGGCCTATCTTGCACGACATGTCCGTTAAGGCGCACGAAAGATTGGTTCGACAAACATTGTGCCCTTGAAACATTGTGCCCTTGAAACATTGTGATTGCCGCCCGTCTTTGTTATGGGGCGCCGACTTTTCCCTTTCCGTCAGCCAAGAAAGCTTTGAGCCCATGATCCCGCGCTACTCTCGACCGGAAATGGTCGCCATCTGGTCGCCCGAAACCAAGTTTCGTATCTGGTTCGAGATCGAGGCCCATGCCTGTGATGCGCTGGCCGCTCTCGGCGTTATCCCGAAGTCGGCTGCAGACACCATCTGGGAAAAGGGTGGGAAGGCCACTTTCGACGTCGCCCGCATCGACGAGATCGAAGCCGTTACCAAGCATGATGTCATTGCCTTTCTGACGCATCTGGCCGAAATCGTCGGTCCAGACGCCCGTTTCGTCCATCAGGGCATGACCTCCTCGGACGTGCTCGATACCTGCTTCAACGTCCAGCTGGTGCGCGCCAGCGACCTGCTGCTTGCCGATATCGACAAGCTGCTGGAAGCCCTGAAACGCCGGGCTTTCGAACATAAGGACACGGTCACAATCGGCCGTTCGCATGGCATTCATGCAGAGCCTACCACCTTCGGCGTCAAGCTGGCGCTCGCCTATGCCGAATTCGAGCGCTGCAAGCAGCGCCTGATCGCCGCCCGCGAGGAAGTCGCCACCTGCGCCATCTCCGGCGCCGTCGGCACCTTCGCCAATATCGATCCGCGCGTCGAAGAGCATGTCGCAGCAGCCCTCGGCCTGAAGCCGGAGCCGGTCTCGACCCAGGTCATCCCGCGCGACCGTCATGCGATGTTCTTCGCCACCCTCGGGGTTGTCGCCTCCTCCATCGAGCGTCTCGCCACCGAAATTCGCCACCTGCAGCGCACGGAAGTTCTGGAAGCGGAGGAATATTTCTCCCCCGGCCAGAAGGGCTCATCGGCCATGCCGCACAAGCGCAATCCGGTGCTGACGGAAAATCTGACGGGCCTCGCTCGCATGGTCCGCTCCTACTCGATCCCGGCCATGGAGAATGTCGCTCTCTGGCACGAGCGCGATATCTCGCACTCCTCCGTCGAGCGCATGATCGGCCCCGATGCGACCGTCACGCTCGATTTCGCGCTCGCCCGCATCACCAGCGTCATCGACAAGCTTCTCGTCTATCCGGACAATATGATGAAGAATCTGAACAAGTTCCGCGGACTTGTTCATTCGCAGCGCGTGCTGCTGGCGCTGACCCAGGCCGGCGTCTCCCGCGAGGATTCCTATCGGCTCGTCCAGCGCAACGCCATGAAAGTCTGGGAAGAAGGCAAGGACTTCCTCGAGGAGCTGCTGGCTGATCAGGAAGTGCGCGCCGCTCTCTCGGAAGAAGAAATCCGCGAAAAATTCGACCTTGGCTATCACACCAAGCATGTCGACACGATCTTCAAGCGGGTTTTCGGCTAGAGTTTCCGTTTTCTAATTTAGACTTATCTGAGGCGGTGCGGTTGACGCGCCGCCTCTTTCTGTTATTCGCGGCTTCGAGGGCGGCCGCACCGCTATGCTCGACGCTCTCGCCCGCCTCGTCCTTGTGCTGTTCACGGTGACGCTTCGCCGCCTTCTCGACGAGACCAGCGAGATGTTTCAAGTCCTCCTCGTCCAGCTTTTCGATCCCGATGAAGCGATTTTCAGCCGTACTTGTCAGGATCAGTTCGTTGAGCTTGGCTTGAATGGCTCGTGTATCGCGCGTCTGCGCGTTCTGAAGCAGGAAAACCATCAGGAAGGTGATGATCGTCGTGCTGGTGTTGATGATCAGTTGCCATGTGTCGGAATAACCGAAGATCGGCCCGGTAGCCCCCCAAACAGCCACCGAAAACAGCGCCAGCACGAAAATGACCGGCTTGCCGGCCCATTCCGAAACCAAGACTGCAAAACGGGTGAAAATATGGGTAAGTCGCGCCATGATCCGCATCTCCTTATGATGCGGATCAACGTAAAAGCCGCGCCGCGGTTCCAACAGTAGCGGCCTGTCTGCTCAGGCGGTCGCCCTAACCTACGGTCACTATCAGCTTGCGGTAGAGGTGCCAGGATGCATGACCGAGTATCGGCATGACGACCGCCAGTCCCGCAAAGATCGGGATGGTTCCGATCACGAGCAGCGCAGCCACGATAAGGCCCCAGACCGCGATCGGGATCGGATTGATCAGCGTCGCCCGGATGCTGGCATCGATCGCGGCGACGACACCGACATCACGATCCAGCAGAATCTGGAAAGTGACGACCGTGGTCGCCAGCACGACGAGCGCAAAGGCGAAGCCGATCAGATCACCCCAAAACATCATCGCCATGCCTTCGCGCGTCGTGAGCACACTCGACACGAAGGACGAGAGCGTGGGCGGCACGCCGTCGCCGAAAAAGATGAAGTAGATGTTCTGTGCCACGAAGAGCCAGACGATGAACAGGCCGAACAGCATGAGGCCCGTAACGATGATCGACGGCAGAGCCGGCGAGAACCGCACATCGAATGCATGGCTCCAAGACGTATCCAGCCCCTTTTCCCGCCGCCGGCTGATCTCGTAGAGGCCGATCGCGGCCATCGGGCCTAATAGGGCAAATCCGGACATCAATGGAAACAACAGCGGCAGCAGGTTCTGGTCGGTGCTCCAGATCGCAAGCGCAATGCCGGCTATCGGATACATCAGACACAGGAAGACATAATGCGATGGCTTCTCGCTGAAATCGTCGAGCCCTAGCTTCAGGGCATCGACGAGATCGGCAACACCTATCTTGCGAATGGCAGGACGGGCGAAACTACGGTCCGCTCCGGCCATGACATGAAAGGCCGTCATAATGCTCTCCTCCTCAACCTCGATATGCTGGTCGGCGATGCTAGGATGGCGGCAAAATGGATGCCGACATCGTCATTCGCTACCGGCGGAGCCAGTATTAGCAAATTTTGCCGCAATTGTCGCCTTTTCCCTTGACAGTTGGGTTCACCTTTTCCACATCGCGCCATCATGAAGACCTCCGACGCAGATATCCTCATCATTCCCGGCTATACCAATTCCGGCCCGGACCATTGGCAAACGCGCTGGGAGCAGAAGCTCTCGACGGCGCGGCGCGTGGAACAGGCCGAATGGTCCAAGCCCGTCCGCGATGATTGGGTCGCCCGCATCGCCGAAGAGGTGAACGCCTCAGACAAGCCGGTCGTGCTGGTCGCGCATTCCCTCGGCGTCCCTTCGGTAATCCATGCGATCCCGCATTTCCGCAGTAAGGTCGCCGGCGCCTTCTTCGTCGCGCCGCCCGATGTCGCCAATTCCGGCATCCGGCCGAAGCATCTGATGACCTTCGGTCCGTACCCGCGCGATCCCTTGCCGTTTCCGTCAATCACCATTGCCAGCCGCAACGACCCCTTCGGCAGCTACGAACACGCCGACGACATTGCCAATAGCTGGGGCTCGCTGCTGATCGATGCCGGAGAATCCGGCCACATCAATGCCGAATCCGGCCATGGGCCTTGGCCCGAAGGCACGATGGTCTTCGCCAGGTTCCTCAGCCAGTTGAAGCCCTAGTTTTATCGGCAACCGACGGCGGATGGGAGCGCCTCTCCACCTCCCTACGGCGCCGGGCGTCATGCATGAGGCGCAAAGGTCGCTGTAGCACTTTAAATTTACTGCATAATTCCTTAAATCGATTCCGGTTCGAGGAATTATGCAGTAGCCTGTGAAGTACTGGGCACCTTCATTCCATCGTCAGACAAAAGCCTGTAAAACAGGTCATCACAGGATCCCGATTCCCGGCATTGGCACCCCGCCAGGGCCGGAATTCAGAGGAAGGAGGCGTAGGCGGATTGTGAATTCGCTTCTTATCCGTTATGGGGACGCCCACATATGATCCACTTGCGCTATCCTAAGAGCGCCAAAGACAGAGAACAATACCAATGAACCGTCGCCGCCGTATTTACGAAGGCAAGGCCAAGATCCTTTATGAAGGACCTGAGCCGGGCACGCTGATCCAGTTCTTCAAGGACGACGCTACCGCTTTCAACAAGAAGAAGCACGAAGTCATCGATGGCAAGGGCGTTCTGAACAATCGCATCTGCGAATATATCTTCAGCCATCTGAACAAGATCGGCATTCCCACGCATTTCATCCGCCGCCTCAACATGCGCGAGCAGCTGATCAAGGAAGTGGAGATGATTCCACTCCAGATCGTCGTGCGCAATGTCGCCGCCGGCTCGCTCGCCAAGCGCCTCGGAATCGAGGAAGGCGTGGTACTGCCGCGTTCGATCATCGAATTCTACTACAAGTCCGACGCGCTCGAGGACCCATTGGTCTCCGAAGAGCACATCACCGCCTTCGGCTGGGCCAATCCCGCGGAACTCGACGACATCATGGCGCTCGCGATCCGCGTCAACGACTTCATGACCGGCCTTTTCCTTGGTGTCGGCATCCAGCTCGTCGATTTCAAAATCGAATGCGGCCGTCTCTTCGAAGGCGACATGATGCGGATCATCCTCGCGGACGAAATCTCGCCGGATTCCTGCCGCCTCTGGGATATCGAAACCCACGAGAAGATGGACAAGGATCGCTTCAGCCGCGACATGGGCGGCTTGCTGGAAGCCTATTCCGAAGTGGCTCGCCGCCTCGGCATCATCAATGAAAACGAACCCGTGCGCGGCACGGGCCCGGTTCTCGTCAAGTAAGTTCAGAAAGGACAATCGTGATCAAGGCTCGTGTAACCGTCACGCTGAAGAACGGCGTTCTCGATCCGCAAGGCAAGGCAATCGAAGGCGCGCTCGGCGCACTCGGCTTTGACGGCGTCCATCAGGTTCGCCAGGGCAAGGTCTTCGACCTCGAACTGGACGGTGCCGACAAGGCGAAGGCGGAAGCGGATCTTAGGGCCATGTGCGAAAAGCTCCTCGCCAACACGGTCATCGAGAATTTCAGCATTTCGATCGACTGATTGACCTCTTTCGCGAGCCATTCTTCCTTTGCCCGCCGCAATGGAGTATGGCTCATGAAGCACATTCCAGCGATTAGACGTCGCCCATTGCGGGATCAGCATCATGAAATCAGCAGTCGTCCAACTCCCCGGCCTCAACCGTGATCGCGACATGATCGCGGCGCTGACCAAGATTTCCGGCCATGCACCCGTAACGGTCTGGCAGACGGAGACCGAGATTCCGGATGTCGACCTGATCGTCATTCCCGGGGGCTTCTCCTACGGTGATTATCTGCGCTGCGGCGCGATCGCCGCCCGCATGCCGATCATGCAGGCGATCAAGGAGAAGGCTGACAAGGGCGTCAAGGTTTTGGGCGTTTGCAACGGTTTCCAGATCCTGCTCGAGGCCGGTATGCTGCCGGGCGCGCTGATGCGCAACGCCTCGCTGAAATTCGTCTGCCGCGAAGTGAAGCTGGAAGTCGTCAATGCCGAGACGGACTTTACGGCCGCCTACGCCAAGGGCCAGATCATCCGCAGCCCAGTGGCGCATCATGATGGCAACTATTTTGCCGATGCCGACACGCTGAAGGCGATCGAGGACTATGGCCAGGTGGTCTTCCGCTATGCCGAAGGCACCAATCCGAACGGCTCGGTCAACGACATTGCCGGCGTCATCAATGCCAAGGGTAACGTGCTTGGCATGATGCCGCATCCTGAAAACCTGATCGAAGCCGCCCATGGCGGCAGCGACGGACGCGGCCTCTTCGCCTCCGCACTCGGCGTAGTCGCAGCCTGATAACAGGCCGATCCGAGACCGAACCATAAAATCGGCGTCTTCGCGTAAACCAGCAGGGCGCCGGAAAGCAATCCGGCAAATTTCGGCAGACCAGCCCTAGAGCCGGATGATTTCAGACCGAAAGGACCTGAAATCTGAATCCGCTCTAGAATCGAAGAAGTAGAGCATGATGCCGAAAACCGGTCACGCTTTTCGGCATCATGCTCTAACCGTCTCATTGGAAAGAAATTGATGCGCCATCATCTCCTGACAGGATTTTACTCTGCCGCCGCCATCGCGATGCTTGGGCTGCTGGTCACCTCGTGCGGTCCGCGCCCGCCGAGCATCAGCGCGACGGATCACAGCGCCCTGTCGACGATGGAACGCATCATGCTCAACGCCAATGCCTGCTGGTTCAAGTCGTCCGACCCGGCCTTTACCGGTTATCAGCTGTCTCCTGAGCTCAATTCCTTCACCGGTCGCCCGCGCATCCTGGTGGTCGACAAGAAACATCCGACCGGCCGGCCGTCGCTCGTTGTGCAAGCGGAAGGCAATCCCGCACAGATGCAGGCCTTCGGTCCGATGATGAGCGGCGCCTCCGGCGGCCGCATCACCGGCGACGTCAATCGCTGGGCTGCGGGTTCGAAGGCCTGCAACTAGAGCATTTCCAAGAAAGGTGCGCAGCGGTTTTCCGTACGGCGTTAAGAAACAAGAAGATAGAACATTTTCGCGATTCGAAGAAAAGCGGAACTCTAAGACCGATTTCCTGAGGCTTTTCCGCTCCAGGGGCGATGCCGCGGTTAGCGCATGACGAGCCCCGATGCCAGGGACTATTTTGTCATGGAGAGATTTGTCATTCTTTCAGGCTGCTCCGGCGGCGGTAAATCGACCTTGCTGCAGGCGCTCAAGCGCCGCGGCCACCACGTTGTCGAGGAGCCGGGGCGGCGCATCGTCATTGAGGAATTGGCGGCCGATGGATCGGCCTTGCCCTGGGCCAATGCGTCGGCATTTGCGCGCCGGGCCATCGCGATGTCGCTTGCAGATCGCAAGGAAGCGACCGCGATTCCGGGAATGGTCTTTTTCGACAGAGGTCTGATCGATGCGGCATCGGCGCTCGAGTCTCTGACGGGCGAGGCTGTCCTGGCCTCGCTCTCCCAATTGCATCGCTACAACAGACATGTTTTCCTGACCCCGCCCTGGCCTGAAATCTATGCTGGCGATCGCGAGAGGCGGCATGACTTCTCCGCAGCTATCGCGGAATATGAGCGGTTAAGCGCCGCCTATCCGGCGCTCGGCTACGAAGTCCATGTCCTGCCGAAGACCGGCGTCGAGGAAAGGGCGGATTTCGTTCTCTCTATTCTAGGCCTCGGATAAACCGGCAACGGGCCAGATACGAGCCAAGGCCTTGCATTGGCTGCGCTCAATCCCAAAAGAACGACTTGTTGACCTCGGTTGCCGCCTCACCACGCGTCAAGCCAATGTCACACAACTGATCATCCGTCAGGTCTCGCAGGACCAGTCGGCTTTCACGCTTCTCCAGCCATTGCAAAAAGAGCGCCCAAAGCCGACGCATCGATACGGCTTTGGCTGCGCCGCTCCGATTCCCTTGTCTCCCGGGCACGATTCCCGCGCCGCGATCGGACAGATTGTATCTATTGTATTCATCTTCATTCTCTTTTGATGATGACAATTCTGGCGCATCGAGCCAAACGATGCGAATTGATTCATAGTATTGACTCAACAAAGGAGACAATCTAGGAAATTGTCATTATGACAAATTGGCTACCTGACATTTCCAGCGGAACCGGCCCGGTCTATATCCGCGTTGCCGACGCCATCGAGAACGCGATCACGCATGGCGTGCTGCCTCCAGGCACCAAGCTGCCGCCGCAGCGCAATCTTGCCTATGATATCGGCGTGACCATCGGCACGGTAAGCAGAGCCTATGCCCTCGTGCATGAGCGCGGCCTGGTGGCCGGCGAGGTCGGCCGCGGCACCTATGTGCTGGAACGCTCGAACGGCAAGCAGATCGAGCTTGTCGATCCGATCACGCAGGCGCTCGCCGGCACCCGCGGCCTGAATACGCCGGACGCCAAGATCCGCTTCGACACGACCGCCGCGCCCGACATCGGCCAGGGCCAGATTATCGGCAAGCTCTTCGCCGACATAAGCAACGAGCACCAGACGGAAATCTCGTCCTATTCGCGGAATTTTCCGGCGAGCTGGTTCGAGGCCGGGCAGATATGGCTTGCCCGAAACGGGTGGCAGCCGGCAATCGAGACGATCGTGCCGACGCTTGGCGCCCATGCCGCCGCCATCGCGGTCATATCGGCCGTCACCTCACCGGGTGACAAGATCGTCTTTGAGAACCTCACCTATACGCAGATCAGCCGCGCGGCCCGCCTGCTCGGGCGCCGGACGGTGCTAGTGGATTCCGATGAGCAAGGCATGATCCCCGAGGATTTCGAGCGTCTTTGCCAGCAGCAGCATCCACGCCTCGCCTTCCTGATGCCGACCGCCCATAATCCCACGTTGGTAACGATGCCCGAGGCGAGACGCCGGGCAATCGCCGCCATCGCACGCCGGCACAGTGTCTGGCTGATCGAGGATGATCTCTATGGCGGCATGACCGGCGACCAGAACCCGCTCATGGCAGCCATCGCGCCGGAGCGTACTTTCGTCGTCAGCAGCCTGTCGAAATCGGTGACGGCCGGCGTGCGCGGCGGCTGGGTCGCCTGCCCGCCGCATTTCGCCCAGCGCATCAAGGTCACACATAAGATGACAACGGGCGGCCTGCCCTTCATTCTGGCTGAAACCTGTGCCCGGCTCGTGCTGGGCGGCCATGCCCTGGAACTGCGCCGTCGCTCCGTGGAAGAAATCAAGGCTCGCGAACAGCTGGCACGCGAGGCACTATCGGGATTCGAGTTCAATTCACATCAGCATCTGCCGTTCCTGTGGCTGAAGCTGCCTGAACCCTGGCTCTCGGGCACATTCAAGAACGCCGCCCTTGCCGAGGGGGTATTGATCGACGACGAAGATGAATTCAAGGCAGCCCGAATCGAAAGGGTCTATCACCGCGTTCGCATCGCCTTTTCGTCGCCGCCACAACGCAAAGATGTCGCTTCTGGCTTCATGACATTACGCAGGTTGCTGGAAAACGGCTCATCAGGATACGATAGTCACATTTAAGCAAGCCTTATCAATTTATCGACAGACATCTTGCGCAAATGCGATTTCGTTGCCTCGACACTTAGCATCCTACCATTCTATCAATGCAAGTGAGGATTCGCCCGGTACACGAGGGGGAGCGCATGGCTATTGCAGGCTTTTTGAGCAAGCGTTTGGTTTTGAGTTTTCTAACAGTCGGTTCGGTATTCGTCGCAAGTCAATCGATCGCAACCGCAGCTGACACGGTGGCGGCGGCGCCTGCCCCTCAAGTCAAGATATTCGATGAACTCCGTTTCGGCGCCAGCGGCTCCATCCAAAGTGGCAACGAGCACGAAAACGGCGTCTTTCCGGATATTCAGGTGCTCTTCAATCCCTTCGGCTACAATCCAACTGCCGACTGGAAGGATCAGCTAACCCATCCGCGTATCCACGTCGGCACGTCGATCGGCACCTCAGGCTCTGCCACGCAGGTCTATGGCGGCCTTTCTTGGACGCTCACGCACAGCAATGGCATCTTCACTGAACTCGGCTTCGGCGGCACGGTGCATACGGGCAACCTCGACGATTGGAGAGAACACGGACCGATGCTCGGCTGCCGTCTGCTCTTCCACGAATATGCCGGTCTCGGTTATAATTTCGACAGCCACTGGAACATGATGGCCCAGATTGCGCATTCGTCCCATGCTAATCTTTGCGACGGCCCGAATGGCGGCATGACGCGTGTCGGCCTTATGGTCGGCTACAAATTCTGACCCCGCAAAGCGGTCGGCAAGGGCCGCATCGCTGACTTCCGCCACATCCATGCCGGCGTGTTGTGAACGCCGGTGATTTTCCTGTCGCACGACAGGGAGAGTTGCGCTAAAGAGACCCCGATCCCTGACCGGTCTTCAAATCCTTTACAGGCAAGGACACTCGAGCGCCCATGACCATTTCCAATTCGATCCAGATCACCCCCGAACTGATTGCCGCCCACGGCCTCAAGCCGGATGAATATCAGCGCATTCTGGATCTGATCGGTCGCGAGCCTACTTTCACCGAGCTCGGCATCTTTTCGGCCATGTGGAACGAGCACTGCTCCTACAAGTCTTCCAAGAAGTGGCTCCGCACTCTGCCGACCAAAGGACCGCGTGTCATTCAAGGGCCCGGCGAGAACGCAGGCGTCGTCGATATCGATGATGGCGACTGCGTCGTCTTCAAGATGGAAAGCCATAACCACCCCTCCTACATCGAGCCCTATCAGGGCGCGGCCACAGGCGTAGGCGGCATTCTGCGCGACGTGTTCACCATGGGCGCCCGTCCCATCGCTGCCATGAATGCCCTGCGTTTCGGGGAACCGGATCATCCGAAGACCCGCCATCTCGTCTCCGGCGTCGTTGCCGGCGTCGGCGGCTACGGCAATTCCTTCGGCGTCCCGACTGTCGGCGGTGAAGTCGAATTCGATGCCCGTTACAACGGCAATATCCTAGTCAACGCCTTTGCGGCCGGCCTTGCCAAGTCCAATGCCATATTCCTGTCGGAAGCCAAGGGTGTCGGCCTGCCGGTGGTCTATCTCGGTGCCAAGACCGGCCGTGACGGCGTCGGCGGCGCGACCATGGCTTCGGCCGAATTCGACGAATCGATCGAGGAAAAGCGCCCTACCGTTCAAGTCGGTGACCCCTTTACCGAAAAGTGCCTGCTCGAAGCCTGCCTGGAACTGATGCAGACCGGCGCGGTCATCGCCATCCAGGACATGGGTGCCGCCGGCCTCACCTGTTCTGCCGTCGAAATGGGCGCCAAGGGCGACCTCGGCATCGAGCTCGATCTCGACAAGGTGCCGGTACGCGAAGAGCAGATGACGGCTTACGAAATGATGCTGTCGGAAAGCCAGGAGCGCATGCTCATGGTGCTGCAGCCGGAAAAGGAAGCCGTTGCCAAGGCGATCTTC